>NZ_JBFAPP010000058.1:0-1040 GCF_040676775.1 Micromonospora sp. NPDC049523 | reverse complement strand
CTAGGGCGCGTTTCATAAAGCACGGTGGGCAGGTTGAGGTCACGGCGTGGCGGTGATCGATAGACAGCGAGGTCTCCGGTACTTGGTACAACGACCAAGAAGCACCATGCACCGGAGACCTCGTGGCCACCCTAGCGGTGACGAGGCGGCACGACCTGACCGACGCGCAATGGGCGGCGCTTGCCCCGTTGCTACCCGCCGCGCCGGTTCGGGGTCGTCCGCCGAAGTGGACAAGAAGGCAGCTGATCGACGGGATCCGGTGGCGCATCCGGATCGGTTCACCCTGGCGTGACGTCCCGGCCGAGTACGCGCCCTGGCCCACCATCTACGGCCTGTTCCGCCGCTGGCAGCGCGACGGCACCTGGGAGAAGATCCTCGCCGGGTTACAGGCCGACGCTGACGCGGCCGGCCGGATCGAGTGGGACGTCAGCATCGACTCGATGACCAGCCGCGCCCACCAACACGCTGCCGGCGCCCGCCGTGACGGGCATCTGCAGAGAGAACCACCCGGCGGCATCCACGACGAGCCCGTCGATCACGCGCTCGGGCGGTCGCGAGGGGGGCTGACCACCAAGACGCATCTGGCCTGTGAGCAAGGTCAGAAACCCCTCGCCCTGATCCTCACGGCCGGTCAACGCGGCGACAGCCCGCAGTTCATCCCCGTCTTACGCAAGATCCGGGTGGGCCGGCCCGGCGGTGGGCATCCCCGGACCCGTCCGGACCTGGTCCTGGCCGACAAGGCCTACACCTCGAAAGGCAACCGAGCCCATCTGCGTTCCCGCGGGATCAAGGCCTGCATCCCGAGTAAGGCCGACCAGGATGCCCACCGCAAAGCCAAGGGATCGAAGGGCGGTCGCCCACCCGGCTTCGACCCGGTCGTCTACCGGCAACGCCACGCCGTCGAGTGCGGCATCAACCGCCTCAAACGCCACCGCGGCGTCGCGACCCGATACGACAAACTCGCCGTCCGCTACCAGGCCGTCCTGACCATCACCGCCATCGGCGAGTGGCTCCGACCGGACTTATAAAACGCGCCCTAG
>NZ_JBFAPP010000057.1:0-1257 GCF_040676775.1 Micromonospora sp. NPDC049523 | reverse complement strand
CGGCGGCGTACCGGGTGTCGCATCTGGATGCTCTGGAGGCGGAGAGCGTTTTCGTCATGCGTGAGGTGGTGGCGGAGTTGGAGCGTCCGGTGCTGCTGTTCTCGGGTGGCAAGGACTCGATCGTGATGTTGCGGTTGGCGCAGAAGGCGTTCGCGCCGGCGCGGATTCCGTTCCCGGTGATGCATGTCGACACGGGGCACAACTTCGTCGAGGTGCTTGATTACCGGGACCGGCGGGTGGCGGAGTTGGGTTTGCAGTTGGTGGTGGCGAGTGTGCCGGAGGCGTTGGAGTCCGGCCTGGTGCGGGAGTCCGCTGATGGGATGCGGAACCGGATCCAGACGCCGGTGTTGTTGGCGGCGGTGGAGAAGTACCGGTTCGACGCGTTGTTCGGGGGTGCGCGTCGGGACGAGGAGAAGGCGCGGGCGAAGGAGCGGGTGTTCTCGTTCCGGGATGATTTCGGGCAGTGGGATCCGAAGAATCAGCGGCCGGAGTTGTGGTCGTTGTACAACGGGCGTCATCATCCGGGTGAGTCGATTCGGGTGTTTCCGTTGTCGAACTGGACCGAGCTTGACATTTGGCATTACATCGCCAGGGAGCGGTTGTCGCTGCCGTCGATCTACTACGCGCACGAGCGTGAGGTGATCGAGCGGGACGGGATGCTGTACGCGGTGAACGAGTTCATCCAGCCTCGTGGTGTGGAGGAGCCGTTCACGGCGCGGGTGCGGTACCGGACGGTCGGTGACGCCTCGTGTACGGCGGCGGTGTTGTCGGTCGCGGACAGTGTGGAGTTGGTGATCGAGGAGGTCGCCGCGACCCGGATCACCGAGCGGGGGGCGACCCGTGGCGATGACCGGGTCAGTGAGGCCGCGATGGAAGACCGCAAACGGGAAGGTTACTTCTGATGAGCACCACAGCGGTCACCGACACCGGGCTGGTCGAGGGTCGGGCGATGGACCTGTTGCGTTTCGCGACCGCGGGTAGCGTCGACGACGGTAAGTCGACCCTGATCGGCCGGTTGCTCTATGACACGAAGTCGTTGTTCACCGACCAGTTGGCCGCGGTCGAGGCGGTCTCCGCCGCGCGGGGGGACGAGTACACGAACCTGGCGTTGCTCACCGACGGGCTGCGGGCCGAGCGGGAACAGGGCATCACGATCGACGTGGCGTACCGGTACTTCGCCACCCCGCGGCGCAAGTTCATCATCGCCGACACCCCCGGGCACATCCAGTACACCCGCAACATGGTCACCGGCGCGTC
>NZ_JBFAPP010000056.1:0-1304 GCF_040676775.1 Micromonospora sp. NPDC049523 | reverse complement strand
AGGCCACAGCCGGCACGAGGCGAGAACACAACCCCGGCGCTGCTCCGGTCGTACGCGATGTATAACCACCCCCGGCCCGCCAACATTCCGCCAACCCGCCCCCCGACGAGAGTTGATCAAGCCCAAAAACCTCGCAGGTGCGACGTGCGGCGCGTTGCGGGGCAAGCGAGTATTAGCGGCACCCCTCGGCGGGGCGCCGCTAACCCTTGTCACGTCGCAGGTATCTCGCACGGGCAGGTGGTGGGCGTCAGGTCAGGTTGACGGTATGGACGTCGCTGGGGATATAGACCTCGCGTAGCCCGACGATTCGGGCGCCGGTCTGACCAATGTTCTGACAGAGGTCGAAACCGTTCTGAGGGACGTAGATCGGGCCGTACCCACCGGCCCACACCGCGCCGTTGGCGGCCTCGGCGTAGAAGTAGGCGTAACGGTTGTTCGTGTTCAGCACATATGCCTGGCCACCGTAGTCGATAGCCCACCAACCGCGGGTCGCCCACGGAGAACCGTACGCGGAGCAGCCCGGGTCGTAGTACATGATCGAAACCCAGATGCGAAGGCCATAGTTGTTGCGGAAGTGTAGTTGCATCGCGATCAGCCCTTCACGGTCCAAGGTGCGCCCGAGGTGCGGCGGGCCAGCGGCGTGCTGTCGATAGCGGTTGCGCTCGGGCTGAGACGAGCACCGGCGGCCGAAATCGACTGGGGTCCGACCGCCACCCCCGATTCCGCGACCACACTGCTCTGGCCGGACACGCCGACACGTTGGCGCTGGCGCCGCAGCGCTTCGGTCGCAGGTGGGTTGCCGAAGGCACCAGTGGTGTCCTCGGCATCGACTGGAGGGGCGATGCCCGCATCGGCACCGGTCGCGGCGGATAGCGTGGCGCCCGTCGCCGCCAGACCCAGTGCTCCGCCCGCGCGCAGGAGCCAGCGTCTGGTGTACGACCTGGGGTCGGGGTTGCCAGCCTGGTGAGGATCGGTCATGAGACGTGCCTTCCCTGGGGTGAGTAGGCGGACAGTGGGCTGGTCGACCGCCGATGCTGTCGTCGGACCGCGGGGATACACCGCGGGTTTTGGCTGCATCTGAGGTGCCAGCGGTTCCACGATTGCGCCCTGACCTGCTCGCGAACCTTGCGGCGACCTTGCGGGCCCCGTGAGCGCAGATGCCGCTGGCCGGGTCCCCAGATTCGGGGACCCGGCCAGCGGGCTTAATGCTCGTGTTGCTTACTTGGTCCAGACGTCCTGCACGATGTGCGCGGCCTGGTTCTCCCACTGCGCGTACGCATCCGGGAACGCCGACACCTGAACCT
>NZ_JBFAPP010000055.1:0-2140 GCF_040676775.1 Micromonospora sp. NPDC049523 | reverse complement strand
CCCGGCGCTGCTCCGGTCGTACGCGATGTATAACCACCCCCGGCCCGCCAACATTCCGCGAACCCGCCCCCGACGAGAGTTGATCAAGCCCAAAAACCTCGCACGCCCGACACGGGGCTCAGAGGTCCGGACGGCGCCGGGCGATTAGCGTTGGTGTCGGGCGAATCCTATTTGCGCTCGGTGCGTACGAACGCCTCGATGCCGTCGAGTACGCGTTGTAGGCCGAATTCGAACGTGTGCTCAGGGTCGTGCACGCCCTTGTAGTGTTCGCTGGCCGCCGTACCGACGCGCATCGCAAGGGGGTAGCGCTTCCGGACGAGCACCCGATCCAGCAGCGGACCGATGGTCATCCACCACTCGTCGTCGCTCTGCCCGGTCCGCTCGGACACCGTCTTCCACTCCAGTACGCCGGCAGTGGCGTCGCGTACGTAGCCGAGGAGCAGGGCGAGCGCGGAATCCATCTCGACGTCGGTCAGCCCGATTCCCTCGACGGCTCGCAGTTCGGCCTCGTACTTCGTGAGCACGCCCGGTCCCTGGGGCGGTCGCCGCGGGAAGAGCCGCAACAGCCACGGGTGCCGCTCGATCATCGCGCGGTTGGCTCGGGCGATGTGCTCCAGTCGCGTACGCCAGTCGCCGGGGCTCGCGTCGCCCTGGCTCTCGTTGTCGTAGCGGACCTCCGCGCAGACCCGGTCGACCATGATGTCGAGCAGTTCCTCCCGGCCGGGTACGTGCCGGTAGAGCGACATCGCCCCGACACCGAGTCGGTCCGCCACCGCCCGCATCGAGAAGCTCTCCAGACCCTCGGCGTCGGCGACCTCGATCGCGGCCGAGGTGATCTGGTCCACGGTGAGCCCGGCCTTGCGGCCCAGGCCCGAGTGCTCCCGCAGATTCCACAGCAACTCGAAGGTCCGTACCAGGTTCGCCCGGTCCTGGGGCGCAGCAGCCATGGACAGCTCCCTTGTTTGCGTATACCGTACCCAAATAACTTTGCGTACGGCGTACCCAAACTCGTTGGGTCGCGGCAGAGAGGAGCGGTCGCGTGGTCGCAGCAACATTCCGGGTGGGCCTGCGGGTCGCCGACGTCGAGGCTGCCGCGCGGTTCTACCGCGGCTTCGGGTTCGACGAGGTGGGCACCGTACCGGACCCGACAGGTCGTCCCGTGATGACGATCCTCCAGCGCGGAGAGGTACACCTGATCGTCGACGCCCTGGTGGGCATGCCGTTCCCCGACAGTGAACGGGAACGCCAGACCCAGGTCGGCCCGCGCGGCCTCGGCGTTGCCATCGGGCTCGGCGTGGAGGACCTCCAGGCGAGCTACGAGTATTGCCGGACCTCCGGCTGCACCATAACCACGGAACCGATGGACGAGGCGTGGGGCGACCGCGTCTTCGAGTGCGTGGATCCGTACGGCTACGTCTGGGAGTTCTCCCAACCACTCGCGGAGGGGATACCCGAGGACAGCTTCGCGGCCGTACGGGCGAACTGGTTCCCGGTCGCATGAGCCAGCTTCCCAACCCGTCGCCGACCGACGAGGCGGTACGGATCAGTCCGGTGGAGTGGGTGGCCAAGCAGGCACGGGCGTACGAGGAGTCGGGCGGAACCCGGGCGACCACCATCCACGGTGCTCCGTGCCTGCTCCTGGACTACCGGGGCCGACGCAGTGGCGCCTGGCACCGTACCGTTCTGATCTATGGTCGGGACGCGGAGTCGTACCTGGTGGTCGCGTCCAATGGTGGCAAGGACGACGATCCACTCTGGTTCCGGTGCCTTGAGGAGAATCCCGAGGTGCGTCTCCGGGTGGGGACGGAGCGTTTCCCCGCGTACGCCGAGACGCTGTCACCCGAGGAGAAGGCCCGTGTGTGGCCACACCTGACGGAGGTGTTCGCCCGCTGGGACACGTACCAGCAAAATACGTCGCGCGATATCCCGGTGGTCCGGCTGAGTCGCGCGCAGGCGTGAAACGTACGGACCACTCCGCCGACATCGCAGATGCCGCTGGCCGGGTCCCCAGATTCGGGGACCCGGCCAGCGGGCTTAATGCTCTGGTTGCTTACTTGGTCCAGACGTCCTGCACGATGTGCGCGGCCTGGTTCTCCCACTGCGCGTACGCATCCGGGAACGCCGACACCTGAACCTTCTG
>NZ_JBFAPP010000054.1:0-2616 GCF_040676775.1 Micromonospora sp. NPDC049523 | reverse complement strand
CGGCGCAGAAGGTTCAGGTGTCGGCGTTCCCGGATGCGTACGCGCAGTGGGAGAACCAGGCCGCGCACATCGTGCAGGACGTCTGGACCAAGTAAGCAACACGAATAGCGAACAGAAGCCGGGTCCCCTGTGAAAGGGGGCCCGGCTTTTCGCGTACGCGGAAGTTGTCGTGGCTCAGGGCGTACCCAAAAAGGCCCGGACCTCGGCGCTGAACTGCACCGGTCGGGTGGCATGGACCTGGTGTCCGGCCGGGATGGTGACCAGCCGACCGGCCGGAAGCTGCTCGGCCATGGCCGAGATCTGTTCCTGCGGCAGGTGGCTGGTCGGTCCCCCTGCGATGACGAGGGTTGGCGCGACGATCTGCGGCAGGGCCGCCGCCCAACTCGGATCGGGTGCGTTGAACTGGGCGATGATCGCCGGTCGCACCGCCCAGTCGTACGGCAGTGGCTGGTCCGGGCGTTGTGGCATGGTCAGCCCCAGTGGGATCGGCGGCGGTGTCTCCTCCAGCACCAACGCCTCGACCCGATCGGGATGTGCGGCGGCGAAGAGGTACGCCACCACACCGCCGAGCGAATGCCCGACCAGCGTCACCCGGTCGAGGCCCAGTCCCTGGAGGAATCCGAGCAGGTCGTCGCGCATCAGCTCGACCGAATACCGGCCGGGCTGGTCACTGTGCCCGTGACCGCGCAGGTCGAGGGTGTAGACCCGCCATCGGTCGGTGAAGTCGGCCAACACTTCGCCCCAGGTCGACCCGTCCCCGCCGCCGCCGTGCAACAACACCATCGGCGGGGCGCCGAGCTCGCCGGTGACGCGGTAACCCAGGTGTACGTTGCCGACGTCGAGGAGCCGATGGTCAGTCACGCCCGGAGGCTAGCAACGTATGGGTTCCAGCGCTGGCCGGATCACACCCGGCTCGGGTCGTTGTAGCCGGAGGCGTACTCCTGGCCGGAGAGCGCACCGATCGCCTGGACGATCTCGTCGGTGGCCCGGCGCCGATCGGACGCCGACGTGGCCTCGCCGTAGTCGGGGCCGAAGTGCAGCGGGGTGCCGAACCGGATGGTCACGCGGCTGATCCTCAGCAGCTTCTTGCCGACGGGCTGGATCCGTTCGGTGCCCTTGAGCGCAACCGGTACGACGGGTGCCCGTGCGGTCAACGCCAGCCAGCCCACACCGACCCGGCCACGGTAGAGCCGTCCGTCGACGGACCGAGTGCCTTCGGGGTAGATCCCGAAGGCGTCACCGGCGCCGAGCACCTCCAACGCCGCGTCGAGTGATGCCTGCGCCGCGCGGTTGGCTCCGCGCTGCACCGGGACCGAGCCGATCGTGATGAAGAACCAGCGGACCACGCGTCCCTTGAGCCCTCGACCGTGGAAGTACTCGGCCTTGGTCAAGAAGACCACGCGCCTCGGCGCCATCAGCGGAATGATGACGCTGTCGAAGAACGACAGATGGTTGCTGGCAAGGATCACCGGCCCCTCGGCGGGTACGTTCGACCGGCCCTCGATGACGGGCCGGAAGAAGAGTCGGACCAGTGGAATCAGCAGCAGTCTGGCTATCCGGTAGAGCACCCAGGCTCCCATCGATGGCGTGACGGACGGTGGTGTCAGGGGACTATAGCGTCCGAACGGTCGTACGCTAAAGGGGTCGTTGCTCGCTATAGTGAGCGCCGTGAGCCCGCGTCGATCCAGCACCGAAGCCGGTCGAACCCGCGCCGCGATCCTGGCGCGCGGTGTGGCGGTCGCGTCGACCGAGGGCCTGGAAGGACTCACCATCGGCCGGCTCGCCACCGATCTGGGGCTGAGCAAGTCGGGGCTGCTGGGCCACTTCGGCTCCAAGGAATCCCTCCAGCTCGCGGTCGTCGACACGGCTGCCGAGATTTTCTTCCGCGAAACAGCCGACCACGCCATCGGTGCCGCACCGGGGCTGCCACGTCTGCGTGCCATGTGCGAGGCGTGGATCTCCCACCTGGAGCGTGAGGTGTTTCCGGGTGGCTGCTTCTTCACCGCCGCTGCCAGCGAGTACGACGACCGCGACGGCCCCGTACGCGACGCCGTTGCCGGGCTCGTCGGGCTGTGGGAACGCGACCTGCGTCTGCACGTACGCCTGGCGGTGCAGGCGGGTGACCTGCCCGCGGGGACCGACTCGGACCAGGTGGTGTTCGAACTGGTCGGCCAGATGCTCGCGCTCAACCACACCCTCCGGTTGCACCGGGATCGCGGCGGCTTCGTCCGCGCCCGCCGTGCGATGGCCCGGCTGCTCGGCCAACCCGAAGCCACCATCTCCGCACCCCCGGCCGATGCGCCGCAGCCCGGCCGTGCACCCGTCACCTCCGCCTGACGGCCCCAACACGCCCCGCCCACCCCCGGAGTCCGCCCCCAACCCCATCCTTCGCCACGCGGGAACCCACCCCCCAAACCTCGCGGGGGCCTCTTTCAGTGAATGAGGGGTTATTCGTTCGCGGATAGCCCCTCTTTCTCTACATCAGGGTTTCCGTGTGGGTTGGGTGTCGGGTGTGCGAGGCTTTTGGGCTTGATCAACTCTCGTCGGGGGCGGGTTCGCGGAATGTTGGCGGGCCGGGGGTGGTTATACATCGCGTACGACCGGAGCAGCGCCGGG
>NZ_JBFAPP010000053.1:0-4895 GCF_040676775.1 Micromonospora sp. NPDC049523 | reverse complement strand
GAGGTGTTGGCGGTTGTTGAGGTGTTGCGGGGGCGGGGGGTTCGGTCGCGGCGGTTGGCGGTGTCGCATGGTTTTCATTCGCCGTTGATGGAGCCGATGCTGGACGAGTACCGAGCCGTCGTGTCGTCACTTACCCTCCGGCCACCGACCATCCCGATCATCTCGACGGTCACCGGCGACCTGATGCCGGACGAACGGTGGACCGATCCGCAGTACTGGGTGGACCAGGTCCGCCAGCCCGTACGGTTCGCCGACGCGGTGCGTACCGCGCGCCGGCTGGGCGCCCACACCTTGCTGGAGGTGGGACCGGACGCGGTCCTGACCGGACTGGTGGCGGCTGGCGAAGCCGATGCCGGGGAGGATGCCCGGACGCTGGTCGCCGTACCGATGCTGCGGGCAGACCGGCCCGAGCCGGCCACCGCGGTCACCGCCCTGGCCACCCTGCACAGCCGGGGTGTCCGGGTGGACTGGGACGCCTTCCTCGCCGACTCCGGCGCCCGTCGGATCGACCTGCCGACCTACGCCTTCCAGGACCGCCGCCACTGGTTGCGCGCCTCGGCCGCCCCCGGTGACGTCACCGCGGCGGGTCTGCGGGCCGGTGGACATCCGCTGCTCGGCGCCTCGGTCGCGGTCGCCGACGGCGGCTCGACCCTGCTGACCGGTCGCCTGTCGGTGGAGCAGCAGCCCTGGCTGGGCGACCACCGGGTGCACGGCACGGTCGTGGTCCCGGCCACGGCGCTGGTCGAACTCCTGGTCTGCGCCGGCCGGCAACTCGGCTGCGACCGGCTGGCGGAGTTCGTCCTCACCACACCGCTGGTGCTACCCGAACGCGGGGCGCTCGAACTGCAACTCGTGATCAGCGAGACCGGCGACGACGGACAGCGCACGGTCGGGGTGTACGCCAGGGGCGACGCGACCTCGGGGGACCAACGCTGGACAAGGCATGGCGAGGGCGTGCTGGCACCAGACTCCGCCGGGCCCGCCCCGATCATCGACGACCTGCTGGTGTGGCCACCCGACGAGGCAACCGAAATCGACCTGGACGGCTGCTACCAGCGCCTGGTCGAGTACGGCTACGCGTACGGTCCGTGGTTCCAGGGCCTGCGGCGGGCGTGGCGACGAGGCGACGAACTCTTCGCCGAGGTGGCACTCCCCGAGGAGGTGGGCGGCGAATCGGGCCGGTTCACCCTGCACCCGGCACTCTTCGACGCCGCCCTGCACCCGCTGCTGCCGGAGGTGACCGGTCCGGACCGTACGCCCGTACTACCCTTCTCGTTCTCCGGCGTACGGCTGCTCGGCGCGGCGGCTGGCACGCTCCGGGTCCGGGTCGCGCCGACCGGTGCCGACTCGGTCACCCTGCTGCTCGCCGACGGGCTGGGTTCGGTGGTGGCCGAGGTCCGCGAACTCGCACTCCGACCGCTGTCGCGCGACCTTGGCCGCGCTCCCGGTGACGGCGCCCGGGACCGGATGTTCGAACTGGACTGGCAGCGTCTGGAGCCGGTGGCGCCGATCGGGTCGGTGGCCACCGGCCCGGGCAACTGGGCGGTGCTGGGTGACGAGGCACTGCTGGCGGGGGTGCCCGCGTACCCGGATCTGGCGGCGCTGGCCGCCGCCCTCGACCGTGGGGACGCGGTGCCGGAGGTGGTTCTCACCTCGGCGGCCCTCCCATCCGACGAGTCCGTGGACCAGCCCGAGGCGACCCGGTCGGCGATCCACCGGATGCTCGCCCTGTCGCGCGACTGGCTGGCGCAGGAACGGTTGGCCGGGGCCCGGCTGGTGGTGCTCACCAGGGGAGCCGTTGCCGCCGAGCCGGAGGTCACCGACCTGACCGGCGCCGCGGTCTGGGGCCTGCTGCGTACCGCCCAGACCGAGGCGCCCGGCCGGTTCGTGCTGGCCGACGTGGGCTCCGACGAGCGGAGCATCGACGCCCTCGGGGCCGCGGTGGGGACCGACGAGCCGCAGGTCCTGATCCGGGACGGTGTGGTGTTCCTGCCCCGGCTGGTACCGGCCCGGCCGGCGGAGACGATCCCGGCACCGCGTTGGGACCAGGGGACGGTGCTGATCACCGGTGCCACCGGGGCACTCGGTGCGTTGGTCGCCCGCCGCTTGGTGGCCGAGCACGGCGCCCAGCACCTGCTGCTGCTCAGCCGCAGCGGATCGGCCGCAGCCGGGGCGGACGAGCTGGCCGACGAACTCACCGCGGCCGGCGCACGAGTCACCCTGGCCGCCTGCGACGTGACCGACCGTGAGTCACTGGCCGCGGCGATCGCCGCCGTCCCGGCGGCGTACCCGCTCACGGCGGTCGTGCACGCCGCCGGGGTGACCCGGGACGGGGTGCTCGGGTCACTGACGCCGGACCAGGTCGACCAGGTGACCCGGCCGAAGATCGACGCCGCCTGGCACCTGCACACGCTCACCAGCGGGCACGATCTCTCGGCGTTCGTGCTGTTCTCGTCCCTCGCCGGCCTGCTCGGGACGGCCGGGCAGGCCAACTACGCGGCCGGCAACGCGTACCTCGACGCCCTGGCGCGGCACCGGCGGGCACAGGGCCGACCCGCCATCTGTCTGGCCTGGGGACTCTGGGACACCGAGAGTGCACTCTCCGGCGCACTGGGTGCGGTCGACCGGCGACGGATCGCCCGGATCGGACTGCTGCCGCTCTCCGCCGAGGAGGGTCTGGCCGCCTTCGACGCGGCGCACACCCTGGCCGGGCCGGTGCTCGCGGTCACCGGCGTGGACCGGGGTGCGCTGCGCGCCGCGGGTGCCGACGCGCCCGCGCTGCTGCGCGCCCTGGTACCGGCCCCCCGGGCGGTCGACCGCCCGGCGAACACGGGGCCGGCGGACCTGGCCCGCCGGCTGGCCTCGCTGCCCGCCGCGGCCCGCGACCGCGTCCTCGTCGATCTGGTACGCGCCCAGGTGGCCGACGTCCTCGGCCACGCCGACCCGAGCGGCATCGAACCCGAACGGGCCTTCCTGGGTCTCGGGTTCGACTCGCTGACCTCCGTGGAACTACGTAACCGGCTGGCCGCCGTGACCGCGCTGTCACTGCCCACCACGCTGGTCTTCGACCACCCGACTCCGGCCGCGTTGGCCGGCAGACTCGCCACCCTCCTCACCGCCGAGTGGTCCACCGTCGAGCCTGCCCCCGTGGCGCCCACCGAGGTGGGCGTGGCCGACGACGACGATCCGGTGGTGATCGTGGGTATGGCGTGTCGTTTTCCGGGTGGGGTGCGGTCGGCGGATGACTTGTGGCGGTTGGTGTCGGAGGGGGTGGATGCGGTTGGTCCGTTTCCGGTGAATCGGGGTTGGGATGTGGATGGGTTGTATGACCCGGATCCGGATCGGGTGGGTAGGTCGTATACGCGGCATGGTGGGTTTTTGCATGATGCGGATCTTTTTGATGCTGATTTTTTTGGGATGTCTCCTCGGGAGGCGGTGGCGACGGATCCGCAGCAGCGGTTGTTGTTGGAGACGGCGTGGGAGGTGTTCGAGCATGCGGGGATCGATCCGGGGTCGTTGCGTGGTAGTCGTACCGGTGTCTTCACCGGGGTGATGTACCACGACTACGGTTCCGCCACCGGGGTCGTGCCGCAGGAGCTAGAGGGGTACTTGGCCAGCGGTAACGCGGGCAGCGTCGCCTCGGGACGGATCGCGTACTCGTTCGGGCTGGAGGGGCCGGCGATCACGGTGGACACCGCCTGCTCGTCGTCGCTGGTGTCCCTGCACCTCGCCGCGCAGGCGCTGCGTCAGGGCGAGTGCGACCTCGCCCTGGCCGGCGGGGTGACCGTGATGTCCACACCCACCGCCTTCGTGGAATTCTCCCGTCAGCGCGGCCTCGCGCCGGACGGGCGGTGCAAGCCCTTCTCCGCCGATGCCGACGGCACCGGCTGGTCCGAGGGGGTCGGCCTGCTGCTGGTCGAGCGGCTGTCCACCGCCCGCCGCCTCGGCCACCAGGTGCTGGTCGTGGTGCGGGGCTCGGCGGTCAACTCCGACGGTGCGTCGAACGGGCTCACCGCGCCGAGCGGCCCGGCCCAGGAACGGGTCATCCGGCAGGCCCTGGCGCAGGCCCGCCTCGCCCCGGCGGAGGTGGACGTGGTCGAGGCGCACGGCACGGGTACCACGCTCGGCGACCCGATCGAGGCCCGCGCGCTGCTGGCCACGTACGGCCAGGACCGTCCTGCCGGGCGACCGCTCTGGTTGGGCTCGCTGAAGTCCAACATTGGGCACACCCAGGCAGCGGCCGGTGCAGGTGGTGTGATCAAGATGGTCCAGGCCATCCGGTACGGGATCCTCCCGGCCACGCTGCACGCCAGCGAGCCGTCGTCGCACGTGGACTGGACGGGGCGGACCGTCGCGCTGCTCAGCGAGGCCCGACCGTGGCCCGGGACCGGGCGCCCCCGCCGCGCGGCCGTCTCCTCGTTCGGCATCAGTGGCACCAACGCGCACGTGATCCTCGAACAGCCGCCGGTGGAACAGCACGACACACCTGCCGTGGACGGCGAATCGGAGGGCGAGAGCGGACCGGAGCCTGGCACCGCCCCGGGGGCGGAGGACGACGTTCCGGTTCCGGTGGTGGTGTCCGCCCGTACGCCTGCGGCGCTGCGTGACCAACTCGACCGCCTGCGCGTCCGGATCGGACAGGACCCGGCGGTCACCGCCCGGGATGTCTCCTTCTCCCTGGCCACGGGTCGGGCCCTGCTGGGAACCCAGGCGCTGGTGGTCGCCCAGGACCAGCCGTCGTTGCTCCGCGGGCTCGGCGACGCTGTCGTGCTGCCCCGTGCCCGCCAGGGCGCCACCGGGTTCATGTTTACGGGTCAGGGGTCGCAGCGGGTGGGGATGGGGTTGGGGTTGGGGGTGTTTCCGGGTTTTGCGGGGGTTTTTGGTGAGGTGTGTGG
>NZ_JBFAPP010000052.1:4318-5546 GCF_040676775.1 Micromonospora sp. NPDC049523 | reverse complement strand
GTCCGGCGGCGTCCTACTCTCCCACACCCTCCCGAGTGCAGTACCATCGGCGCTGGAGGGCTTAGCTTCCGGGTTCGGAATGTAACCGGGCGTTTCCCCACCGCTATAACCGCCGTAACACTATCGACTTAACAAACAACCCACAGGGTCTTGTTCGTTTGTCGGGAATCACACAGTGGACGCGTAGCACCTTAGTAATCAAGTCCTCGGCCTATTAGTACCGGTCAACTCAACCCGTTACCGAGCTTACATCTCCGGCCTATCAACCCAGTAGTCTAGCTGGGGGCCTTACCCCACTCACGTGGGTGGGATACCTCATCTTGAAGCGAGCTTCCCGCTTAGATGCTTTCAGCGGTTATCCCTTCCGAACGTAGCCAACCAGCCGTGCCCCTGGCGGGACAACTGGCACACCAGAGGTTCGTCCGTCCCGGTCCTCTCGTACTAGGGACAGCCCTTCTCAAGTATCCTACGCGCACGGCGGATAGGGACCGAACTGTCTCACGACGTTCTAAACCCAGCTCGCGTACCGCTTTAATGGGCGAACAGCCCAACCCTTGGGACCTGCTACAGCCCCAGGATGCGACGAGCCGACATCGAGGTGCCAAACCATCCCGTCGATATGGACTCTTGGGGAAGATCAGCCTGTTATCCCCGGGGTACCTTTTATCCGTTGAGCGACACCGCTTCCACTCGCAAGTGCCGGATCACTAGTCCCGACTTTCGTCCCTGCTCGACCTGTCAGTCTCACAGTCAAGCTCCCTTGTGTACTTGCACTCAACACCTGATTGCCAACCAGGCTGAGGGAACCTTTGGGCGCCTCCGTTACATTTTAGGAGGCAACCGCCCCAGTTAAACTACCCACCAGACACTGTCCCTGAACCGGATCACGGTCCGAAGTTAGATACCCAAATCAACCAGAGTGGTATTTCAAGATTGCCTCCACCCATACTGGCGTATGGACTTCACCGGCTCCCACCTATCCTACACAAGCTAATTCGGATACCAATGTCAAGCTATAGTAAAGGTCCCGGGGTCTTTCCGTCCTGCCGCGCGTAACGAGCATCTTTACTCGTAATGCAATTTCGCCGGGCCTGTGGTTGAGACAGTGGGGAAGTCGTTACGCCATTCGTGCAGGTCGGAACTTACCCGACAAGGAATTTCGCTACCTTAGGATGGTTATAGTTACCACCGCCGTTTACTGGCGCTTAAGTTCTCAGCCTCGCCCCCC
>NZ_JBFAPP010000052.1:1791-4221 GCF_040676775.1 Micromonospora sp. NPDC049523 | reverse complement strand
AAGAGCTAACCGGTCCCCTTAACGTTCCAGCACCGGGCAGGCGTCAGTCCATATACATCGAATTACTTCTTCGCATGGACCTGTGTTTTTAGTAAACAGTCGCTTCCCCCTGCTCTCTGCGGCCATACAACGCTCCACCCGCAAGGGGCTTCACGTCTCCGGCCCCCCTTCTCCCTAAGTTACGGGGGCAATTTGCCGAGTTCCTTAACCACAGTTCGCCCGATCGCCTCGGTATTCTCTACCTGACCACCTGTGTCGGTTTGGGGTACGGGCCGCTAAGAACTCGCTAGAGGCTTTTCTCGGCAGCATAGGATCACTGACTTCACCTGAATCGGCTCGGCATCACGTCTCAGCCCATATGCATCGCGGATTTGCCTACGACACGGCCTACACGCTTACCCCGGCACAACCACCGGCCGGGCTCAGCTACCTTCCTGCGTCACCCCATCGCTTGACTACTACCCACCAGGTTCCCAGAATCAACCACATCAACCCGAAGGCATCAACAGAATCAAATGGTTAGCACAATGAGGTTCACCACGGACGCTCTTTCGCGGGTACGGGAATATCAACCCGTTGTCCATCGACTACGCCTCTCGGCCTCGCCTTAGGTCCCGACTCACCCAGGGCGGATTAGCCTGGCCCTGGAACCCTTGGTCATCCGGCGGAAGGGTTTCTCACCCTTCTTTCGCTACTCATGCCTGCATTCTCACTCGTGCCGCGTCCACAACTGGATCACTCCGCTGCTTCACCCGCGGCACGACGCTCCCCTACCCATCCACACACCTGCACACAATTCCAAAAAATTGAGCGAAGTAAAATGTGAATGCCACAGCTTCGGCGGTGTACTTGAGCCCCGCTACATTGTCGGCGCGGAACCACTTGACCAGTGAGCTATTACGCACTCTTTAAAGGGTGGCTGCTTCTAAGCCAACCTCCTGGTTGTCTATGCGACCCCACATCCTTTTCCACTTAGCACACGCTTAGGGGCCTTAGCTGGTGATCTGGGCTGTTTCCCTCTCGACTACGAAGCTTATCCCCCGCAGTCTCACTGCCGCGCTCTCACTTACCGGCATTCGGAGTTTGGCTGATTTCGGTAAGCTTGTGGGCCCCCTAGACCATCCAGTGCTCTACCTCCGGCAAGAAACACGCGACGCTGCACCTAAATGCATTTCGGGGAGAACCAGCTATCACGGAGTTTGATTGGCCTTTCACCCCTAACCACAGGTCATCCCCCAACTTTTCAACGTTGGTGGGTTCGGCCCTCCACGCGGTCTTACCCACGCTTCAGCCTGCCCATGGCTAGATCACTCCGCTTCGGGTCTAGGACACGCGACTGAACGCCCTATTCAGACTCGCTTTCGCTACGGCTACCCCACACGGGTTAACCTCGCCACATGCCACTAACTCGCAGGCTCATTCTTCAAAAGGCACGCCGTCACCCCTAAAGGCTCCGACGGATTGTAGGCGAACGGTTTCAGGTACTATTTCACTCCCCTCCCGGGGTACTTTTCACCATTCCCTCACGGTACTAGTCCGCTATCGGTCACCAGGAAGTATTTAGGCTTACCAGGTGGTCCTGGCAGATTCACGGCAGATTACAGGGGTCCGCCGCTACTCGGGAACATCCACAGAAGACCAGCCACTTTCACCTACCGGACTCTCACCGTCTACGGTTGGCTTTCCCACACCATTCGGCTAGCAACAGGTTTTATCACTTCTCGACCCAATGTCAGTTGAATCAGCAGAGTCCCACAACCCCAACCACGCAACCCCTGACAGGTATCACACGCAGCCAGTTTAGCCCAAATCCGCTTTCGCTCGCCACTACTCACGGAATCACTATTGTTTTCTCTTCCTACGGGTACTGAGATGTTTCACTTCCCCGCGTTCCCTCCATACACCCTATGTGTTCAGGTGCAGGTGACAGCACATGACTGCTGCCGGGTTCCCCCATTCGGACACCCTGGGATCACAGCTAGGTTGACAGCTCCCCCAGGCCTATCGCGGCCTCCCACGTCCTTCATCGGCTCCTGGTGCCAAGGCATCCACCGTTCGCCCTTGACAACTTGACCACAAAGATGCTCGCGTCCACTGTGCAATTCTCAACAAACGACCAACCCACAACCCACAACCACCACACCTCGAACCACCACCAACCCCACAGGGCCAACAATGGAACCGGTTTGCGATGACAGGCCATGCCTGGCAACCCAAAAAAACAAACACACCGTGTTTGTTCTTTCAGGACCCAACAGGATGCTCTACATTCACCACCAGCCGCACCACCAACCACATTCCCACCCCGACGAATCAGAGCTGTACTAGCGATTGGATAGCCGTTGCCAGACGTGAACTCACCAGTGTCTCCGCCATCTGAGCACCCCACCACCACATACGGGCGGCGCGGGCTCCTCACCCACTTTCGTG
>NZ_JBFAPP010000051.1:0-7186 GCF_040676775.1 Micromonospora sp. NPDC049523 | reverse complement strand
TGTTGGAGACGGCGTGGGAGGTGTTCGAGCATGCGGGGATCGATCCGGGGTCGTTGCGTGGTAGTCGTACCGGTGTCTTCACCGGGGTGATGTACGGCGACTACGCCGCCCGGCTCACCGCCGCACCACCCGAGTTCGAAGGGTTCCTCCTCGCCGGCAACACCTCCAGCGTCGTCTCCGGTCGGCTCGCCTACGCCTACGGGCTGGAGGGGCCGGCGATCACGGTGGACACCGCCTGCTCGTCGTCGCTGGTGTCCCTGCACCTCGCCGCGCAGGCGCTGCGCCAGGGCGAGTGCGACCTGGCCCTGGCCGGCGGGGTGACCGTGATGGCCGCCCCGAGTACGTTCATCGAATTCTCCCGCCAGCGTGGGCTCGCCCCGGACGGCCGGTGCAAGTCGTTCTCGACCGACGCCGACGGCACGGGATGGTCCGAGGGGGTCGGGCTGCTGCTGGTGGAGCGGGCGTCGGACGCCCTGGCGCGGGGCCACCAGATCCTGGCCGTGCTGCGTGGTTCCGCGGTGAACTCCGACGGTGCGTCGAACGGGCTGACCGCGCCGAACGGGCCGTCCCAGGATCGGGTGATCCGGCAGGCGCTCGCCGCCGCGGGTCTCCGTACCTCCGACGTGGACGCCGTCGAGGCCCACGGCACCGGCACCACGCTCGGCGACCCGATCGAGGCACAGGCGCTGCTCGCCACCTACGGTCAGGACCGGCCGGCCGGCCAGCCGCTGTGGCTGGGCTCGTTGAAGTCCAACATCGGTCACGCCCAGGCGGCGGCCGGAGTCGGCGGTGTGATCAAGATGATCCAGGCACTTCGGCACGGTCTGCTCCCGCGTACGTTGCACGTCGACCAACCGTCGACGCACGTGGACTGGGAGTCCGGGTCGGTGGCCCTACTCACCAGCGCACAGCCGTGGCCGGCCGGGGAGCGGCCCCGGCGCGCGGGTGTCTCCTCCTTCGGCATCAGCGGGACCAACGCGCACGTCATCCTCGAGGAGCCTCCGCACCAGACGCCGCCGAACCCGACGGCGCCGCCCGGAACGTCGACCCCGGAACAGTCGACCCCGGAACAGTCGGCGGGGCAGGGGTCGGCGACGGCGGGGCAGCAGGCGGTAACGGCGGGGCAGCAGGCGGCGTCGGCGGGCGCGATGCTCCCCTTGGTGCTCTCCGGGGCGGACGAGCGGGGGCTGCGCGCCCAGGCCGACCGGCTGCGGCAATTCGTCGCCGACCGGCCCGAACTGGACCTGGCCGATCTCGGCTTCTCGCTGGCCACCAGCCGGGCCAGGCTGGAACATCGCGCGGCGGTGCTCGGCGCCGACCGGGCCGCCCTGCTGCGCGGCCTGGACGCGCTGGCCCGGGGCGAGGACGCGGCCGGCGTGATCACCGGCACCGGCGCGGGACGTGGTCGAACCGCGTTCCTCTTCACCGGGCAGGGCAGCCAACGGGTCGGCATGGGACGCGACCTGTACCAGCACGACGCCGTCTTCGCGACCGCCCTCGACGAGGTGTGCGCGCACCTCGACGGCGTACTGGACCGGCCGCTGAAGACCGTACTGTTCGCGCCCGAGGGCAGTGCCGACTCGGCCATCCTCGACCAGACCGCGTTCACCCAGGCGGCGGTGTTCGCCATCGAGGTGGCCCTGTACCGGCTCGCCGAACGGGCCGGGCTGGTCCCCGACTACCTGCTCGGCCATTCGGTCGGCGAGGTCGCCGCCGCGCACGTCGCGGGCGTACTCGACCTGCCGGACGCGTGTCGGCTGATCGCCGCTCGGGGTAGGGCCATGCAGTCGGCCCGGGACAACGGTGCGATGGCCGCCATCCAGGCCAGCGAGGACGAGGTCCGGGAGTCGCTCACCGGCTTCGAGGCCGCCGTGGCCATCGCGGCGTTGAACGGGCCGTCCGCCACCGTCATCTCCGGCGACGACGTCGCGGTCGACTCTATTGCCGCCGGTTGGGCGGCGAAGGGGCGCCGGACCGCTCGGCTGCCGGTCAGTCACGCGTTCCACTCACCGCACATGGACGACGTACTGGACGCGTTCCGGGGCATCCTGGTCGAACTGACCTTCCACCCGCCGCGCCGGCCGATCGTCTCCGACGTCACCGGTGAGCTGGCCACCGCCGAGCAGCTCTGTTCGCCCGACTACTGGCTCCAGCATGTGCGACAGCCGGTCCGCTTCCTGGACGGGATGCGCCAACTCCAGACGCTCGGGGTGACCGAGTTCGTCGAACTCGGGCCGGACGGCGTACTCAGCGCGATGGCCCGAGCCTGCCTGACCGGCGAGCCCGGGATGCTCGCACCGATGCTGCGGGCGGGTCGGCCGGAGACGGCCAGCGTGCTCGCCGTACTCGCCGCGTCGCACGTCCGGGGCGCGAACCTCGACTGGTCGCTGATCTTCCCCGGCGCGCGGCGAGTGCCGCTGCCCACGTACGCGTTCCGCCGGAACCGCTACTGGCTCGACGCCCCGCGCGGGATCGGCACCGCCGCGGCGTTCGGGCTGGGCGAGACCGGCCATCCGCTGCTCGGCGCGACGACCGAGCTTGCCGACGGCGAGACGACGGTGCTCACCGGCCGGCTCTCCCCGGGCACCGACCACTGGCTGCGCGAGCATCGGGTGCTGGACCTCGACCTGCTGCCCGGCACGGCGTTCCTGGAACTGGCACTGCGCGCCGGGGAGCAGGTCGGTTGCCCCCGGGTGGCCGAGCTGACCGTGACCGCGCCGCTGCGGCTGCCGCAACGAGGTGCGGTGGCGCTCCAGGTGACCGTACGGGCCCCGGACGCCGCCGGGCTGCGGCCGGTGACCATCCACGCGCGGCCCGACGACGACGAGTCGCCCTGGACCCGGTACGCCAGCGGCGCCCTGAGCCCCGAGCCCGGCTCGGCAGAGCGGTTGGCGATCTGGCCACCGCCCCGGGCGGCAGAGGTCGACCTCGACGGGTCCTACGACCGACTGGCCGAGCACGGCTACCGGTACGGACCCGCGTTCCGTGGCCTGCACCGGCTCTGGCGCCACGACGACGACCTGTACGCCGAGATCACCCTACCCACCGAGAGCCGAGCCGACGCGGGACTGTTCGCGGTGCATCCGGCATTGCTGGACGCCGCCCTGCATGCACTGCTACCCACGTCGGCGCCGTCCGATCCGGACGAGAAAGCCGAGGTCCTGCTGCCGTTCTCCTGGTCCGGGGTCACCGTGCACACCCCCGGTGCGTCGGCTGCCCGGGTCCGCCTGTCGGTGTCCACCGCCGAGGGCGGCACCCAGATGGCATCGCTGGTGCTCACCGACCACACCGGAGCGGCCCTGGCGACGGTCGACGAACTGCTGCTCCGTCCGCTCTCGGCCGACCTGCCGCCCGCCGACGTACGGGCCGACCAGGACGGCTTGTACGCCGTGGAGTGGGTCCGCCCGCCCAGCGGCGGAACCCCAGCGGAGCCGCCCGACTGGGTCGTGCTCGACGACGGGCTGGCCATGGTCGCCGACGGGCTCGCCGAGCCGGTACGTGGGTTGGGGGAGCGTCCGGCTGGGCCGGCGGTGCCGGGCGACGGGGGGAACCCGCCGGACGGTTCCGGACCGTACCGGGACCTGGCCGGGTTGACGGTCGCGCTGGACGGTGGCGTGCCCGTACCGAGGATGGTGCTGATGCCGGTGCCATCGACGACCGGCCCCGCCGCCGAGCTGCCGGACCGGGCACACGAGACACTGCGCCGGATGCTGGCGTTCAGCCAGGAGTGGCTGGCGCAGGAGCGGCTCGTCGACACCCGCCTGGTGGTCGTCACCCGGGGTGCGGTCACCGCCGCCGACACCACCGCCGCCGACCTGGCACAGGCCGGTGTGTGGGGGCTGCTCCGCGCGGCGCAGACCGAGCACCCCGACCGGTTCGTCCTGCTCGACCTCGACGACGACCCTCGATCGGGGCACACGCTCGCGGCCGCGCTCGCCTCGGGCGAGCCGCAGGTGGCGGTGCGCGGTGGCGAGATCCGGGTGCCGCGACTCGCCCGTACCCCGCATTCGGTTCCGCGACCGGAGCCGGAGCCGGTGCCGGTGCCGGACTGGGCCGGTGGCACCGTGCTGATCACCGGTGCCACCGGCACCCTGGGCGGTCTGCTCGCCCGGCACCTCGTGGTGGCCCACGGCGTACGGGACCTGCTGCTGCTGAGCCGGCGTGGTCCGGCCGCGCCGGGTGCGGACGAACTCCGCGCCGAGTTGGCGGGGCTCGGTGCGACCGCGACCATCGTCGCCTGCGACGTGGCCGACCGTTCGGCGCTCGCCGCCGTCCTGGCGGAGCTGCCGGCGCAGGTCCGGCTCTCGGCGGTGGTGCACACCGCCGGGGTGCTCGACGACGGCGTGCTCGCGGCACTCACCCCGGACCAGCTCGCCCGGGTGCTGCGACCGAAGGTCGACGCCGCGTGGCACCTGCACGAACTCACCCGGGAACACCCCCTATCGGCATTCGTCCTCTACTCGTCCGTGGCGGGCCTGCTCGGCACCGCGGGGCAGGGCAACTACTGCGCCGCGAACACCTTCCTCGACGCCCTGGCCCAGCACCGCCAGGCCCACGGGCTGCCGGCGACCTCGCTCGCATGGGGGCTCTGGGCAGAGGCCAGCAGCATCACCAGCCACCTGGCCGAGGTCGACCGGCAACGGATGGCCCGGGTCGGGCTGCTGCCCCTGGCGGTCGACGAGGCGATGCCGCTGTTCGACCTGGCGGTCACCACCGGCGCACCGGTCGTCGCCGTCACCCGGCTGGACCCGACCGCCCTGCGCGGGCCGGTCGACGCGCACCCCGCCCCGCTGCGCAGCCTGGTCCGACGTCCGGCACGGCCGACCGGTGCCGGTACGGCCGCCGCGCCGGCCGGTCCGACGCTGGCCCAGCGGCTGGCCGACCTGACCGTGGCGGAACGGCGGGAGACCCTCACCGACCTGGTACGCGCCCGGGTGGCGATGGTGCTGGGACACGCCGACCCGGACGACGTCGATCCGACCCGCGCCTTCCAGGAACTGGGCTTCGACTCACTCACCGCGATCGAGCTGCGCAACCAGCTCAGCACCGCGACCGGTCTGCGACTGCCGGCCACCCTGGTCTTCGACTATCCGAGTCCGGCAGCCCTCGCCGGCTACCTGCTGGACCAGATAGTGGTCGAGCGGCCCGGCGCCGAACTGCTCGCGGAGCTGGACACACTCGCCACGCTGGTTCGTTCGACCGCGCTGGACCCGGACGAGCGGGCGTCGGTCAGCGCACGGCTGCGCGACCTGCTGAACCTTTGTGGCGACACCGATGCCGGGGAGTCCGTCGACACCGAACCTGTCGACGATCTCGCCGCGGCCAGTGACGAGGAACTGTTCGCGCTCGTCGACGACCTCGACTGAGCCCCACCCGATCCCCCGACGACATCTACCTGGGCTGGAGCAGAAGTGGCTGACGAAGAGAAACTCCGCGAGTACCTCCGGCGGTCGATCGCCGACGCCCAGGAGGCTCGTCGACGGCTGCGCGAGGTCGAGGAGAAGGAGCAGGAACCGATGGCGATCGTCGGGATGGCCTGCCGATACCCCGGTGGCGTCAGTTCACCGGAGGACCTGTGGCACCTGGTCGCCGACGGGGTGGACGCGGTTTCCGAGTTCCCGACCGATCGCGGCTGGCCACTGGCCGAGCTCTACGCGCAGGATCCGGACCAGGTCGGCACGTCGTACACCCGGCAGGGCGGGTTCCTGACCGGTGCGGACCGGTTCGACGCGGAGTTCTTCGGCATGTCACCGCGGGAGGCGTCCGCGGTCGACCCGCAGCAGCGTCTGCTGCTGGAGACCACGTGGGAAACCATGGAAAGCGCCGGACTGGACCCGGAGTCGCTGCGGGGCAGCCGTACCGGGGTTTTTGTCGGGGTGATGTACAACGACTACGGCTCGCGGCCGAACCTGCCGGCCGACGATGTCGAGGGGTACCTGTTCAGCGGCAGCGCGGGCAGCATCGCGTCGGGCCGGCTCGCATACACGTTCGGGCTGGAGGGGCCCACGGTAACCGTGGACACCGCGTGCTCGTCGTCCCTGGTGGCGCTGCACCTCGCGGGCAACGCGCTGCGCCGGGGGGAGTGTGACCTCGCCGTCGCGGGCGGGGTGACGGTGATGTCGACCCCCACCGCGTTCGTCGAGTTCTCCCGGTTGCGGGGCCTGGCGCCGGACGGTCGGTGCAAGTCGTTCGCCGAGTCGGCTGACGGCACCGGCTGGTCGGAGGGAGTCGGCCTGCTGCTGCTCGAACGGCTCTCGGACGCGCGTCGCCACGGCCACCGCGTGCTCGCCGTGGTACGTGGCTCGGCGGTGAACTCCGACGGCGCCTCGAACGGATTGACCGCACCCAACGGGCCGGCGCAGGAGCGGGTGATCCGGCAGGCGCTGGCCGCCGCCCGACTCTCCCCGGAGCGGGTGGACGTGGTGGAGGCACACGGCACGGGTACGACGCTCGGTGACCCGATCGAAGCACGCGCGGTGATCGCCACCTACGGCCAGGACCGGCCCGGCGACCGTCCGGTGCTGCTCGGCTCGCTGAAGTCCAACATCGGCCATGCCCAGGCGGCGGCGGGTGTCGGCGGTGTGATCAAGATGATCCTCGCCATGCGTCACGGCCTGGCACCCCGCACCCTGCACGTGGACCAGCCTTCCCGACACGTGGACTGGACGGCCGGATCGGTGGCGCTGCTCACCGAGGCGCGCCCGTGGCCCCGTGCCGACCAGCCGCGCTGCGCCGCGGTCTCCTCGTTCGGGTTCGGCGGCACCAATGCCCACGTCATCATCGAAGAGGCGCCGACGACCGAGTCGGCCTCCGAGCCGGTCGGGCCGACGGTGCTGCCCTGGCTGCTCTCCGCCCGTACGCCCGAGGCCCTGAGCGGGCAGGCGCGCCGGCTGGCCGACTGGATCCGGCGGCACGACCCATCCCCCGAGGACGTGGCGGGCACCCTCGCCGGCCGACCGCTGATGCCGCACCGAGCGGCAGTGGTCGGCGGCGACCGGGATGAGCTGCTGGCCGGCTTGACCGCCCTGGCAACCGGGGACCGGTCACCTGCCGGCCTCGTCCGCGACACCGTCCAACGGGGACGTACGGGATTCATGTTTACGGGTCAGGGGTCGCAGCGGGTGGGGATGGGGTTGGGGTTGGGGGTGTTTCCGGGTTTTGCGGGGGTTTTTGGTGAGGTGTGTGG
>NZ_JBFAPP010000050.1:0-8384 GCF_040676775.1 Micromonospora sp. NPDC049523 | reverse complement strand
TGACGTATTATAATTTTCCCCGCCCGCCCAACATCGGCACAAGGGGGGGGACGCGGGGGGGGGCCCCCCCCCCACGGCACGGACGTTGTTGCAGGTGAGGACCGTACGAATCGGGCAGGTGAGGCGTACGCGGAGGGGCGCGGAGCACAGTCCGTGAAGCGTCCTAGGAACCTGGTTTGGAGGGAAGGTCGGATGAATGGTGGATGGGTGGTGGTCTGAAAGACGTACGGGGCGGGCGGTTTTTCGGCCCCGATTCGGGTGAATCGCCCGGGCAGTGAGGTGGCGACCGGCGGCGGCACGGTCAGGGTGTCCCGGGTCCGGGACGGGCGGACCCGGGACGGACGAGTTGGACTACTTCGGGGCGTTGAGGTCGTCCAGCGCCTTGGTGGCGCCACGGTGCAGGGGCACCGGAGTGGTCTTGCGGGCGGTCTCCAGGCTGATCTCCCTGGCCGCCGCATTGGCCTGTTCGAGCTGCGGTTTGCGGTCGAAGAGCGCCTTGGTCAGTACGCAGACCAGGTTCGGGTCGAGGTCGTCCTTCACCAGCAGCAGGTTGGGCACCACGATGGTCCGTACGGCGGCTGGGGTGCCGTAGGTGGCGGCGGGGATGGCGCCTTCCTCGTACACCGGGTTGATTTTCTTCATCTCGGACAGCAACGGGGTGATGTCCAGGAAGGCGACCTGGTCCCGTGAGGTAGTGAACAGGTCGGTGATGCCTGGGGTGGGGAGCCCACCGGACCAGAAGAAGGCGTCGATCGAGCCGTCCTTGACACCGTCGACGGTCTTGGTCAGGTCGAGCCGCTGGGCCTGGATGTCCTGGGCCGGGTCGAGACCCGCCGCCTCCAGCAGCCGGTTCGCGATCACCTCTGTGCCCGACTTCGGGGAACCGGTCGAGATCCGCTTGCCCTTCATGCCTTCGACCGAGGTGATTCCCGAGCCGGTACGGACGACCACCTGGGTGTAGTTGGTGTAGATCCGGGAGAGCGCCTGCACCGGCTGCGCCTGGCCCTCGAAGCTGCCGGTGCCCTGGACCGCGTCGGCCGCGGTGTCGGCCAGCGAGAACGCCACCGCGTAGCTTCCGGCGACCAACTGCTGGATATTCTGCACCGAGGCACCGGTTTCGGCGGCGGTCGCCTTGACGTTGCCGTCGGTGGCGGTGGTGATCTGCTCGGCGTAGGCGTTGCCGAGCGCGAAGTAGACACCGGTGGAGTTACCGGTGGCGATGCCGATCCGGATGTCGGCGCCGACCTCGCAGCTCACCTCGCCGCCGGCATCGGTGGTGGCCCCGTCCTGCCGGCCGCCGCAGCCGGCCAGGCCGGTCAGCGCGAGGCCGACCGCCGCGATGCCCGCGACGGCCCTCGTGGCACGGTTCATGAACTCTCCTTCTTCCGGGGTGATCGGTCCGGCGGAGGGGCCGACCGGGCCGTTGACCTGATCTCGCCGGTTCCCTCGACCGGGTCGGCCGCCCCGGCCTCCCCCGCCTCACCAGCTCGCCCCACCGAACCGCTCGACCGGGACACCCCCGCAGTCCCCGATCCCGCCGCCGATCCCGCCGACCCCGACCCCGGTCCGGCCGACCCCGATCCCGGATTTGGTCCGGCCGCGCCGGATCCCACTCCCGCCGCCGCTGACCCCTGACTCGTCGCTCCCGCCACCGCCGCCGCCCCCTGGCCCACCGCTCCCCCTACCGATGGCGGTGCCGCTGGCGCCCCCGCCACAACCGGATCTGCTACAACCGGCTGCGCCGCTGCCGGACCTGCCACGGCCGGCTGCCGGTCGGCGCGGCGGCGGGCCACTGCCAGTACGGCGGCGCCGGCGAGCAGGGCGGCGCCGGTCCCGATCGACACCGGGTGCAGGTAGAGCAGCAGCAGGCCGGCCAGCCCGGCGAGGATCCGACCGGGGGAGCCGACCGGGCCGATACCGAGCAGCCAGCCGCCGCTCGCCGTGGCCACGGCGGCGATGCCGAGGCAGGCGACCGCGGCGGTCCAGAGCACACCGAGGACCGGTCCCCGGCCGAGCAGGTATTCCCCCGGCCCGGTCAGCACGAAGGCGATCGGGGCAAGGAAGGCCGGTAGCGCGTACTTCAACGCCTGCCACATGGTCGCCACGGTCCGGCCGCCGGTGATCGCGGCGGCGCCTACCGCGGCGAGCGCGGTGGGCGGGGTGACCTCGGAGAGCACCGAGTAGTAGAAGACGAACATCGCCGCCGCGGGAGCCGGTACGCCGAGCGCCAGCAGCGCCGGCCCGATGATCACCCAGCCGATGATGAACGAGGCGGTGACCGGTACGGCGAGCCCGAGCAGGGCGAGCGCGATCGCGGCGAAGACGACGGTGAGCGCGAGTACGACCGCGGGCCGGTCGGCGAGTGTTTCCGCGGCGCGGACGAGCAGACCGGCGAACTGGGCGCCGAGGCCGGTCTTGGTGGTGGTGGCGGTGATGATGCCGGCGGCGCCGCAGACCGCGACGACCGGGAGCACTCCGCGTACGCCGGTGACGAGGGCGGTGAACAGGCGGTCGGGGGTGAGCCATCCTCGCCGGTCGAGGAAGGAGAGTACGAACGCCAGTGCGGTCGCGTAGACCACCGAGCGGGTGGCGCTGACCCCGGTCGCGAGCAGCACCACGATGACGATCAGGGAGGAGAAGTGGTAGCCGAAGCGGAGCAGCAGCCGGCCGGGCGAGCCGGCGACGACCTCGACCGCCCGTACCCCGAAGCGGCGGGCGTCGATCTCGACGGCGAGCAGGATGCCGAGGTAGTAGAGCAGGGTCGGGATCATCGCCCAGCCGAGCACGGTCAGATAGGACACGCCCAGGTACTCGGCGACGATGAAGGCGGCGGCGCCGAGCGTGGGTGGGGAGAGGATGGCGCCGACACCGGCGGCGGCGAGCATGCCGCCGGCCTGTTCGGGCGGGTAGCCGGCGCGGCGCAGGATCGGCCAGCTCACCGCGCCGACGCTGACGGCGGTGGCCGTACCGGATCCGGAGACCGTGCCGAGCAGGAAGCCGGCGGCGACGGCGGTGCGGCCGGCGGCGCTGCGTGAGCGCCGGAACGCGGAGACGGACAGGTCGACGAAGAAGCGACCGGCGCCGGAGAGGTCGAGTACGGCGCCGTAGATGGTGAACAGCACGATGTAGGTGGCGGCGACGTCGAGCGGGGTGCCGTAGAAGCCGCTGCCGGAGTTGTAGAGCGCGTCGACGATCTGGGCGAAGTCGAGTCCGGCGTGGGCGATCGCCCAGTGCTGCGGCAGCAGTCCGCCGTAGTAGCCGTAGCCGAGGAAGAGCAGGCAGACCACGGGCAGCACCCAGCCGGTGGTGCGTCGGCAGGCCTCGATCAGCAGGGCCAGCAGCAGGGCGCCGAGCAGCACGTCGGTCGGGGCGAGCAGTCCCTGCCGGTCGAGGAAGGCGTCGTAGCCGCCGCCGGCCCCGGCGATCGGGATGGGCAGCACCGGGTAGAGGCAGACGACCAGGGCCAGTCCGGCCAGCAGCCAGTCGCCGGCCGTGGGCCGGTCGGCCGTGGGCTGGTCCGGCCGATCGGCGGGCGGCACCGGGCCGCGTCGGGTCAGCCGCGCCGGCCACCGCAGGCCGGACCGGTAGGCGAGGAAGACCAACGGGAGTACGCCCGCGAGGAAGATGATCAGGTAGTACTGGCTGCCCTGCGACAGCGGCCGGAACACCTGGGCCAGTACGAGCAGCGCGACGGTGAACGCGGCCACGGCGACGACGGTGGCGGCCGGTCCGGTGAGTTCCCTGGCCGGGCGTTCCTCGTCGTCGTAGACCACCGTGACCGCTGTCGCGGGCTCACCGGGTGCGACCGACGCAGCCGTGGCACCCGGACCCGTCGAGCCGGTTGTCGGTTGCTCCACCATCGACGGTCGTGGGGATCCGTCCCGCTCGGCGTCGGCCGTTGGTGGGACGGGGGCCTGACCCTCGGGCATGTGCGGGACCCTACTACGAGCCACCGACGAACTCCGATATCTTCACCCGATAGAGATCAATGCGTACCGCCGGGTGTGGCACTTGAGCTGGCCATCCCACATCCGGTCACGAGCCAAAGACCGTCAGTATTGGTGACTTACCGTATTCACATCGATAGGTTAACGTAGCCGCGTGACGAGACGCGCGGCCGAGGTCCGCCTAGATGCGCTGCTGCGTACCGCCTGTGCGGTGATCAAGGAGCGCGGGTTGGCCAACACCCGTACCGCCGATGTGGCCCAGGCCGCCGGGGTGAGCCAGGCGCTCGTGTTCTACCACTTCGCCACCAAGGAACGACTGCTCGCGCAGGCGTTCGCGTACGCGGCGGAGCAGGACCTGGCCCGGCTCGACGCGGTGGTCCGGTCCTCGGCCGGCCCGCTGGAGAAGCTCCGGAAGATCCTCAAACTGTACGCACCGACCGGCCGGTCGAAGTCGTGGGGAATGTGGATCGACGGCTGGTCCGAGTCGCTGCGTACCCCCGAACTGGAGAAGGTGTCCCGGCGGTTGGACCTGCGCTGGCGGGAGGACCTGACCGACATCATCGCGGCCGGCGTGGACGAGGGAGTGTTCGTCTGTGACGATCCGGGCGGCGCCGCCTGGCGGATCAACGCCCTGATCGACGGGCTCGCGGTGCAGTCGGCGGTGCACGACCGGGTGATCTCCCGCCGCCTGCTCTCCGAGTGGGTACACCTCGCCACCGCACGCGAGTTGGGCCTCTCCCCCGAACAACTGGACGGCTGACCCGCCGGGCCGAACGACTGGGCGGGTAACCGCCGGGCCGAACGACTGGGCGGGTAACGGCCGGGCCGAACAGCTGGGCGGGTAGCCGCCGCGCGGAAAGACCGGCCGGTGGGACGGAAGCGGAGCAGAATCGGGTCATGGATCTGCTGCAGGCGTACCGGCGCAGCCTGGACGAGTTCACCGACCGGGTCACCCAGGTCGGCTACGACCAGTGGGCGCTGCCCACCCCGTGCGGGGACTGGGACGTACGCACGCTGGTGAACCACGTGGTCACCGAGGACCGGTGGACCGTGCCGCTGCTGGCCGGGGCGACGATCGAGCAGGTCGGCGACCAGTTCGACGGTGACCTGCTCGGCGACGATCCGGCCGGTGCCGCGCAGGATGCCGCGGCGGCGGCCGAGCGGGGTGCGAGCGAGCCCGGTGCGCTCGACCGTACGGTGCACCTCTCGTTCGGCGACACCCCCGCGAGCGAGTACCTGCACCAACTGCTGGCCGAGCACCTGGTGCACGGCTGGGACCTCGCCGTGGCGATCGGCGTCGAGCCGAAGCTGGACGCCGAGGCGGTGCACGAGTGCGCCCGCTGGTTCACCGAGCAGGTCGGGATGTACCGGCAGGGCGGCCTGGTCGCGGCCGCGGTGCACGTACCGGAGAATGCCAGCGAGCAGGACCGGCTGGTGGCGGCGTTCGGGCGCGACCCGGACTGGGCCCCGGGCGACTGAGACGACCGGGCCGCGGGCGACCGGAACGACCGGGGTCCCGGCCGGGATTTTCCAGGGCTCGAATGAAACGATTCACCTCGCCAACCTCCTGGCCAGCGGAGTTCGATGAATGTTTCACGGCCGTGTCCATTTCGTTGACAGGACCCCCGACCGCCGGTACGTTCCCCGTCATTGAATGGTTTCACGCGCGCCGCCACGGGAGTGCGCCGCCCCTGCGGCGCAGGCGTCACGAGCCGATCGGATTGCTACGCCATGACGACTGACACACTGCGCCGGCCGCCCCCCGGGCCCGCCGACCCGACCGCCAAAGCAGGGCGCAACCGCCCACGCTACCGGCGCCACCGGCCCGGCATCGCATACCTTTTCCTCTCCCCCTGGGTCTGCGGCGCGCTGCTGCTCACCCTCGGGCCGATGCTCGCCTCGCTCTACCTGTCGTTCACCGACTACGACCTGTTCACCAGTCCGAACTGGGTCGGCCTGGAGAACTACAAGCGGCTGTTCACCGACGACGCCCGGTTCCTCGCCTCGGCCAAAGTCACCGCGACGTACGTGCTGATCTCCGTACCGTTGAAGCTGGCCGCCGCCCTGGCGGTGGCGATGCTGCTCAACAACGCGCGGCGCGGACAGGGTTTCTACCGGTCCGCGTTCTACGCCCCGTCGCTGCTGGGCACCGGGGTGGCGATCGCGCTGGCCTGGCGGGCACTGTTCACCGACAACGGCGTGGTCGACTCGCTCACCGGTCAGGTCGGCTGGGACACCGGCGGCTGGATCAACGAACCGGACTACGCCATCTACGTGCTGATCATCCTGGCGGTCTGGCAGTTCGGCGCCCCCATGGTGATCTTCCTGGCCGGGCTGAAGCAGGTTCCGCAGGAGCTGTACGACGCCGCCGCGGTCGACGGTTCCGGCCGCTGGCGCACATTCCGTTCGGTGACCCTGCCGATGCTCTCCCCGATCATCCTGTTCAACCTGGTGCTGGAGACCATCCACGCGTTCCAGGCGTTCACCCCCGCGTTCATCGTCAGCGGCGGGCGGGGCGGGCCGAGCAACTCGACCCTGTTCTACACGCTCTACCTCTACGAGCGCGGCTTCTCCCAGTTCCGGATGGGCTATGCCTCGGCGATGGCCTGGATCCTGCTGATCACCGTCGCCCTGATCACCGCGCTCTTCTTCGGCACCTCCCGCCGCTGGGTCTTCTACGCCGGGGAGAACAAATGACCACCTACCCGCAGTCCAGCACCACCGGCAGCCGACTGCGCGGCCTCGGCTGGCACGCACTGATCATCGCCATGCTGTTGCTGCTGCTCTACCCGATCGTCTGGCTGCTCACCGCGTCGGTGAAGCCGACCGACGAGATCCTGTCCAGCCTGGACCTGTTCCCGACCCGGTTCGTGCCGGAGAACTACTCCACCGCACTGGACGGTATCGCCGGCATCAGCGTGTGGCGGTTCTTCGGCAACTCGCTGATCGTCGCGGTCGGCGCGGTGCTGGGCAATTTGATCTCCTGCTCCCTGGCCGCGTACGCCTTCGCCCGGCTGCGGTTCAAGCTGCGTGGGCCGCTGTTCGCGCTCACCCTGCTGACCATCATGCTGCCGTACCACGTGGTGCTCATCCCGCAGTACACGATCTTCCAGAAGCTCGACCTGGTGGGCACCTTCGTCCCGCTCATCCTGCCGAAGCTGCTGGCCACCGACGCGTTCTTCATCTTCCTCATGGTCCAGTTCATCCGGGGCCTGCCCCGCGAACTGGACGACGCCGCCGAGATCGACGGCTGCGGCCCGGTGCTGACCTTCCGGTACGTGATCCTGCCGCTGCTCAAGCCGGCGCTGGTCACCACGACGATCTTCACGTTCATCTGGACCTGGAACGACTTCTTCAGTCAACTGGTCTATCTGAACGACCCGGAGACGTACACGCTGCCGTTGGCGTTGCGGCTGTTCATCGACCAGACCAGCGAGTCGGCGTTCGGCCCGATGTTCGCCATGTCGGTGCTCAGCATCGTGCCGGTGGTGCTCTTCTTCCTCGCCTTCCAGCGTTACCTGGTCGAGGGCATCGCCACCTCCGGGCTGAAGGGCTGAGCCGGTGACCGGACCCGAGGACGACACACACCGCACCCCGGCACCGCCACGCTTCGGTGGGTTCGCCGCCGGACTGGCCCGCCTCTCCGAGGTGCTGGTCCTCGGTCTGCTCACCCTCGTCGCCGCGCTGCCGCTGGTGACCGCGTACGTGGCGGTCACCGCGGCGGTGACGGTACTGCGCGATCGCGCCGACGACGGCGCGGGCGTCACCGTACGGGGCTATCTGCGGGCACTGCGCGCGGCGGCGGGCAGTGGCTGGTGGCCGTACCTCGTGCCGGTCGTCCTGGCCGCGGTGCTCACGCTCGACGCGGCCGCGGTCGGCGCCGGACTGCCCGGCGGCCGGGTCATCGGCCCGGCCCTGCTGCTCGCCACCGCCCTGCTGGCCGCGATGGCACTGCGCGCGGCGGTCGCCTGGCAACCGAGCACCGGCTGGCCGGCCGCAGCCGCAGCGGCCGTCGACCGCACCCGGTCCGACCCGGCTGGCACCGCGCTCCTGCTGCTCGCCCTGATCGCCGTGGCCCTGACCGCCTCGATGGGGCCGATCCTCTGGCCCCTGCTACCCGGCCTACCCGCACTGGCCGCCGTAGCGGTCGACCGCCGCCGCCCCACCCTCACCCCCGCAGGAACCCTCACCCCCGCAGGAACCCTCACCCCCACCAGGGGCCCAAGCCGGCCGTAACCGCAACGAGCAACACCCGCACCCGCTCCACCAGACCCCCGAAACAGGAACACCCGCGCCCCACCCGGCCCGGCACGGACAAGAAACACCCGCGACCAGCCAGGGTTCGGGCCCGCCGTGACCGGCGAGAGGATCAACCCGACCGTGCAGGCCTCGCTGGAGCGGGCGAACGCGTCCATCTACCCGACCGTACGGCTCGCC
>NZ_JBFAPP010000049.1:0-11690 GCF_040676775.1 Micromonospora sp. NPDC049523 | reverse complement strand
TCCCGCCCCCCCACCGCGGCGGCCCCCCCCCCCCCCCCGCCCGTGCGGCGGTTTAACCTCTTGTACGCCCCGGATTTTTCGCGTTCGGGCGTCGCTAACTTCATGATCAACGGCTTGGGGTGGGGACGGAGAGGTGTTGGTGGGTTAGGAGCCAGGTGTTGTTGCGGCGTTCGAAGATTCGGGTGCCGCGGGACCAGGTGTCGATCGGCGGGGCGTCGGGGGGCTCGATGCGTACGTGGTTGAGGCCCCAGGCGACGGCTAGGTCGTCGCGTACCAGGATTTTCAGGTCGGGGACCGTCCAGGTGACGGCAGTCTCGCCCGCAGCGGCGTCGAGGTTGCGCTTACAGAGTTCGCGTACGGCGTCGACGCCGACGTAACGCAGTGGCTCCTCGTGCTCGTACGAGACGACGTCGTCGGCGATCGCGGCCATCATGCCGTCCAGGTCCTTCGCGGCGGTGTCGGCGAACCACCGCTCGTGCAGCTCTCGCACCTCCCGCTCGGCGTCGAGATCATCGCTGACCGGGTTGTCCGCCGGGTCGTTCAGCGGGAACGAGTGGTGTTCGTGGACGATCACCCAGCGGCCGTCCTCCCGGCGTAGGCCGAAGGTCAGCCGGAGCCGGTTGTCGGGCTCCGCGGCGAGATCCTGGTCGGTGCCGCAGCGCGCCAGGGCGTACGCGAAGGCGACGTCGTCGCCCGCGGTGACCTCCAGCGACTCGATCTCGAACGAGGCGCCCCCGCGCTGCCACTCGAAGAACGGCGGCCACGTCTCACGGTAGGCGTCGAGCCCGCGTACCCCCTCGTACGGCGGCGGCACGTCGAACATCACGACATCTTCGGCGTGGTCGGCGAGAACCCCGTTCAGGTCGCCGCCGTGCACCGCCTCGGCCCAGCGCCCGATCAGCGCGCGGATCTGCTCTTCGTTGGTCGACATGGGTAGGCCAATCCCTCCGGCTCGATTACATCCGTCAGGAATAACAACCCCCGCCGACCCGAAAAATCATCGCCGCATCCGCCCTCGGCTTCCGGGCACACCGCTCCACGGCTGCTCAGCCCTGTCGGACAGTGACAACAACAGGGTTCGGCAGCCGGGGATCCGCCCGGTGGTGGCGAGGAAGGCGAAGCGGAGGATCAGTGCAGGCGGCGGAGGTCGTACGCGGGGGAGCCGTCCAGCGAACCCGCTCCGACGAACTCCTGGCCGCGCATCCGGCACCAGGCGGGGAAGTCGATCGCGGCGGCCGGGTCGTCGGCGAGGACCCGCAGGACCGCGCCGACCGGCAGCTCGGGCAGGCGGCGGGCGGCGGCGATCACCGGCAGCGGGCAGCGCTGCCCGAGACAGTCCAGCACCTCGGGATCCTGCGGGACGGCGGTCACAGGCCCACCACCCCGGCCTCGGCCCGCAGGTCGGCGACGACCGTCGGGAGTTCGGCCAGGAAACGGTCCACCTCGGCGGCGGTGCTCTCCCGGTGCAGCGAGATCCGTACGTTGCCGTGTGACAACACTCCCATCGCCGCCAGCACGTGCGACGGTTCCAGCGTCGACGAGGTGCAGGACGAGCCGGAGGAGACCGCGAACCCGCGCCGGTCCAGCGCGTGCAGCAACGCCTCGCCGTCCACGTACAGGCAGGAGAAGGTGACCAGGTGTGGCAGCCGGTCGTCCGGGTCACCGACCACCTCGACGTCCGGCACCGTCGCGGCGACGGTCGCCCGGATCCGGTCGACCAGGGTCGAGAGCCGGGCCGCCTCCGCGGCCGCGTCGGTGGTCACCGCCCGCAGCGCGGCCGCCGCGGCCACGATCGCGGGCAGGTTCAACACCCCCGGCGTACGCCCGGCCTCCCGCTCGTCCTCGGGGTAGGGCGACAGCCAGCGGGTGCCCTTGCGGACCACCAGCAGCCCGACGCCGGGTGGTCCACCCCACTTGTGTGCGCTGGCCGACAGCACCGACCAGCCCTCCGGCAGCGGGACGCGACCGACCGACTGGGCCGCGTCGACGTAGAGCGGCACCCCGGCCGTGGCGCAGGCCTCGGCCGCCGCGGTCACGGGCTGTAACGTACCGACTTCGTGACTGGCACTGATCAGTGCGGCGAACGCCACACCGGGCGCGGTCACCGCCGCCGACCAGGCCGCCGGGTCGATCCGGCCGAGCCGGTCCACCGGTACGGAGACCGCCGCGCCGCCGGCCGCCACGTGCCGACCGGCCGCGTGCAGCACCGCGGAGTGTTCGATCGCCGAGTGCACCAGCGTGTTGCCCGCTCGGCGGCGCCCGGCCAATCCGCCGAGCACGGCGGCGTGCGCCGCGGTCGTACCGCTGGCGGTGAAGGAAAGCTCGTCGGGGCGTACCCGCAGGATGTCGGCGGTCGCGGCGCGCGCCGCGTCGAGGAGCTGGCGTGCCCGGCGGGCCTGCGAATACAGCTTGGCCGGGTCGGCCCAGCCGTCGGTGAGGGCGGCGAGCAGGGCCTGGCGGGCCACCGGATGCAGCGGTGCGGCGGTGGCCGTGTCGAAGTAGACCGGCGTTACGCTCTCCGGCGGCGCTACGGGGTTCACACTGTGAACGGTAACCCGGCTCGGATCGAGCAAGATCCCCATTGGGGGACAGAGTGACCCCAGAGCCGTCCAGCCCGGCATGGTCGAGTAATCTGCGACCGTCGGTGACGCCTTTGCTGTTGGTACGGAAAACAGACACCAGCGGCGCGCTAGGGAGGCAGGACCAGGTGGTCGCAAGGGGTTCAGATGTACGGCCCACGGCCGGAAGGCGCAGCCAACGGCGTAATGCCGTCCGGCTCGCCGGGCTCGGTGTCGGTGGCGCGGCGCTGCTGACCCTGCTCACCGGCTGTGACGTCGGCGGGGCGGTCGACGGCTTCGGTTGGCCGCAGGGCGGAATCACTCCGCAGTCGCACCGCATGTACGACCTTTGGATCGCGTCGGCGATCGCCGCGCTCGCGGTCGGCGTATTCGTGTGGGGCCTGATCTTCTGGTGCATCATCCGTTACCGCAAGCGCGGTGACTCGCTGCCCGTACAGACCCGGTTCAACATGCCGATGGAGTTCCTCTACACCATCGCGCCGGTTCTCATCGTGGCGGTGCTCTTCTACTACACCGCGATCATCCAGACCGACGTCGACCGGACGTCGAAGAACCCGGACGTGACCGTCGAGGTCGTCGCGTTCAAGTGGAACTGGCAGTTCAATTACCGCGACGGTGTCGGACCCGACGCCAACACGGTCGCCTCCACGCTCGGCACCACCGAGGTGATCCCGATCCTGGTGCTGCCGACCGACCGGACCATCCGGTTCGAGGAGACCAGCAAGGACGTCATCCACTCGTTCTGGGTGCCCGAGCTGCTCTTCAAGCGGGACGTCTTCCCGGGCAGCGTCCGCAACGTCTTCGAGGTCACCCGGTTGACCACCGAGGGCGCGTACGTCGGCCGCTGTGCCGAACTCTGCGGCACGTACCACTCCATGATGAACTTCGAGCTGCGCGTGGTTTCGCCGGCCGAGTACGACCAGTTCCTGGCGGCGAAGAAGGCCGGTCAGTCGACGCAGGACGCGCTGAGCGCGATCGGCGAGGACCCGCTGGCCACCACGACCGAGCCGTTCAAGACCCGGCGTGACGAGAACAACTTCAACAAGACCAGCGCTACCGGCGTGGGAAGCTGAGGACGGGCATGAAGTCTGAGTGGCGCCTATTCGGCATCCTCGCGGTCTTTCTGTTCATCGCGACCTTCGTCTACGCGGGTTGGACCGACGGTCAGATGGGCCACGTCGACTGGATCGGCAGCACCGCGCTGGCGCTGTCCACCCTGCTCCTGTTGATGTGCGGTGGCTTCTTCTGGTTCGTCTCCCGGCGGATCGACCCCCGCCCGGAGGACCGGCCGGACGCGGAGATCGCGGACGGCGCCGGGGAGATCGGCTTCTTCAGCCCCGGCAGCTACTGGCCGTTCGGCCTGGCCGTGTCGGCCAGCATCGCCGGCCTCGGCCTGGTGTTCTGGCTCTGGTGGCTGATCGGCGTCGGCCTGCTCGCGGTCATCTTCTCCGCCTGCGGCCTGCTCTTCGAGTACTACTCCGGCACCCGGCGCACCGCCGAGCACTGAGCCGGCCGAGCACTGAGCCGGCCGAGCACTGAGCCGGCCGAGCACTGAGCCGGCAGCCGGCAACACCGGCAACACACATCAAGCCGTCGACCGGGATCCGTCCCGGTCGACGGCTTTTTGGCATGGTCCCCGAGATCCGCCATGGTCTCCGAGATCCGGCATTGGTCTCCGAGATGCGGACCGGGCTGCACGCAGACACGCGTACAGCCCGGTGAAAGTGCTGGTAGAGCCCCGAACGGCCGGTGCGGGCCCCTCGGGTAGGGGTCAGGCTTCTTCGGACGCCTTGGCGGCCGTGGCGACCTCGATCCAACGGTCGAGCGTACGGGCGGCGGCGCCGGAGTCGATCGACTCCTCGGCGACCCGCAGCCCGTCGCGCAACGAGGTCATCAGGTCGCCGCCCAGGCCACCGGCGGCAGCCAGGGCCGCTGCCGTGTTCACCAGCACCGCGTCCCGGACCGGCCCGCGCTCACCGGCGAGCAGCCGGCGGGCCGCGTCGGCGTTGAAGGTCGCGTCGCCACCACGCAGGTCACCCGGGGCGGAACGGGGCAGACCGAGGTCGGTCGAGTCGAGCACAGTCTCGGTCACCCGACCGTCGGCGGCGACCCACACCCGGGTCGGCGCGGCGGTGCTGAACTCGTCCAACCCGTCCTCGCCGCGCATCACCAGCACCGAGTCGCCCCGGCCGGCGAACACGCCGGCCATCACCGGGGCCATCCGCTGGTCGAAGCAGCCGACCGCGGCGGCCCGTGGGCGGCCCGGGTTGGTCAGCGGACCGAGGAAGTTGAAGGCGGTCGGCACGCCGAGTTCACGGCGCGGAACCGAGGCGTGTCGAAAGCCGGGGTGGAACCGGGCGGCGAAACAGAAGCCGATGCCGACCTCGGTGACGCACCGCGCCACCCCGGCCGGGCTGAGGTCGAGCGGGATGCCGAGGAATTCGAGCAGGTCGGCGGCACCGCACGAGGAGGAGGCGGCCCGGTTGCCGTGCTTGACCACGCGTACGCCGGCCCCGGCCACCACCATCGCGGTCATGGTCGAGATGTTGACCGTGTGCGCCCGGTCGCCACCGGTGCCGACCACGTCGACCGCGCCGGCCCGGATCTCGTCCGGCAGGTCCACCAGCACCGCGCTGGCGAGCATCGCCTCGACCAGACCGGCCAGCTCGGGGGAGGTCTCACCCTTGGCGCGCAGCGCCATCGCGAACCCGGCGATCTGGACCGGGGTGGCCGACCCGGCCATGATCTCGCCCATCGCCCAGGCCGTGTCGGCGGTGGACAGTTCCTCGGCGCGCAGCAGCGCGGCGAGCAGGTTCGACCAGGTCCGTTCGCCCACGGTGGGCCTCCCGAGCGGGGGTTGGGATACGGGCTGTGGCGCAGGTTCCCCGGTCGGCTCGGCCGCGCTCAGGGCGCGGACGGCCGGTCCAGCGTCAGGCCGCGCTGCTCGCCCCGCTCGCGCGTACGCGCAGCAGGTCGGAGACGGTCCGGCCGGTGGTCACCGGGTCGAGCGGGTGCACCAGGGTCGCGTCGACCTGGGCGTACGCGGCCAGCCAGCGGTCCGCCGCGCGGGCGATCACCACGCAGGTGGGCGGCGCGTCCTCACGGTCGTCCTTGATCTGCCGGGCGATGCCGATGCCGCCGGCCGGGGTCGCCTCACCGTCGAGCAGCATCAGGTCGATCTCGTAGGTGTCGACCAGCCGGACGCACTCCGCGTAGGTGGAGGCGTCGACGAACTCGACCGAGAGGTCACTGGCCGGACGGGTGCCCACGGCGGAGCGCATCCGGTCCCGGACCTGCGGGTCGTCGCTGTACAGCAGGACGGTGTAAAGACGTTCGGTCATCGGTCCCAGGGCTCCCAGGTCGTAGCTGCCCGCTGATCGTACCGGTCGCCGCTGTGCGGGCCGGGTCCACCCGTGGCCCGGGGCCCGGGCCGCCCGGATGGCGGGACTGGGCGATCGACGGCGTGCCCCGCCCGTGACTCAGGCGTGCCCCGCCCGTGGCTCAGGCGTGCCCGCCCGTGACTCAAGAGCGGTCCGGTGCCGCGTCCCCCGAGGCGCCGGGGGACGGATCTCAGCCGGTCGCGCCGCCGGACCCGCTCGACGCGGAGGCGGTGCCGGGCGGGGTCGGGGCGGTGCTGGACGGGGTAGCGGCGGGCGGGTCGGCTTCGCCGGGGCCCGTCGGGTCGAGCGTGGTGGTGGAGGAGGGCGCCCCGGCGGCGGAGACGGTGGCGGCGGCGAGTTCGCGGGCCTCCTGGCGGTCGAGTTCACGGTCGACCCGGCGGGCCTCCCGCTCGGACTGGCGCATCCACTGGAGCACCAGAACCGCGATCATTGTCACGCTGACGAACTCGCCACCGGCCCACAGGATGCCGCCGGCCACCTTCTGGTCGGCCCACGGGTCGGACCAGTCGAGGGCGAGCGAGGGGTACCAGTCGCCGCCGAACAGGGTGGAACTCTGCATCACGGTGAGCCCCAGCACGGTGTGGAACGGCACCGAGAGCAGCATCAGCAGCGCCCGCGCCGGGTACGGCCAGCGTCCCGGCAGCGGGTCCAGCCCGACCAGCGGCCAGAAGAACAGGCAGCCGGTGAGGATGAAGTGGGCGTGGATCAGCTCGTGCGCCCACGCGTGTTCGAGCGTGAAGCGGTAGAGGTCCGTGAAATAGAGCACGAACGGGTTCACCACGAACAGGCCGAAGGCGAACAGCGGAAAGGCGAGCACCCGGGCCACCCGGCTGTGCACCACCGCGAGCAGTCGGCGACGCGGCGCACCGGTGAGCGTACGCAGCGCGAGGGTCATCGGCGCGCCGAGCGCGAGGAAGATCGGCGCGACCATGGACAGGACCATGTGCTGGACCATGTGTACGGACAGCAGCGAGGTGTCGTACGCGTGCAGCCCGCTGACCGTCACCGCCGCTATCGAACCGAGTCCGGGGCCGATGAACAGCACCGTCCGGGAGACCGGCCAGTGGTCGCCACGCACCCGCAGCCGGTGCACCCCGTACAGGTAGAGGCCGGTGGCGAGCACCAGACCGACCGCCAGCCAGCTGTCCAGCCTGGTCTGGCTGAAGATCGCGGAGACGGTGAACGGGGGCGGACCGGAAACCTCGGCCGACGCCAAGGTCGGCGTCAAGGTCGAGGTGAGGGTGTGAATCGGATCGACGCGCAGCACGTTTTTCAGGCTAGGCCAGTCGAACCGGGCAAGGTTAGCTACCCCGGAACTCGTGCCGGTTTTGCCACCCCGAGGATCGCGGGTGCTGATCGGGGGCAATAATGACCGCGTGACAGCGGCCCCAGCCATTGACAAGAGCCGGATCCACTCTCTGACGCGTCCGAACATGGTCAGCGTCGGGACGATCGTGTGGCTCTCCAGCGAACTGATGTTCTTCGCGGCGCTCTTCGCGATGTACTTCTCGATCCGTGCGGCTGCGCCGGATCAGTGGGAGAAGCACACCGAGGTGCTCAAGGTCCCGTACGCGACGACGTTCACGGTGATCCTGGTGTTGTCCTCGGTCACCTGCCAGCTCGGCGTCTTCGCCGCGGAGCGGGGTGACGTGCACGCGCTGCGGCGCTGGTTCACGCTCACCTTCGTGATGGGCCTGATCTTCGTGCTTGGTCAGCTCAACGAGTACCGCAACCTGGTACACGAGGGCGTCAAGATCAACGCGGACGGCTACGGATCGATGTTCTATCTGACCACCGGCTTCCACGGCCTGCACGTCACCGGTGGTCTGATCGCGTTCATCATCTTCATGATGCGCACCACCATGGGTCGGTTCACCCCGGCTCAGGCCACCTCGGCGATCGTCGTGTCGTACTACTGGCACTTCGTCGACGTTGTGTGGATTGCGCTGTACGGCATGATCTACTGGCTTCAGTGATCATGGCGCCGTCACCTTGCGCGCCGCCGCCCCGTCCCTGAGAAAAGGTCGAGACACCGTTAAGGACACAGGCCATGACTTCTGACACCCCCAGCGCGCGAACCGGCGCGGCCGGCTCCGACGCGGGCGGCCCCGGGACGCGGGGCAGCCGGGGCGATCGCCAACGCGGCATCTTCGCGCGGCTGCGCAGCGGCCGGTCCGCGCCGCGCAGCCGGGGCCGCCGGCGGCTGGGCGCCGCCGTGCGCCTGGTGGCCGCCCTGATCCTGGCCGGCGGTGCCTACACCGTGTTCGCGCCGGGTCTGCAGGCGCAGGACACCCCGCAGCTATCCAGCGCGGCCCAGGAGGGCAAGGCGCTGTTCGACGTCAGCTGCGTCTCCTGCCACGGCCGCAACGCCCAGGGCATCGAGGGCCGGGGACCGAGCCTGATCGGCGTCGGCTCCGCCTCCGTCGAGTTCCAGGTGGGCTCCGGCCGCATGCCGCTGGGCCGCCAGGAGGCTCAGGCCGAGCGCAAGCCCCCGGTCTTCAACGAGGACCAGACCACCCAGCTCGGCCAGTACGTCCAGGAACTCGGCGGCGGGCCGCAGGTGCCCGAGCGCGAGAACCTGAGGGAAGGTGGCGACGTCGCCGAGGGCGGCGAGCTCTACCGGATCAACTGCGCCGCCTGCCACGGCTTCGGCGGCGGCGGTGGTGCGCTCTCCTCGGGCAAGTTCGCGCCGAACCTGAAGCCGGCCACCGACCGGCAGCTCTACGCCGCGATGCTCACCGGCCCGCAGAACATGCCGGTCTTCGGTGACAACCAGATCCGCCCGGAGGAGAAGGCCGACATCATCGCCTTCGTGCAGGAGACGCTGAAGCACGAGCAGGACCCGGGTGGCTTCTTCAACCTCGGCCGGTTCGGGCCGTCCACCGAGGGTCTGGCCATCTTCCTGGTTGGCATCGTCGCGCTGGTCTTCACCAGTCTCTGGATTGCGGGGAAGTCATGAGCACCGGCACGTCTACCCACGGGGCGGCCGAGCACGAAGAGCTCGACCTGAACGACCCCCGGCTGTCGCACTTCGAGGTCATGAAGGAGGGCGCGCGGCGGGACGGCATCGAGATCGTCCACTACGAGCCGCCGTTCCCCGTGCTCGGCACCAAGGCCGAGCGTCGGCTGACCCGTACGATTTCGTTGTTCTTCCTGCTCACCGGCCTGGCCTCGACCGCGTTCCTGGCGATCTACATCTGGTGGCCGTGGGAGTACAAGCCGGGCTCCGGCGACGACAAGGTCTTCACCCCGCTGCTCGGACTGACCCTCGGCCTGGCGCTGCTCGGCATCGGCTTCGGCATCCTGGCCTGGGGCAAGAAGCTGCTGCCGAAGGAGGTGTCGATCCAGGGTCGGCACGACGGCGGCTCGGACCCGACGGACCGGAAGATCGCCGGTAGCACGATCGTCTACATGGCCGAGGAACTCGGCTTCAAGCGCCGGCCGCTGCTCGGGTTCGCCGCGCTGGCCGGGCTCGCCCCGGTGGGTCTGGTGGCCGCGGCGCCGCTGGTCGGTGGCCTGATCCAGCAGCCGCACAAGAACAACCAGATGTTCACCACCGGCTGGGCCCCCAAGGAGGGCGGCGAGCTGATCCGGCTGACCCGTGAGGACGGCACGCCGCTGCGTCCCGAGGACGTCAGCGCCGGTGGCCAGCTCACGGTCTTCCCGGGCATCGAGGACGGCGTCAGCAACAAGCACGCCGACTCCCCGACGCTCCTGATCCACCTGCGCGAGGACGACGCCCGTCGGGCCCAGGCGGCCAACGAGAGCGCCGGACACGCGGACTTCATGTGGGGCAACTACATCGCGTTCTCGAAGATCTGTACGCACGCCGGCTGCCCCGCGAGCCTGTACGAGCAGCAGACCAACCGGCTGCTCTGCCCGTGTCACCAGTCGCAGTTCCTGATCACCAGCAATGCCCGACCGGTATTCGGGCCCGCCAGCCGCCGCCTGCCTCAGCTGCCGATCGAGGTGGACGAGGATGGCTTCTTCGTGGCGAAGTCCGACTTCACCGAGACCGTCGGGCCAGACTTCTGGGAGCGGCCGTGAAGCGCCGAAAGTTCGACGTAGCAGCGGTGCCGGGCAAGGCTGCCGGCGAGGTCGACGACCGGCTGCAGGTAGCCACCCCGTTGCGGGCGCTGCTGAACAAGGTCTTCCCGGACCACTGGTCGTTCCTGCTGGGCGAGATCGCGCTCTTCTCGTTCATCGTGCTGCTGCTGACCGGTGTGTTCCTGACCTTCTTCTTCGAGCCCGCGATGACCGAGGTCACGTACAACGGCAGTTACGCGCCGCTGCGCGGGGCGCACATGTCGGCCGCGTACGCCTCCACCCTGGACATCTCGTTCGATGTCCGCGGTGGTCTGATCATGCGGCAGATGCACCACTGGGCCGCGCTGATGTTCATGGCGTCGATCGTCGTGCACATGATGCGTATCTTCTTCACCGGCGCGTTCCGCAAGCCGCGTGAGCTGAACTGGATCATCGGTACGCTGCTGTTCTGGATCGGCTTCCTGGCCGGCTTCAGCGGCTACTCGATCCCGGACGACGGCCTCTCCGGCACCGGCCTGCGGATCGCCTCGGCGATCATGCTCTCCATCCCGGTGATCGGCTCCTGGGTGACCTCGTCGATCTTCGGTGGCGAGTTCCCCGGCGACATCATCATCAGCCGGTTCTACATCGCTCACGTGCTGCTGATCCCCGGTCTGCTGCTGGCGCTGATCACTGCCCACCTGGGCCTGGTCTTCAAGCAGAAGCACACCCAGTGGCCCGGCCCCGGCCGGACCAACAGCAACGTGGTCGGGGAGCGGATGTTCCCCCGCTACGCGCTGAAGCAGGGCGGCTTCTTCATGATCGTCTTCGGCGTGATCGCGTTGCTCGGCGGTCTGTTCCAGATCAACCCGATCTGGCTGTTCGGCCCGTACGAGGCATGGGTGGTCTCCTCGGCCAGCCAGCCCGACTGGTACGTGATGTTCCTCGACGGCTCGACCCGGTTGATGCCGTCCTGGCAGATCAACCTCCCGATCGGTGACGGGTACGTCATCCCGCCGCTGTTCTGGCCGACCGTCGTGCTGCCGGGCATTCTGACCATGTTGCCGATCTTCTACCCGTTCATCGAAGCGCGGTTGAACAAGGACAACAAGATCCACAACCTGTTGCAGCGCCCCCGGGACAACCCCAGCCGTACCGCTCTCGGTGCGATGGCAGTCTCGTTCTACCTGGTGCTGACCCTCTCCGGGGCCAACGACGTCATCGCCGACAAGTTCTTCATCAGCCTGAACGCGATGACCTGGGCCGGTCGGATCGGTCTGATCCTGGTGCCGCCGCTTGCGTACTACGTCACCTACCGGCTTTGCCTGGGTCTGCAGCAGCACGACCGCGAGGTACTGGTACACGGTGTCGAGACCGGCATCATCCGCCGGCTGCCGGATGGTCGCTTCATGGAGGTGCACCAGCCGCTGGCCGACACCGACGAGCACGGCCACGGTGGCCTTGAGTACGTCGGCTGGGTGGTCCCGAAGAAGATGAACCGGCTCGGAGCACTCGGACCGGCCATCAAGGGCTTCTTCTACCCGATCGAAAAGCCGGTCGAAGCCCCCGTCTCGCCCGGCCACCCCCCGGTCGAACCCCTAGACCGCGAGGAAATCACCAGCACCAAGCACTAACCCCCCCGCACCCCCATACCACGTGGCGCCCGCCGACCCCGGCGGGCGCC
>NZ_JBFAPP010000048.1:0-13063 GCF_040676775.1 Micromonospora sp. NPDC049523 | reverse complement strand
AGGCACCGTGAAGTCCTGGCTGCACCGTGCCCGCGCCGCGCTCGCCGCCGAGCTGACCGACCGCAAGGAGCAGAACAATGGCTGAGACCGACGACCTCGCGTACGACGACTTCGCGCTGGACGCCGAGTTCGCCGCCTTCCGTACCGGACTGCTCGACCAGATCACCCCACCCGGCCCGGACGCGGTGCGCAGTACCGTCCGGCACCGCCGACGGGTCGCGACCACCACCGGCCTGGCCCTGGCCCTGGTCCTCGTCATCGGCCCGGTCGCCGCCGTCGCCTCGCTCAACCACACGCCGAACCCGTCGCCGTCGACGGGTACGACGGCGGATCCGACCCCGTCACCCACGGTGGCGCCCACGCCGACTCCGTCCACGGCACCGACCACGCCGGCCGCACCGGACGGCCGGATCTCCCCGACCGAGCTGCGCGGCGCCACGGTCGACCTACCCGCGTGGCGGCCCGGTCCGGGCTGCCCCGACAGCGGTGCGAGACTGACTGCCGAGGGTGTCGACGACGGTGACAACGTCCTGGTGAAGACCGCCTACGGTGACATCGACGGCGACGGGGCGACCGAGACCGTCGCGCTGGTCCGTTGCATGGTCGGCCAGGCCGGCCCGTCGCAGGTGGTCGCCTTCGACCGCGACCCCGCCGGAAAGATCGTCACCCTCGGTCAGGTCGTCCGCAGCGACCTGAACACCCCGCAGTGGCTGCTCGACCTCCAGGTACGCGCCAACGGCGTGGTACGGGTCCAGGTCGCCGACCTCGCCCCCGGCGGCGGCTGGGACCTCGACTGGTCACAGCGCCAGTGGCGCGGCTACACCTGGAACGGGCAGCGGTTCACCCAGTCCGAGGGCGAGCGGAGCTTTCCCGACAACCCGTACAACATGAACCTGACCGTCACCGCGACGGACCTGGTCTACGGCGCGCCGGACGACGGCGGAACCCGTACCGGCGAGATCACCGTCACCATGACGAACGTCGGTCCGACCGCGGCGCCGCGCCCCCGGCTCGACTTCAAGTTGACCCCCGGTGGCGGCGGGTCCAGCGCCAGCCCCGGTTGGTACGCCTGCCAGGAGCACAGCATGCAGGGTGAGCACCTCTACTGCGGGCTGCCGCCACTCGAGCCGGGCCAGGAACGCAAGCTCACCTTCCACATCGTCACGATGGGTCAGACGCCGACCAGCGGGACGCTCGCCCTGCGCACCCTCGACAAGGACGGCAAGATCGCGCCGGACTTCAGCGACTGGGACAACCAGATCGACATCAGGATCAGGTGATCGCGCGTGTTCAGCCCACGGCCGCGGACAGCGGTTCGGTCGGTTCGGTTCCCGAGGAGACCAGGCGCACGAGCACCCGCTCGTCGGTGTGGTCCGGGGACGTGCCGTACTTGTCCTGGAACCGTCGGCGCACCAGGCTCAGCGGCGTCGGATCCTCCTCCCGGACCTCGACCAGCGTGAACTCGCCCGGTCCCGACCCGTTGGCCCGTGGCGGCAGGGGCGTCCTGACCGTGAGGGCGCCGATCGAACCCCGGGTCAGGTGGAACGTACGGCAATCGACGTAGACCTGCCCGTCCACCAGCACGTACGGCACCCGGTTCTTGGCCATGTCCGAGTCGGCATGCCGCAGCGTCATCGGCGCCGCCCAATACCTCTCCAGGTTCAGGGTGGCCTGGTGATGCCCCCACAACTCCTCGAACCGGGCGTGCACGAACTCGCCCCACGGGCTGGCCATGTCGACTTCCAACTGCGGCACGTTGAACGACAGCTTGCCGATCGGGAAGAACGAGATGAGGGCCTGCCCGTCCCACTGGTAGAGCTGGATCGACGGCGACGCGTCGTAGATGTGGATCTGTAGTCGGGAACGGAGGTGGCCTTCGAGCGTGGCCCAGAAGGCGTACAGGTGGCGCAGGTTCTCCTTGATCCGTCGAGGGACGTCGACGTGCTGCTTCTCCAACTCCTCGGTACGCTGCTGGGCCGCCGAGCAGTCGGGGTCGAGCAGCAGCACCTGCACCAGGGCGCCCTGCTCCAGCGCCGCGCGTACGGCACGCAACGTCTGCTCGCGGTGGCCGAGTTCGAGCAGGATCGTCCAGGTGTCGAGGATGCGTACCCGCCGGCCGGTGCGCGCCAGCACGTCGATGAAGGCCTTCTGGTCGAAGCTGACATGCTCCTGCACCCGTGCCTTGCGCGCCTCCTCGAACAGCGGATCGAAGATGACGTACGAGATCGCGGCCAGCACGACACTGGCGCCGATGTTGAGCAGCAGGTCGCTGGCGAACCCCTGCGTGCGCCAGGCCCAGAAGAGCATCGCTGCCGAGACGAGCAGGAGCAGGCCGCCGCGGGTGTAGGCCCGCCGCTGCCGTCGTACCCGATCGCCGACCCGCCACCACACCCGCGCCCGGTCCACGCCGTCTCCCTCCACCGGAAGGGAGCAGGATATCTTTCGATCACCATCGGCGTGGTACGCCGTTTTTGTCATGCGGTTCCACGTTGCCACCCGACCCGCTGTCCGCCCGGATGCCGCGGCCCCACCCGGGCCACCGGGTTCGCCGTGGTGACAGCCACCGGCGGCGTCAGCCCCGCTCTCGGGCCGACGCCGCCGGTGGGTCGCCTGCCGACGCGCCAACCTGCCCGCCTCACCAGCGGTGAAACGGGAGATGCGCGTCGGTCAGGCGTCGACGTCGGTGGGTACGCCGATCGGCAGCCACCGGACGCTGCGCCGGACCTCGTCGGGTGCCGCCGCGAACTCGGCCTCCATCGCGTCGCGACCCTGCTGGAAGTGTTTCCACCCCTCGTAGTGCACCGGGATCGCCGTGCGCGGACGGACCTCCCGGCACAGGTCGACGGCCTTGCGCGCGGTCATCGAGTACCGCACGGGCCCGGTCACCGGAAACTTGACGCCGCCGAGGTGCAGCAGTGCCGTGCCGACCGTGAGCCGCTCGGCGACCTGACGCACCCCGCCGTACAGGACGGTGTCGCCGGAAACCCAGAACACACCGTGCTGCTGACCCTCCCACGCCAGGGCGAAGCCGATGACGTCGCCGACGATTGGTCCGCTCAGTGGCGGCCCGTGCCGGCACGGCGTCGCGGTGACCTCGATCGTCGGCTTGCCGGGGGCGCTGAGCACGGTGCTGGCCCAGGGCCGTAGCCCCTGGGCGTTGCCACCCAGCCGCCCCGCGCCGGACTCCGTCGTGATCACGGTGCCGACCGAGGGCAGCAGGGCGCGGCCGGCGTCGTCGAGATTGTCCCCGTGGTGGTCGTGCGTCAGCAGCACCGCGTCGACCGGACCGAGGTCCGCCACGGCGATCGCCGGTCCGACCGTCTTGCGCGAGGACGTACCCCAGCCGAAGGCGTACCGGCGGCCGGGCGCGTCGAACGTCGGGTCGGTCAGCAGCCGCCAACCGCCGATTTCGACGAGCGTGGTCGGCCCGCCGACGTGGGTGATTCGTACGTCGGTCATCAGGCGCTCGGTGCGGCCTTGGCGTGACGGAGCGCCCAGTCCAGTACGTAGTCGGCGATCTCCTCCCAGCCCTCCTGGGCGGGCAGCAGGTGCGCGTAGCCCTCGTACTCCTTGACCTCGGTGATCGTGTTCGACTTGTAGTGCTTGGCGTTCGACTGCTGGATCGCCGGCGGCATGATGTGGTCCTCGGAACCGGAGACGAACAGCAGCGGCGCCCGGTTGTCGTTGCTGTAGTCGACCCAGGTGTCCTGGTGGCCCGGCTGGAAGTTGGCCAGGACGCTGCCCCACAGGATCCCGCCGTTCGCCGGGATGTGGTAGCGCTCGTACAGCGCTCGGGAGTCTTCCTCGCTGAAGGTGTTGGTGAACGCGTACTTCCACTCGTCGAAGCTGAGGCCGACCGTCTTGTGCCGGTTGGCCGGGCTCTTGAGCACCGGGAAAGTCGACTTGACCTGCGACAGCGGTACGACCCGGACCCCCTCGGTCGGTGCCGAGTTCAGCGCTACACCGGCGGCACCGTACCCGTGGTCGAGCAGGATCTGCGTGAACGCCCCACCGGCCGAGTGGCCCATGATGATCGGCGGGGTCGGCAGCTCCCGGAGGATCGACTCGACGTGCTCGATGATCTGCGGAACCGTCACCGCCAGGATCGGCGCGGGGTCGGCGTTCAGCGCCTCGACCTCCACCTCGAAGCCCGGGTATCCGGGCGCGATCACCCGGTAGCCCTTCTGCTCGTAGTGCGCGATCCAGTTCTCCCAGCTTCTGGGGGTCACCCAGAAGCCGTGCACCAGCACGATCGTGTCCGGAGTGCTCATGTCAGGTCCCTATCGGTCGAGAGCGCGGAAAGCCGGAACCCGGCTGTTCCTGTGACCTTCCGGTGACCGACATCGCGCTCGAATCACGGGACTACGTAGTCATGGGCTCCGCATGACGTGAACCACGTAGTCGTGTCCACCGGGGTTCGGTGTAAACCCGCGTTTCGCGTACTCTCTGTGCGATGTCGAGCACCACGTACGACGGCGGACCGGTGCCCGGCGCCCGGCGCCGTGACCCCGCTGTATTGGTGGGACGCGATGTCGAGCGGGCCCGCCTGGACGAGCTCGTCCAGGCCGCCAAGGCCGGCCTGAGCGGGGTACTGGTGCTGCGCGGCGAGGCCGGTGTGGGCAAGACGACATTGCTCGACCAGGTCGCCGCGACGGAGGGGATCGCGGTCGTACGGGTCGTCGGGGTGGAGTCCGAGTCGGAGTTCCCGTTCGCCGGCCTGCACCGGTTGCTGGTGCCGTTCCTGCGTACGGACCATCCACTGCCAGCGTCGCAGCGAAAGGCGTTGCACGTCGCCTGCGGTCTGGCCGACGGGCCACCCGCCGATCGGTTCCTGGTGAGCCTGGCGGCGCTGTCGCTGCTCTCCGAGGTCGCCGCGCAGGGTCCGCTGCTGTGCTGCGTCGACGACACCCAGTGGCTGGACCAGGAGTCGTTGCACGCGCTCGCCTTCGTGGCCCGCCGGATCCACGCCGACGGCATCGGTCTGGTCTTCACCGTCCGTACCGGCACCGAGATGGCCGCGCTGGACGGGTTGCCCACCATCGACCTGGCCGGCCTGACCGGGGACGACGCGATCGAACTCCTGCACACGGTGATCGGCGCACCACTCGACGCACAGGTCGCCGAACACATCGTGGCGCAGACCGGTGGGAACCCGCTCGCGCTGACCGACCTTGCCACCGAACTGGCGAGCGACCCGCTGATCGGCGGCACGCTGCTGCTCGAGCCGTTGCCGCTCGGCGCTCGGCTCGAGGCCCACTACCTGCAACGGGTGCGGTCGCTGCCGGACGCGACCCAACGGTGGATGCTGCTCGCCGCGGTGGAGCAGGCCGGGGATCTGCACTACGTCACGAACGCCGCCGCGATGCTGGGGATCACGCCCGAAGCCGCCGATCCGGCCGAGTCCGCGCGCCTGATCGAGCTGCGGCCCGACATCCGGTTCCGGCACCCGCTGATCCGATCCGCGATCTACGGTGGCGCGCTCGGCGTACAACGGCGGGCCGCCCACGGCGCGCTTGCCGCCGCGACGACCCGGTCCGGTGACGCCGACCGGCGGGCCTGGCACCTTGCCGCCGCCTCGACCGGCCCGGACGAGACCGTAGCCACGGAACTGGAACGGGCCGCCGAACGGGCCGGCGCGCGCGGCGGTTATGCGGCCCGCGCCACGTTCCTCGCCCGGGCGGCGGAGCTGACCCCCGACGAGGCGATCCGGGCCGGCCGGCTCCTCGCCGCGGCCGAGGCCGCGCTGAACGCCGGAGCGGCGGTACGCGCCCAGTCCCTGCTCGACGGAATAGACGTGGCTCTGATCGGCCATCTGGCCCGGGGCCGCATGCTGATGGTGCGCAGCGAAGCGGTCGCACACGCGGGCGCCCAGGCCCGGGTGGCTGCCATTTTCCTCACCGCCGCCGCCGAGTTCCGTCAGGATGCGCCGGAACTCTCCCGCCATGCGCTGCTGCGCGCGTTCGACCACGCCATGGCGGCGGCGGGCTGCATCGTCGACACCACCATCGCCGAGATCGCCGCCTTCGCGTACGACCAGATCGACGACTCGAAGGCCGTCACGCTCGGCGACTACCAGCTCCTCGCGTTCGCCACCTTGGTCGCCGGTGACTACGCGGCCGCCGTGCCGCTGCTGCGCCGGGCGAACGCCCTGCTGCTCGCGCCCGAGACGCCCGACACGGAAGTCCTGTCCCGCTATCTCGCCGGTGTTTGCTTCTGCACCATGATCTGGGACGACGAGACGCGGGTCCGCATTCTCCGGCGGGCGGCCGACGTCGCCCGGCGCGCCGGGGCGCTGCACGAACTCGACATCGTACTGTTCGCCTGGGCACTGCACGAGGTCGTGGTCGGCAACCTTGCCGGAGCGGACGCGCTGCTGGTCGAGGTGCACCAGTTGCGATCGGCGATCGGCGTGACGCCGGAGCAGTGGCAGGTCTACCGGATGCCCGAGATCGTCGGGTGGCGCGCCGACGGCGACGACGCGCAGGTCCGGGACCGGATCCAGCGCACCCTCGACGTGTCGCTGCAGATCGGTATGGGTGCCAGCGCCGACACCGCGCGGATCGCGCTCATGATCTACGCGGTCGCCCGGGGCAGCTATGCCGAGGCGGCTTCGATCGCCCGGGAACTCGTCGACGACGATCCGACGCATCTACACGGCCGGGTGCTGCCCGACCTGGTCGAGGCGGCCGTCCGCGCCGACGATCGGGCGCTGGCCGAGCGGGCGCTGGCCGAGCTGCAGATGCGGGCCGCGTTCAGTGGCACCCCTTCGGCGAGCGGCGTCCTGGCCCGGTCGCGGGCGTTGCTCGCGCCGCCCGCCGAGGCGGACGGTCTCTACCGGGAGGCCATCACCTGGCTCGAGTCGACCCAGTTGCGGTCCGACCTGGCTCGGGCCCACCTACTGTACGGCGAGTGGCTCCGCCGGCAGAAACGTCGCCGCGACGCCCGCCACGAACTCCGTACGGCGCTCGGTCTGTTCGAGGAGATGGGTGCCAACGCGTTCGCCGACCGGGCGCGTCAAGAGCTGGTCGCCACTGGCGAACGTGCCCGGCAACGGTCGGTGGAACTCGCGAACGAACTCACTCCGCAGGAGCTGACCATCGCGAGGCTGGCCAAGGCCGGAGCCACCAACCCGGAGATCGCCACCCATCTCTTCCTGAGCGCCAATACGGTCGACTACCACCTGCGAAAGGTCTTCCGCAAGCTCGGCATCACCTCGCGCCGCCACCTGGGCCAGTCACTGCCCGACTGAGCGCGGACACCGCCCCGTCACCACCAGGTTTCGGAACGGGAGGGCGTTTCACTCGACGGCGACGGGACGGGCATGCTCGCGGTCGACCTGCTGGGCCACGTACTCCAGTTGGTTGTGGTAGTCCTGCCACCAGGCGCCGTCGCCGGGAGCCATCTCGTCGCTGTCCTTCCGCCTTCCGACGGCACCGTCGATCAACTCACGGACCACGTCGGCGTGCCCGGCGTGCCGGTCGGTCTCGGCGATCACGTGCACCAGGACCCGGTGCAGTGTCACCGGGTTGTCCTGCTCGGGCCACCAGACGACCCGGCCGACCGCGTCCAGGTCCAGCGCCTCGATCGTCGCGTCGGAGTGCGCCCAGGCCCGCCGGTACATCTCGACGATGTACTCGCGTGACTGGTCCGCGCTGGCCCACATGTCCGAGTTCGGAGCCACGTCGGGGCCGATCCACGGCACCGGCTCGTCGAACGGCCGGCCGAAGACGTAACCGAGATATCCCAGCTCGACACCGGCGACGTGCTTGACCAACCCCAGGAGGTTGGTGCCGGTCGGTGTCATCGGGCGGCGGATGTCGTACTCCGAGAGCCCGTCGAGCTTCCACAGCAGGGTTTCCCGGGTGTCCTGGAGGTAGTGGTGCAGATCTGCTTTAGGTCCTGTTCCGGACATGCTCAACCGTCTCCCGTCGTCGGTCCCGACCTCCGCCGCCGGGGCGGGATCAGGTCGTGTTCGAAGTGCCGCGACCGCGGGGCGACGGGAGAGGGGATGTCGAACCACGCGGACGCATGGTGATGTCCGTTCGACGCAGCGTCTACACTGCCTACAACACCATGTTCACACCGTATACAAGGCACGGCTGCCGGGCCCGACGACACGCCGACCGGAACAGGGAGGTGGCGCTGCCGTGATCAGCGACGCGCACTCGTACCACCATGGCGATCTGCGGTCGGCACTGGTCGAGGCGGGCTTGCGGCTCGCCCGGGACGGCGGCGTCAACGCGTTGGGGCTCCGAGAGCTCACCCGCTCGGTCGGCGTCACGCCGAACGCGGCGTACCGGCACTTCGCCGATCGGCAGGCGCTCGTCCTGGCCGTCGCCGCCGAGGCACAGAATCGTCTTGCGCGGGCCATCCGGGAGCGGCTGGGTGCCATTCCGGGCGATGCGGATCCCGCGGAACGGGCGGTGCACCAGCTGCGGGAGGTCAGCCTCGGCTACATCCATTTCGCCGTGTCCGAACCCGGCTGGTTCGAACTCGCATTCCTCATGCAGGACGAGTCCCGCGGGGACGAGTGCGTCACGATCGACGACTACGTTCCGCCGTACCAGTTCCTGCTCGACGCGCTCGACGGAATGGTGCACGCCGGGGTCCTGACGCCCGAGCGGCGGGCCGACGCCGAATGGGTCTGCTGGTCGGGCGTGCACGGCATCGCGGACCTGGCCACCCGTGGGCCCCTGCAGGGACTCGACCGCAGCGTCATCGACATGCTCGCGGCGCGGGTCGTGGACACCACCCTGGCCGGTCTGCGGACCTAGCCCGGGTACGGGCTGTGGCCGTCGAGGTAGACCCACTCCCCGTCGTCGCGGACGAAGCGGCTCTGCTCGTGCAGGGTGTCGGGCTGCCCCGACTCCTGGTAGTGGGCCCGGAACTCGACGGTCCCCGTCGTGTCGAACAGGCCGCCCCGGTCCGTCCCGACGACATCGAGGCGGGTCCACCGCTGCCGGGGATCGAGGGTCAGCCGCGCGGGTCGGGTGGTGGGATGCCAGGTCCGCAGCAGATAGGCGGTGTCACCGACGGAGAAGGCGCTGAACCGGGACCGCATCAGCTGCTCGGCGGTCGCGGCCGTCGTCTCCCGCCGGTGCAGCGGACGGCAGCATTCACCGTACGTCCGGGTCGTGCCGCAGGGGCAGGACCGGACCGAGATGTCGACCGCCTTTCGGGCCGGACCGCGTTTCGCCACCGGATCATTGTGACCGACGTGCCGGCGGGCCGTGGCGGGACCCGGAGGCGCGGGGATACGGGCGGGTTCCGGGCTGACGCGGGCTCAGCCTCGGGTGCTCACGGATCGGGGGAGGTGGACCTGTGCGCCGTCCGCCGCGACCTCGTCGGCGGGACAGCGGCCCTGCGTGACGTACCGGTCCAGGAAATCGTCCACGGCCGCGCGGATACGAGCCGGGGCGCCGAGCCGAGGCAGGGCGCCGGCCGCGGCGGTGAAGCAGATGAGCGCGGCGGCGCGCAGGGCCGGATTGCCCAGGCCCTCGCGTGCCGACGTCAGCCAGGCCCGCTGCGGGCGCAGGTAGCCGAGTTGCGCGGTCGCTTCCGCGGCGGCGTGCGCGGCGGCCCGGTCGTCCATCAGTGCGGTGGTCACGGCCGCCGGCACCAGCCAGCCGTCGCCCGGCTGCTGGTCGATCATGCGGAATTCGAGGTAGCCCCGAGGGCGGACCGGCGGCACCAGGGTGGCGAGGTGTCGCTCCAGGTCGTCGAGGGTGACCGGTCGGGGGCCGTGACCGGCGAGCCAGTCCCGCATGGTCAGGCCACCCACCGGTACGAGCCACGGCAGCGGATCGGGTCGGGCGATCACCGCCACCCGAGCGTCCAGGGCGTAACGAGCCCAGGCGGTACGGGGATCGGCGGCGGCGCGGGGCGCCCGCGTACGGCTGGCGTCGGTGCCGAACCGCAGCGCCTGCCGGTACGACACCCAGCGCCTACCCGACCCGTCGACGTACGGCGAGTTGGCGAACGCGGCGAGCAGCACCGGGCCGATCGCGTTGGCGAGCCGCCAGCGGCGGCGGTAACCGAGCCAGCCTTCGGAGTCGTCTCCCGCGTCGACGCACACCTGCACCGACGCGGTGTTGCACATCACGGTGCGACCGGCGGTGCCCGTGCGGTCGTGGTACGTCGCCAGGGCGAGGTAGCGGGGCTGGTCGGTGACGAGCTGGGGCTGCCGTTCGGTGTCCAGGCCGGTCGTTTCGAGCCGGAGCCCGTCCGCGGCGAGAGCGGCCCGGACCAAGGCGAGATCGCCGGTGACCGCGTCGACGCAGTCCGGTAGCCCCGTACCGACGGCCGACGACAGCTCGACCTGTCCGCCCGGTTCGACACTGATCCGGCCGCCGCCGGGCAGCGGGTCACCGAGGTGGGCGAGTGCGGCGTGGAGGCGGGCTGCTGCCGGCCGGTCGAGTGGGTACGCCGGGTCCCGTACGACGTACTCCAGTTCGACGCCGACGCGCCCGACGGGGCCGACCCGGTAGCCGGCGGCGGCGACGTAGGCGGTGGCTGTCGCCTCGGTGAGGACAGCAGCGTCCACGGTGGACTCCGATGGGTGCAGGGTCCCGGTGTCCGACCGCGCGCAGCCGCAGGACACGAAGGTACGGGTGGAGAGGAAGGTTGCCTCTCGCCGGGCCGGACACCCGGTGGCTGGAGGCGATCTCCATTAGCGGGCTGCGCCGGGCAGGTGTCCAGGTCGGCGCGGACCAACGGCCGGTGAACAGTCGGTTCGCGCGGGTGAACGGCGGGACGCGGCACGCCGGTTGGCCCGTTCGGGCGCGAAGCACCCACTTCGGTGGTCGCGCGGTCGGCGACGAGACTCATCCTGGTCCATCGACCGGCGCTCGGGATCGGCCAAATGGTCATCGGAATGCGCTTTCTCGAAGGATGGTCCGAGCCGGTACCGGCAAACAGATACTTGTCGAAGTGCGCCGGGTTCTTTGGCAGTAGCCGAAACGGCCACCGTCGACAATGGAATGGAGAGGCCTGTGCCGGTATGCGCCCGTATGGCACCGGCGCCCACTCCGTCGACTGCGCTCATCACGCTCGTGGAACACCGCCGGTCGGGGTGGCTCGTGGGAGCCGCGCCGGCCAGGACGTGCCGAGCGTGTGTCTGATGGATCGAATGGGGAGTGTGGCGAACCATGATTGAGCTACCGCTGTCGCCTGCGCAGGAACGGCTGTGGTTCCTCGACCGGTTCGATCCGGGCCAGCCGAACAACGTCACCTACGCCAGCCGGCTGCGCGGCAAGGTCGACGCCGACCTGCTGGCTCGGGCCTTCGCCGCGGTGACCGTACGGCACGAGGCGCTGCGCGCCACCATCCTCGACCGCGCGGGTGTGCCGGTGCAGGTGATCGCCGATCCGGGTCCGTTCGACCTCGAACGCGTCGACCTGACCGGGGAACCGGAGTCGCTGCGGGAGAACCGGGCCCGCGAGATCGGGCGGCAGGTCTTCGACACCAGCTTCGACCTGGCCCGTGGACCGCTGATCCGGGCGGTACTGCTGACCCTGGGCCAGGACGACCACGTGCTGCTGGTTGTCGTCCACCACGTGATCTTCGACGGCAGCTCGGTGACGATCCTCATGGCCGACCTGCGTACGGCCTACGGCGTACTGGTCGACGGTGGCGTACCGGAACTGCCGGCGTTGGCCGTCGGTTGGGCGGACTACGTTCGTGAGCAGGCGGACCAGCCGGCCGGGAAGGTGGAGCAGGATCTCGCGTACTGGCGGGAACGGCTCGCCGGCGCACCCACCCTGGCACTGCCGACCGACCTTCCCCGCCCGCTGTTCAAGACCTCGCGTACGGCGCAGGTACGGCACCAGTTCGACGCCGACCTCACCGCCCGTCTGCAACGGTTGGCGCAGAGCCAGCGGTGCACGCTGTTCATGGTGATGCTCGCCGGTTACCAGGTGCTGTTGGGACGGCACGCCGGTCAGGACGACGTGAGCGTCGGTACGGCCAGCGCCGGTCGTTCGCGCGCCGAACTGGAATCCCTCGTCGGATGCCTGATCCAGACCCTCGTGTTGCGGGGCGACCTCTCCGGTGACCCGACCGTACGCGAACTGCTGCGACGCACCCGCGACACCGCCCTGGACGCGTACGGCCACCAGGAGGTGTTGTTCGAGCGGTTGGTCAGCGAGCTGGACGTGACCCGGGACGTCAGCCGTACGCCGTTGTTCGAGACGATGTTTGTGCTGCACACCCAGGGCCAGCCGGGACTGGACGTCCTTCCCGGCGTACAGGGCGCGCCGTTCACCGTCGGTGTGGTGCAGACCCTGTTCGACCTGGTGGTGGACGCGTGGATGACGCCGAACGGTCTGGCGATGACGGCCAGGTACGACACCGCGCTGTTCACGCCGGACACGGTCAGCGCGATGTTGCGTCGGTTCGAGGTGTTGTTGCGGGCGTGTACCGAGGATGTGGATCGGCGGGTGTCGGAGCTGCCGATGGATGATGCGGTGGGGTTGCGGTCGGTGCTGGCGCGGGGTCAGGGGCCGCGTCGTCCGTACTCGGGGACGGTTCTGTCGTTGTTCGAGACCCGGGTGGCTGCGGCTCCGGGCGCGTTGGCGGTGGGTTCCCAGACGTACCGGGCGTTGGACGAGCGGGCGAATCGGATCGCCCGGTATCTGCGGCGGTCGGGGGTCGGGCCGGGTTCGGTGGTGGGGGTGTGTCTGGCCCGGACCCCGGACCTGGTGGCGACGCTGTTGGCGGTGTGGCGGTGTGGTGCGGCGTACCTGCCGTTGGATCCTGGGCTGCCGCCGGCCAGGATGTCGTGGCTGCGTTCGGACTCCGGTGCGGGGCATCTGGTCACGCAGGAGAGCCTGGCGGCGACGACCGGTGATGGTGGGTCGCAGCGGGTCCTCTGGTTGGACCGGGATGCGGCGGAGATCGAGGGGGAGTCGGCCGAGCCCTTCGCGGAGTCGCCCGATCCCGGCGCCCTTGCCTACCTGCTCTACACCTCCGGGTCGACGGGGTGGCCGAAGGGTGTGGGGGTGCCGCATTCGGCGTTGACGAACCTGTTGTTGTCGATGCGGGACGCGCTTGGGAGTGGGTCCTC
>NZ_JBFAPP010000047.1:0-15216 GCF_040676775.1 Micromonospora sp. NPDC049523 | reverse complement strand
GCTCCCTCGACTCGTCCCGGCATCGACACCAGGCGAACGGCGGCGGTTACCGACTCTGGTACGGGCGGCGGCTGGGACGGTTGGTCGGCGCACCTACGCCCCGCAGCCCCGCCGTTTCACCGGCCGGGCGACCGCGCTGTTCGCGGTGTTCGTCGCGCTGGCGCTCGCGTACACCTACCCGGTCCGGGTCTTCCTCGGACAGCAGGCGGACATCGCCCGGATGGAAGCGGAGCAGCAGGCCCAGCGGGAGCACATCGGCGAGCTGTCGGAAGAGGCGAAACTCTGGAAGGACCCGGCCTTCATCACCACGAAGGCCAAGGAGCGGTTCTACATGGTCCGGCCCGGCGAGCAACTGCTGGTGATCCTCACCGACCCGGAGGGCGCCGCCCGGGACGCCGGCACCACCGCCGAGCCGGCACCGAAACCGGCGGAACCCTGGTACGACATGCTCTGGTCCAGTGTCCAGGCCGCCAACGAGGAAGGTCCCGCACGTTGACCGTCGTACCCCCCGAGCGGCCGGCGGCCGGTCTGGTCCCCCCACCTGCGCGCGAACCGGCCACCGAGGACGACCTGGCCGCGGTCGGCGCACAGCTCGGCCGTACGCCGCGCGGCACCCGCGCGGTCGCGCACCGTTGCCCGTGTGGCCGCCCCGACGTGGTGGAGACGACCCCGCGGCTCGCCGACGGCACCCCGTTCCCGACCCTGTTTTACCTGACCTGCCCGCGCGCGGTCGGCGCGTGCAGCCGGCTGGAGTCGGCCGGGGTGATGAAGGAGATGGCCGACCGGCTGGCCGAGGATCCGGAGCTGGCCGCGCACTACCTGGCCGCGCACGAGGACTACCTGGGCCGCCGTAACGAGATCGGTGAGGTGCCGGAGATCGCCGGCATCTCCGCCGGTGGCATGCCGGGCCGGGTGAAGTGCCTGCACGTGCATCTCGGTCACGCCCTGGCCACCGGCCCCGGCGTCAACCCGTTCGGTGACGAGACGCTCGAACTGATCGAGCCCTGGTGGCTCGGGGGTTCGTGCGTGGACCTGCCGTGAACACGGATCTTGTCATCCGGCGGGCCCGGACCGCGGACGTACGCGGCATCCGCGAGCTGATCGACACGTACAGCCCCGGTGGGCGGTTGCTCAGCAAGGCCACGGTCACCCTGTACGAGCACGTCCAGGAGTTCTGGGTGGCGGTCCGACCCGCCGACGGGGCGGTGCTCGGCTGCGGGGCACTGCACGTCATGTGGGAGGACCTGGCCGAGATCCGTACGGTGGCGGTCCACCCCGACTGCCGGGGGCGCAAGATCGGGCACCAGATCGTCGCGGAGCTGTTGGGCGCGGCCCGGGAACTGGGCGTCACGCGGGTGTTCTGCCTGACCTTCGAGACCGGGTTCTTCGGTTCCTTCGGTTTCGTCGAGATCGACGGGGCACCGGTCCCGCAGGCCGTCTACGAGCAGCTGCTGCGCTCGTACGACGAGGGTGTGGCGGAGTTCCTCGGGCTGGAGCGGGTGAAACCGAACACCCTGGGCAACGTACGGATGCTGCTGCGCCTCTGACGTAGGGTGACTGCCGTGACGACCAGAGTGGCGGCGATCGACTGCGGTACCAACTCCATCCGGCTGCTCGTGGCCGACCTGCCGGAACCGGCGGCCGGCCCGACCGCGTCGATGGTGGACGTGAGCCGCCGGATGGAGATCGTCCGGTTGGGGCAGGGCGTGGACCGGACCGGTCGGCTCGCCCCGGAGGCGATCGAACGTACCCGGGTGGCGCTGGCCGGTTATGCCGCGGAGATCGGCGACCTGGGCGCGACCCGGGTACGGATGTGCGCCACCTCCGCCTCCCGCGACGCCAGTAACGCCGACGAGTTCCGGGCGATGGTGCACGACACCCTGGGCGTGGCCCCCGAGGTGGTCACCGGTGACGAGGAGGCCCGGCTCTCGTTCACCGGCGCCGTACGCGGACTCCCCGCCGACGCCCGGTCGCCGTTCCTGGTGGTGGACATCGGTGGCGGCTCGACCGAGTTCGTGGTCGGTGACCGCGGCACGCCGGGCGGGGAGACAGCGGAGCGGGTCCGGGCGGCGATCTCGGTCGACATCGGCTGTGTCCGGATGACCGAGCGGCACCTGCACGACGACCCGCCGACGCCCGAGCAGGTCGCAGCCGCCGAGGCGGACATCGCCGCCGCGGTGGACCGCGCGCTGTCCGTGGTGCCCGGTCGGGAGGCCGCCACCCTGATCGGCCTGGCCGGTTCGGTGACCACGGTGGTGGCGATCGCGCTCGGACTCGACTCGTACCAGCCGGAGCGGATCCATCACGCGCGGATCTCGTACGACGAGGTGGCGAAGGTGACCGCGGACCTGTTGTCCCGCTCGTCGGCCCAGCGGATGGAGTACCCGGTGATGCACCCCGGCCGGGCGGACGTGATCGGCGCGGGTGCGCTGGTGCTGCGGGTGATCATGGAGCGGGCCGGGATGCCCTCGGTGGTGGCCAGCGAGCACGACATCCTCGACGGCATCGCCTGGTCGCTCGCCGACCCGAGCTGACCACCGGTTCCTGTCGATACTGCGTGCGGCGAGGCTGGCCGGACACGTCTCGATCGCGTTTGCGCTACAACGCTCTTGACGGTATCTCGCAATGCACACTACTCTCCACCGCGTGGACACTACCCAGCTGCTCAAAGGCGTGCTGGATCTCGCGGTCCTGGCCGTTCTGAAGGAAGAGGACGGCTACGGCTACGACATCATGCGTCGTCTGCGTACCGCCGGTCTGGACGAGATCGGGGACGCGTCGGTCTACGGCACCCTGCGCCGGCTGTTCCAGGCCGGGCTGCTGACCACCTATGTGGTGCCCAGCGAGTCGGGACCCCATCGCAAGTACTACGCCCTCAACGCCGCCGGCCGTGACCAGCTCGACCGGTCCGGCAAGGTGTGGCGGGCCTTCGCATCCACCATGGACCAGCTCCTCGACGAACGGGGGCGTTCGGCATGACCGAGCGGGAGATTGCGGACTACGTGGAACGGGTCCGGCGGGCGCTGGCCGACCTGTCCCCGGAGGACCGGGACGAGTTGCTCGAAGACCTGCCGGAGCATCTCGCCGAGGTGGCCGCCGAGGATGCCGGGGCGCTCGTCGACCGGCTCGGCACGCCGGAGGCGTACGCGGCCGAGTTGCGTGCCGCGGCCGGGCTCCAGGCACCGGATCCGTCGCCGGATCTGGACAGACGGGTCGCCACCGCGGTGCACCGGCTCCGTGGCCGGCTGCGGGTGCTCGACCGCCGGGTCGGGCCCGTGATCGGGTACGCCAACGCCAGCGAGTTCTTCGGGTTGCTCCGTCCCGCCTGGTGGGTGCTCCGCGGTTACCTGGTGGCGATGCTCGTCACGGTCGTACTCACCGGGGAGAGCTTCGGGCTGCTGCCCCGGCTGGGCGGCAACACCCTCGCCGCCGTCCTGCTGCTCGGTCTCTGTGTGGTCGGCTCGATCTGGTTCGGCCGGCGGGCCGCCCCGCTGCGCGGCTGGCGGCGGCATCTGACGAACCTCGGCACGGTCGCCCTGGTGCTGTTCGGGCTGATCGGTTTCGTCGACGTCGACCAGCGTGGACAGCAGACCAACTACTACGCACCGTCCTACAACGAGGACCCGTACTCCGGGGTGCAGGACGTCTACGTCTACGACCGGCAGGGCCGGCTGATCGAGGGCGTACGACTGTTCGACCAGGACGGTCGCCCGATCCGGCTGGGACACCCGTGGTGCGACGACGGGATGCAGTTCCCCGGCGAGCCGGTCGACGTCGTACGCGACCCGCTGCGCCAGCCGTACCCGTACTGCCCGGAGGGTGCGCCGTTCCGCTTCTCGACCGGGCCCAGCCCGTCCGCCACCGCTCCGGCACCCGCCCCCACCGCGGGTACGCCCGCACCGACCGGAACGCCGACGCCGACGCCGACGCCGACGCCGACGCCGACCGAGAGTGTCAGCCCGAGTGCCCCGACGGGCTGACCGAGCACCCCTGAATTGCTGGTCCGGGCCCTGCCGACGGTGCGTCGGCAGGGCCTCGTCCGTTTCCGGGGTCTTGTGGTCGACAACATCGGCTGAAAGGTGGAGGGACCGGGACAGCGGAATGTCGGAGGCGATGGATACCGTGTCCCGCGCACTTGATCATCAGGTGTGGATCGAGCTACCCCCATCTCGAGAGGACAGTCAGTGACGGACCAGGCACCCCCGCCGCCCGCATCCCCGGCATCGCCCCCGCCGGGAGCGTCGGTGCCGCCGCCGGTCGACCCCGCCGCCCCCGCGCCGTTCCCGGCCGTGGCCGGCGACCCGGGTGCGCCCGTGCCGGTTCCCGCAGAGCCGGTCAAGAAGAAGGGCCCGATCAAGAAGATCGTCAGCGTGCTGGCGGTCATCGTGGTGGCGGTCGCGGTGAAGTTCGGTGCCGGCGCGGTGCTCGGCGGCGAGGACAAGGCAGCCGAGGCGAAGGTCGGCGACTGCCTCGCCTCGCTGCCCGAGGTGGCCGAGGGTGAGGAGAAGAGCGCCCCGAACGCCAAGGTGGTCGAGTGCACCTCGACCGAGGCCGCATACAACGTCGTCGGCCGGGTCGAGAACCAGACCCAGGAGCAGGCGTCGAACACCACCGAGTGCGACCAGTACGCGGCCGAGGGCGAGGAGTACTACACCTACTACTCCATTCCCGCGACCGGTGGCACCGGTTACGTGCTCTGCCTCAAGCCGAAGAAGGCCTGAGTCGACGGGCGGCGGGGCGTACGTCCACCAATACGGGAGGCGTACGCCACGCCGTCTTCCCCGCTGACCGTCGGGCATGGCAGGCTACCCGCACACAACTGAGCAACAACTGTGCGACCAGCCAATGATGACTGACCGACAGGAGGCCGGCTGATGGGCGAAAAGGTGACCTACCAAAGTAATGGTGGCACCAGCGAGGGATACCTGGCGCTACCCACCAGCGGTGCGGCCGGACCGGCTGTCATCGTGATCCAGGAATGGTGGGGACTGGTCCCACACATCACCGCCGTCGCCGACCGGTTCGCCGAGGCCGGCTTCGTCGCGCTCGCACCCGACCTCTACCACGGCGCCTCCACCAGCGAGCCGGACCAGGCCCAGCGGTTGCTGATGGGTCTGGCCATGGACCAGGCCGGCCGGGAGATCGCCGGCGCCGCGGACTACCTCGCCGACCGTCCCGAGGTGACCGGCCAGGTGGGCGCGGTCGGCTTCTGCGCGGGCGGCAGCCTCGCCCTCTGGTCCGCGACGCTCTCCCCACGAATCGTCGCCGCGGTCGGCTTCTACCCCGCGCTGCCGTGGGAGCGGATGCGCCCCGAGTGGTCCGACTACTCCGGCAAGGCCGCCATCATCCACTGCTCCGAAGAGGACGGCACCTCCGCCGACGACGGCGTACAGGCCGCCCAGCGGGCGATCAAGGCGGCCGGCGGCGAGTGCACCCTGCACGACTACCCTGGCACCCGGCACGCGTTCTTCAACGACGACCGGCCCGAGGTCTTCGACCGGCAGGCGGCTGCCAGCGCCTGGGCCCGTACGCTCGAATTCTTCCGGAGCAGGCTTGGCTGAGACCCGTACCGCCGACCAGGTCCTCGCCCGCGCAGCGCGGGCGGGCGACCTGACCGACCTCGACGGCGCGGTCGCCGACTGTTTTGCCTGCTCCCGCCTGGTCGCCTGGCGGGAGGAGGTCGCCGCGGTCCGCCGGGCAGCCTTCCGGGACCAGGAATACTGGGGCCGACCGGTGCCCGGCTTCGGCCCCGCCGACGCCCGGATCGCCATCCTCGGCCTGGCCCCGGCCGCGCACGGCGGCAACCGCACCGGACGGGTCTTCACCGGCGACCGGTCCGGCGACGTGCTCTTCGCCGCGATGCACCGGGCCGGACTGGCCAACCAGCCGACCAGCGTCGCCGCCGACGACGGCCTGAGCCTGCGGCACACCAGGATCTTCGCCGCGGTCCGCTGCGCACCGCCGGACAACAAGCCCACCCCGGTCGAACGGGACACCTGCGCACCCTGGCTGCACCGCGAGGTGCAGTTGATCAGACCCACGCTGCGCGTCGTGGTCGCCCTGGGCGCGTTTGCCTGGGCCGCGTGGTGGCCGGTCCTCAACCAGGTGTACGGCGTCCGCCCGCCCAGTCCTCGGCCCCGCTTCGGCCATGGGGCACACTGGTCCGACGGAACCGCTCCGGACTTGCTCGGCTGTTACCACGTCAGCCAGCAAAACACCTTCACCGGACGGTTGACACCAGCGATGCTGGACGAGATATTCACCCGGGCCAAGGGTCTGGCCGGGTTGGACTGAGACATCGGCGACAGTTCGGGGGCGGTAAGCGGGATGGCCAGTTCCGCTCTGCGCAGATGGTGGCCGCTCGCGGCGGTCGCGCTGCTGCTCGCCCTCGCCGCGCTGTCGACCGCCCAGTCGTCGCTGCGGATCGACCGGCTGGAGCAGACCGAGGAGGAACCGCCCGCGGTCATCCTGGACACCGCGCCACCGCCGACGCAACCCCCGCTGGAACTGGCCCCGTCCGCCCCGTTCACGGTGCCCAGTTGGCTGATCAACGGCGCGATCGGCCTGGCCGGCCTCGCGCTGCTGACGCTGCTCGTCGTACTGGCGCGGCGGCTGCTGCGGGACCTGACCCGGCGGCGGCGCGCGAAGATGCCGGCCGGAGCCGCCCCGGCCTCGGCCGAGCAGACCGCGGAGGCGGTACGGGCCGCGCTCGACGCCGGACTCGTCGACCTCTCCGACTCCGACACCGACCCACGTCGCGCGGTGATCGCCTGCTGGGTACGGCTGGAGCAGGCGGCAGCCGCGGCCGGGATGCCCCGCCAGGTCGGTGACACCCCGACCGACCTGGTGACCCGGCTGCTGCGCAACGGCACCGGCGTGGTCAGCGCCGAGGTGCTGGCCGCGTTCGCCCACGTCTACCGCGAGGCCAGGTACGCCACGCACAGCGTGGACGAGCAGATGCGGGCACAGGCCCGGTCGGCGCTGCAGCGGCTGCGTACCGAACTGACCGCGGGGGTGACGTCGTGACCGAACGTACCGCCAGCATCGACGACCTGCTCGGCGGCGACGACCTGATCCGGCTCACGGAGGAACCGGAGGCGCCGCCCGGCCGGCGACGCCGGATCGGCCCGTGGATCTGGACGGTGCTGACCGCGGCCGGGTTCACCGCCGTGACCGTGGTCGGGCTGCGCATGTTCGCGCTCGGGATCTCCGTACCGGCGGCCTTCGCCGCCTGGCTGGCCCTGTTGCTGCTGCGCCAGGCCACCGCCCGGGTGAAGGCACCGGCCCACCGTACGGTCCAACCGATGCGCTCGTCCGCCGCCGACGACGGCATGTACGACTTCCGTGCCCTCGACGGCCTGCGCGGCGTGGTCGACCGGTGGGAGAACAAGCTGATCTGGTCCAACGCCGAGCCCGGCCGGTACGCCAAGGGCGTGCACCCGGGCCTCGGTGAACTGGTCGACGAGCGGCTGCGCCTGCGGCACGGTGTGACCAGGGCCAGCGACCCCGCCCGGGCCCGGGCCCTGCTCGGCGAGCAGGTGTGGAAGTTCCTCGACAGCCCCCCGAAGCGGACGCCTCCACCGCGTGACCTCGCGGTGATCGTCGCTCAATTGGAGAAGCTATGAACGACGCGGACCAGGTCCAGACGACGCCCATCTTCGAGGTGGCCCGACTGGCCCGGGCGGTGCTGGACCAGGTCTGCACCGTGGTGGTGGGCAAGCGGGACTCGCTCGAACTGGTGCTCGCCGGCATCCTGGCCGGCGGCCACGTGCTGCTGGAGGACCTGCCGGGGCTGGGCAAGACGCTGACCGCCCGGTCGTTCGCGCAGGCGCTCGGGCTGGACTTCCGCCGGCTGCAGTTCACCCCCGACCTGCTCCCCGCGGACGTCACCGGCTCCTTCCTCTACGACCAGCGCAGCGCCGACTTCACCTTCCGGGCCGGGCCGATCTTCACCAACCTGCTGCTCGCCGACGAGATCAACCGGACCCCGCCGAAGACCCAGTCGGCGCTGCTGGAGGCGATGCAGGAGAAGCAGGTTTCGGTCGAGGGCGTCACGTACCGGCTCGACCCGCCGTTCCACGTGCTGGCCACCGCCAACCCGATCGAGTACGAGGGCACGTACCCGCTGCCGGAGGCGCAGCTCGACCGGTTCCTGCTGCGGGTTTCGTTCGGCTACCCGACCCGCGAGGAGGAGGGGGAGGTGCTCCGCCGCCGGATGTCCCGCCGCCAGGAGGAGGCGGAACTGGCCCCGGTGGTCAACGCCACCCGGCTGCGCGAGATGCAGGCCGCCCTGGAGGACGTGGTGGTGGAGGACTCCGTCGGCCGCTACATCGTCGAGCTGACCGCCGCGACCCGGGAGCACGCCTCGGTGCTGGTCGGCGCGTCGCCCCGAGGCTCGCTCGCGTTGCTGCTGCTGGCTCGGGCGAAGGCCGCGCTCGCCGGCCGCGACTACGTCGTCCCGGAGGATGTCAAGGAGGTGGCGGCACCCGCGCTGGCGCACCGGATCACCCTCCGTCCGGAGATGTGGCTGCGCCGGGTCGACCCGTCCTTCGTCGTCCACGAGGTGCTCGACCGGACCCCGGCACCGGCCAGTGGCGCGCTGCCCAGTTACGCCGCCGGAGCACGCGCGGTATGACCAGCAGCCCCGGGCCACTGCGGGCCGCCGTACCGCAGCCGCGCCGCCGCGCGGCGGTCGGCGCGCAGGAGCAGGCGGAGCGCGTGGAGCCCGTACCGCAGTGGTGGACGCCGACCCGGGCGCTCGGCAGGGCGGTGCTGCTCACCGGTGTGCTGCTGCTGGCCGGGGTGCTCTTCGGCCGGGTCGACCTGGTCGTGCTGGCCGCGCCGTTCGCGCTCGGCACCGCGTACGCGCTGCGCCGCCGACCGACCGAGGCGCCCCGGATCGCGATCTCGGCCGAGGACGGCGCGCTGGTCGAGGGGAGCGACCTCACCGGTGCGGTGACCATCGGCAACCCGGATCTCGTCGGTTACGACCTGGCCGTGGTCCGGACCAGGGTGTCGCCCTGGCTCAAGCTCACCGACGCCGGTTTCGCCGGCCCGGCCGGGGTGGACCGGCCGATCGCCCTGAGCGTGTCACCCGGCGAGGCGGTCGACCTGGACCTGCGCGGTGAGGCCCTGCGCTGGGGGCGGCATCCGCTCGGCCCGGCCGGTGTCCGGGCGGTCGCCTGCGCCGGACTGCTGGCCAGCCGGCCGGTGCTGATCGACCCGCAGTCGGTCCGGGTCTACCCGAAGACCGAGCCGTTCGAGGCGGACGAGGCCATGCCCCGGGCCGCCGGACTGGTCGGCGGGCACCGCTCCCGCCGGCCCGGCGAGGGTGGCGAGCTGGCCGGCGTACGCATCTTCGGCCCCGGCGACCGGTTGCGCCGGATCGACTGGCGGGTGTCGCTGCGGGCCCGGCAACTGCACGTGGCGGCCACCCTCTCCGACCGGGACGCCGAGGTGGTGCTCCTGCTCGACGTGCTCGCCGAGGTCGGCCAGTCCGGTGGCGTACGCGGCACCGCGTCGGTGCTGGACACCACCGTCCGGGCCGCCGCCGCGGTCGCCGAGCACTACCTGCACCGGGGCGACCGGGTCTCCCTGCTCGAGTACGGCCCGGCCGCCCGCCGGCTCCGTCCCGCCACCGGCCGGCGGCAGTACCTGATCGCGCTGGAGTGGCTGCTCGACGTCACCGCCGCGAACTCCGAGAACGAGCTGTACGAGCAGGTCTTCGGTCCGCAGATGCTCTCCTCGAACGCGTTGGTGGTGGTGCTCACCCCGCTCGTCGATCCCCGTTCGGCGGCGATGCTGGCCCGGCTGGCCCGCTCCGGCCGGTTCGTGGTCGCGGTCGACACCCTGCCCGAGGTCACCACCCCGTCCCGGCGCGGGCCGTGGACCGAGGTGGCGCACCGGCTGTGGCGGCTGGATCGGGAGAACACCATCGGCCAGTTGCGCGAGCACGGCGTACCGGTGGTGGCGTGGGCCGGCGCGGGCAGCCTCGACCTGGTGCTGCGGGACGTGGCCCGGCTCGCCTCCGCCCCCAGGGCGGTCGGCCGATGACCGGTCCCCTGAACGGAAGGTGGATCCGTTGAACGCGATCTCGGAGCGGATCCGGTCCGTCTACACCATGATCGTCCGGGCCACCCTGGCCCCGTTGCTGCTGCGCTGCGCGATCTTCCTCAGCGGGCTGGCCGCGTTCGTGCTGGCGTACCCGGTGCCGATGCTGGGTGGGCAGGGGATCGGGCTGCTGGTGATCGCGGCGTTGCTGCCGGCGGTCGCGCCGGGCCGGGTCTGGCCCACCCTGACCGCGCTCGCCACCGTTGCCGGCTGGGTGGCCCAGACGAGCTACTACGGGGAGCAGGTCGCGCTGTGGCGGCTGCTCGGGCTGGCCACGTTCCTCTACCTGACGCACAGTCTCTGCGCGCTCGCCGCCCAACTGCCGTACGACGCCGCGGTGGCCACCGAGGTGTTCGCGAGTTGGGTGCTGAACGCATTGGCGGTGGTGCTCGCCACGGCCGTACTGGCGGTGCTGTTGATCGCGCTGGCGGAGCGGTGGGACCAGGGGAGCTTCGTGCTTGTCGCGATCGCCGGCATGGCCGTGGCGGTGCTGGCGTCCTTCCTGCTGAGCTGGCTGCTCCGGCGTCCCCGGCCGGAGTGACCCGGGTCGCATCCGGAGCGGGTACGACGACGTGTGGTGGCGTTCTCCATCACAACAAGGGCATCTACCGCACACAAATTCTCAGACAGGGGAAAGATAGAAGGGTGAAACAACGGATCCTCGTAGTTGGCGCTGGGCACGTCGGGTTGTACGCGGCCCTGCGGTTGTCGAAGAAGCTCCGCTCGTGGGAGGCCGAGGTGATGGTGGTCGATCCCCAGCCACACATGACCTATCAGCCGTTCCTGCCCGAGGCGTCGGCGGGCAACATCTCCCCCCGGCACGCGGTGGTGCCGCTGCGGCGCGCACTGAAGAACTGCACGATCGTCGCCGGTGAGGTGACCCGGATCGAACACGCCCGCAAGACGGCGACCGTACAGCCGATCATCGGACCGCCCCGCGAGATCCCGTACGACCACATCGTGGTGGCGCCCGGGTCGGTGTCGCGTACCCTGCCGATTCCCGGCCTGCGTGAGCAGGGCATCGGCTTCAAGACCATCGGTGAGGCCATCTACCTGCGCAACCACGTGCTGGACCGGCTCGACGTGGCGGCCGCCACGACCGACCCGGAGACCCGGCGCAACGCGCTGACCTTCGTCTTCGTCGGCGGCGGGTACGCCGGCATCGAGGCGTTGGCCGAGATGGAGGACATGGCCCGGGACGCGCTCAAGTACTACCCGGAGATCGCGGCGGAGGACATGCGCTGGGTGCTGGTCGAGGCCACCCTGCGGGTGCTGCCGGAGGTCGACCGGGACATGGGTGCGTACACCGTGCAGCAGTTGCTCAAGCGCAAGATGGACATCCGGCTGGACACCCGGTTGGAATCCTGCGTGGACGGCGTGGTCAAGCTCTCCGACGGGGACAGCTTCCGGGCGGACACCATCGTCTGGACCGCCGGGGTGAAGCCCTCGCCGATGCTCGACGAGACCGACCTGCCGCGCGACGAACGGCGCCGGGTCACCTGCCTGCCGACCCTGCAGGTGGTCGACGGTGACCGGGTGCTGGACGGGGCGTGGAGCGCCGGGGACTGCGCCGCGGTGCCGGACCTGACCGGCCCGCCCGGCACGTTCTGCTCGCCGAGCGCGCAGCACGCGGTCCGCCAGGCGGTCACGATGGCGGACAACATCCGCGCGGTCATCCGCAGCCGGCTGCCGAAGAACTACAAGCACAAGCACGCGGGCAGCGTCGCCAGCCTGGGCCTGCACAAGGGCGTCGCCCAGGTGTACGGGATCAAGCTGACCGGCCTGCCGGCCTGGGCCATGCACCGGGCGTACCACCTGGGCCGGATCCCGTCGTTGAACCGCAAGATCCGGGTGTTGGTCGACTGGCTGTTGGCCTTCTTCCTGCGCCGTGAGGTTGTCGCCCTGGGCCAGTTGCACGACCCCCGCGAGGAGTTCGTCGAGGCGACCCCCCGCATCACGCCCCGCGCCTGACCCGAAGGAAGGGCCCCGAGTCGTCGCCTCAGCGATGGCTCGGGGCCCTTCCTGTCGGCGTCGTGGCCGCCGGCCGCCTCAGCCGACCTTCCAGGTCCAGGCGTCGGCGATCCGGGTCCCCGGACCGAACAGGCCCTCCAGCGTGACCCGCAGGCTCTCCGGGTGTGGCGCGTCGCTGGCGAGCACCACGCAGGAGGCACGCCAGAACTGCACGTCCTGTCGGGCCCGCTGGCGGTCCTCGTCGGTGATCCCGGGTACCACCCCGGTCTTGGCGACCTCGGCCAGCAGGGCGGAGGTCGCCTGCTTGTACGTGCCCATCGAGGCCTTGCCGCGAGCCGCGTACGGCCCGATGAAGAAGCCCTCCGGCATCCCGAACTCGGCGTTGGCGGCGGCCCCCCAGCGCATCGCCCACGGCTCCTTCGGGGTGGGCAGCGGAACCGGCACCATCACCCCGCCCGGCGAGACGCAGTCGCGCCAGTGCTCGCCGCTGATGAACGTCGGCAGTGCCGGCCGGGTGGCGGTCGGCAGCGGCGCGGGGAAGATCGGCAGCAGCGCGGCGACGACCACGGCCGGCACCAGGATCCGGGGCAGGCCGGGGCCGCTGCGCAGCGCCCGGTCGAGGGCGAGCACCAGCACGGTGGCGACCAGTGGGATCAGCGCCAGGGCGAACCGCATCGGCAGCGCGCCGTCGACCACCGGCAGGCCGAGCAGCAACGAGTACGGGCCGGGCACGCTGGTCCGCTCACCGTTGACCACCAGGTCGGGGCCGAGCGACAGGGCCGCCATGAGTACGCCGGAGACGGTCACGGCGATCAGCAGCGGGCGCCGGGCCGGGTAGCGGAGCAGCCAGACCACGGCGGCGAGGGTGACCAGCAGCAGCGGCCAGCCGAGGAAGGTGTTGTATTCCGCCGGGCCGGTGGTCAGCCGGGCGGCCTCGTCGCTGCCGGCGATCGACAGCGGCGAGATCGCCACCCAGCTCGCCAGGTCGGCCGAGAAGTAGTACGGGCTGAACATGCCGTTCGGCACGCTCTGCGGTCCGGCGAACTGGAACCAGAGCGGGTACGCCAGCGCCAGCCCGGCCAGCCCGACCGCGACCGCCAGGCCGGCGGCGAAGCCGGGCAGCACCCGGCGGAGCAGTGCCCGGTCCGTGGCCGCGTACGCGACGGTCATGATGATCAAGGTGAGTGCGGTGAGGAAGAGCACCTCCTCGCCGACGAAGACCTGGGCGGTGACCGCTGCGGCCAGTCCCGCCCCGGAGGTCACCACGCGACGGCGGTCCGGGCCCGGTCGCTCCGGCCGGCCGTTCGGGTCGGCGGCCCGGACCAGCCGGACGACCAGCCACACCATCACCGGCACCAGCCAGAGCGCCGTCATGTGCAGGTGGCTGTTGGTCTGCGAGATCATGCCGGGGGCGAAGCCGCAGAAGCCGCCGCCGAGCGCGGCGGCCAGCCGGTGGGTGCCGAGGACCCGGCGGAAGAGCAGGTACCAGGCGACCGCGGTGATCCCCAGGTTGCCGGCGACCAGCAGGGCGAAGGTGGTGGCCACCCCGAACACCAGGGTGATCGGGGCGAACAGCACACCCAGGACGATGACCGTGGTGTTGGCCATCAGGTTGACCCCGTCCGGCGCGTTGAGCCGGTCGGTGAGCAGACCGAAGTCACCGAGCAGGGCGCGGGCGTCGGTGGCCAGGAACCACTCGTACAGCACCTGGTCCTCGGGGTTGAGTGCGAGCGTACGGGCCCCGGGGTCGGGCCACATCCCGTGCGTCAACCAGCCGGCCAGTAGCAGGAAGAGAAGGCAGATCCCCAGGTCGGGTGCGTTAGGGCGGATGGCATCGAGCCACCGGGCCCGGCGGGACCGGGGTACGCCGGATGTCGTGTCCGCTGTGTCCTCGCTAAGTTCGGTGTCCTGCGCTGCGGGGGCGGGGCTGGTCACGGCCTTGACCCTAGTGCCGATCGGTCGACGGGGTGCGCCCGGTGGGTCGGAACCCGCTACCGTGACAGGCGTGAGGGTGTATGAGCCCTCCGGAACCGCCCGCCCGGGTGGTGGAAAGGCAGACACGGCCGCCTTAAAAGCGGCTGCCGCAAGGCATGCGGGTTCGACCCCCGCCCCGGGCACCAGCGTTGCAATACCATCTGGGTATCTGAATCCCACAAAGTTCGCCAGGACCCATTACCCTTGAGCGGGCACGGTCTCACCGTGTATCGACCCCCTAAGGGAGGCCTGAAAGTGAAGACTTCCAACCCGGTGCTGGCCCGGCTCGGCCAGGCGGCCGAGCGCGAGCGCGCCGCCGGGTACGCCCCGGCCGGCCCGTACGGGCAGCCCGGCTACGGGCAGCCGTACCCGACCACGGCGGGAGCCTACCCGGCCGCACCTCCCACCGTGGCGCCGATGACCATCGACGACGTTGTCGTCAAGACCGTCACCTTGCTCGCCATCACGGGTGCCGCCGCCACCGCCGCGTGGGTGCTGGTGCCGGATGCGCTGATGGGCGTGGCCTGGATCGGTGCGCTGGTGGTCGGGCTGGTGCTCGGCCTCGTGATCAGCTTCTCGCGGATGGCGAACCCGGCGCTCGTGGTCGCGTACGCCGTGGTCGAGGGTGTGCTCGTCGGCGCGGTGAGCAAGGCGTACGAGTCCTTCTACGACGGCATCGTGCTCCAGGCGGTGGTTGCCACCTTCGGGGTGTTCTTCCTGATGGCGATCCTCTACCGGGCGAAGGCGATCCGGGCGACGCCGAAGTTCGTCCGGGGCGTCATCGCGGCGATGGTCGGACTGGTCGCGGTCATCCTGATCAACCTGGTGCTGTCGCTCTTCGGTTTCGACACCGGCCTGCGCAGCGGCGGGCCGCTGGCGATCGGCTTCAGCCTGATCTGCATCGTGGTCGCCTCGCTCAGTTTCATCCTGAGCTTCCACGAGGTCGAAGAGGGCGTACGCATGGGCCTGCCCCAGCGCTACTCCTGGACCGCCGCCTTCGGCATCCTGGTCAGCCTCATCTGGCTCTACTTCGAGGTCCTGCGCCTGATCAGCTACTTCCAAGGCGACGACTGACCCCACCCAGCCCAGGCACGGCGTGCAGGTCCCGGGCGATCGCCATCAGGTTGTCCGAGCTGAGCATCCGCTGCAACGGCATGCCCT
>NZ_JBFAPP010000046.1:0-17624 GCF_040676775.1 Micromonospora sp. NPDC049523 | reverse complement strand
ATCGTGTCGTCGGCGTGCACCTCAACTATCTGCCCTCCGGAGTTTCCACTCCGGGGACCCGTTCCTGCCGCTTCGTCGGGCGGCATGATGGATCGTCGCTGCCACCGCTTCCCGCGGGTTCGCGGTGGCGCCGGCTCAGCAGCACCGACCAGGTGACAGGAGAACCATGAGCACGCTCGCCGACCAAACCATCGCCGCCCTCCGCTCGGGCCACGACGAACTTGCCGCATTCGTCCGGGACCTCGGCCCGGAGGACCTGGTCCGCCCCTCCGGTGCCAGTGAGTGGCAGGTGTCCCAGGTGCTCAGCCACCTCGGCAGCGGCGCCGAGATCGGCCTGGCCGCGTTGACCGCCGCCCTCGACGGCGCACCCGCACCGGACGGGGAGTTCAACCGCAAGGTGTGGGCCCGCTGGGACGCGATGCCCCCGGCCGAGCACGCCAGCGGATTCCTCGAGGCCAACCAGCGGCTGGTCGAGGCGTACGAGGCGCTGGACCCGACCACCCGCGCGGAACTGCGGATCGACCTCGGCTTCCTGCCCGAGCCGGTGGACGTCGCCACCTCCGCCCGGTTCCGGCTCAGCGAGTTCGCCCTGCACCAGTGGGACGTCGAGGTGGGCTTCAACCCGTACGCGACGGTGACGCCGGCAGCGGTGCCGCTGCTGCTCGACCAGACCGGCGGCATGCTCGCCTGGACCGGCCGCCCCGACGCGCTCGGCGGACGGCAGGCCACGCTGGCGTTGCGGCTGAGCGAGCCCGACCAGGCGTACGGGCTGCGGCTGGCCGAGCGGATCGAGCTGACCGAGGTGCCGCAGAACCCGGACGGTGAACTGGTCATCCCGGCCGAGGCGTGGCTGCGGCTCGCCGTCGGCCGGCTCGGGGAGCGGTACACGCCGGAGGGTGTCCGGGTGACCGGCCCGTTCAGCCTCGACGACCTGCGCAAGGTCTTCCCCGGCTTCTGAGGGGCCCGACCGACGACGGCCCGCGCACCGGCGGGTCGTGTGACACCGGCAGGTGCTCGCGCGATCCGCCCGGTCCCCGGCGAGCACGCGGGCGATGCTCGTCCCACTGGCCGCGTTCGACCTGGGCATGCGGCGCCGGTGGGTCTTCCCGCTGGCCGCGTTCGACCGGACGAGCCCGCTCGCCGGCCTCGGCACGGTCGAGCCGACCCCGTTGTCCGCTCAGCGGACCAGCAGGTCGAGCAGGCGTTCCAGCTCGCCGGCCGGGTCCTCGGTCAGTCCGGTGTGCACCGGCCCCGACTGGATCACCGTGCTGCGCGGCGCGGTGAGCCAGCGGAACCGTTCGCCGAGCCGCATCCCGGCCGCCGGCCCGCCGGTCGGTCCACCGGTGCAGGTGGTGTCCCAGCCGCGCAGCGCGGTGGCGACCGCCTCGACGTCCACACCGGGATCGAGGCAGCGCAGGCGGTCGGCGTCGAGATGGAGTCGGGCTGCGAGGAAGTCGTGCGCCTGGCAGTAGAGGACAACACCGACGTTGATCTGCTCGCCCCGCTGGATGCGCGGGACGGCGCGGATGGCCGCGTACTCGAAGGGCTTCCTCATGCCGCCGCCACCTGCGGCAACCATGCGCCGCTGTCCGCGACTCGGGCGGACAGATGGGCGACGTACGCGGCGCGCGCCTCGTCCGGGGACTCGAAGTCCGGGCCGACCAGCCAGTCGTCGGGAACTAGGGTGAGCACCTCGCTGAGCAGGTCGCCGGTGACCTGCGGGACGAACTCCGCGTCGGCCTCGGACAGCCGGGTCGCGTACGGGGCCAGCACGTGGTCGTCGGCCCGGAACGGTCGCCCGACCGCCGCTGCCGCGCGCGGCCAGTTGTGGTGGAAGTAGATTGCCGCGCCGTGGTCGATCAACCAGAGCTTGCGGTGCCAGACCAGCAGGTTCGGGTTGCGCCAGCTCCGGTCGACGTTCTCCAGGTAGGCGTCGAGCCAGAGCACCCGCGAGGCGAGTTCCGGTTCCACCGGGTGCGCGACCGGGTCGTAGCCGAGCGCGCCGGGCAGGAAGTCCAGGCCGAGGTTGGCACCTCCACTCGCCGCGAGCAGTTCCTGGACCTCCTGGTCGGGCTCGGCGCGGGCGATGATCGGGTCGATGTCGATCACCACCAGCCGGGGTACGGGCAGCCCCAGACGCCGGGCGAGTTCACCGGCGACCACCTCGGCGACCAGCGTCTTCGGCCCCTGTCCGGCGCCCCGGAACTTCACCACGTACGTGCCGAGGTCGTCCGCCTCGACCAGGCCGGGCAGTGAGCCGCCCTCGCGCAGCGGGGTCACGTAGCGGGTCCCGGTGACGTGGCGCAGCATGCCGCCCACCCTAGTGCCGCCCCCGAGCCCGGCCGACAACAGGCCGCTTCCCCCGGCCGCGGCCGCGCCGGCGCCTGCGGTGACTAGCCTCTGTCCGATGGGTGAGGTACGCAGGGCAAACGTCGCCGACGCCGGGGAACTGGTCCGGCTGCGTGCGGTGTTGCTGGCCGCGCTGGACGGGCACGAGCCGGTGGGCGACGACTGGCGGCAGGCGGCGGCGCAGACGCTGCGGACCCGGCTCGTCGGTCCGGATCCGACACTGGCCGCTTCGTGGTGGAGCGCCCCGACCGCTGTACGAGTCGCTGGGCTCGTGCGTACGTCCGACCCCGCGATGCGGCTGCGGCTGCCGGCGCCGGAGTGAGCCCGGCCCACGCCCGTGCGGTGGTGGACCGGGCTCGCCGGGTCAGGCGCCGGTGGGGGCGTCAGCCGCGAGGAGTTCGCGGACCCGGGGGATCACCTCGGTGCCGTACAGCTCGATCGCGGTCATCAGCCGGTCGTGCGACAGGGTGCCGCTGGAGTACTTGAGGTCGAAGCGCTGTACGCCGAGGGTGCGCACCGTATTGGCGATCTTGCGCGCGACCGTCTCCGGTGAGCCGACGTGCCAGGCGCCCTCGGCGATGTCGGCGTCGAAGCGTTGCCGTGTCATGGGCGGCCAGCCACGTTCGGCACCGATGCGGTTGAACAGCACCCGCACGTGCGGCCACAGCACGTCGGCCGCCTCCTCGTCGCTGCCCGCGATGAAGCCGGGGGAGTGCACCGCGACCGGCAGCGGCTCCTTGCCGAACTCGCCCAGCGCCCGGTGGTACAGGTCGACGTAGGGCGCGAACCGCGCCGGGGCGCCGCCGATGATGGCCAGCACCAGCGGGAAGCCGTACTGGGCGGCTCGGACGACCGACTCGGGGCTGCCGCCGACACCGATCCAGGTGCGGATGTGGCCCGCCTCGGTCTTCGGGTAGACGTGCTGCTTGTCCAGCGGGGCGCGTACGGTGCCCTGCCACGTCACCGCGTCCTCGGTCAGCAGGTGCGACATCAGATCGGCCTTCTCCGCGAAGAGCCGGTCGTAGTCGGTGAGGTCGTACCCGAACAGCGGGAACGACTCGGTGAACGATCCCCGGCCCAGGGTGATCTCCGCGCGTCCCTGCGAGATCGCGTCCAGGGTGGCGAACCGCTCGAAGACGCGTACCGGGTCGTCGGAGCTGAGCACGGTGACCGCGGTGCCGAGGCGGATGCGTTCGGTCCGGCTCGCGATCGCGGCGAGCACGATCTCCGGCGCCGAGACCGCGTAGTCGTCGCGGTGGTGCTCGCCGATGCCGAAGCTGTCGATGCCCAGCCGGTCGGCGAGTACGCCCTGCTCGATGACGTTGCGGATCACCTGGCCGTACGGGATGCGGTTGCCGTCGGCGTCGGCCGTGACGTCCCCGAAGGTGTCCAGGCCGAACTCCACACCGGTCGCCATGATGTCACTCCTTCATCGGTACGCCCCGGGCGTACCCGCGCTTGCGTTGCTCCCGGCGGGACAACGGCGATGCCGATGATCTCATTCCCGGCCAGTGTCGGCTCATGCCCGATCCCGGGCGGCGGACCAGGGCGGTCCGCCGCCCGGGGCATCCGGTCAGCCGCGCGAGCGCGGCAGGCAGCACTTCTTGTACTTGGTCCCCGAACCGCACCAGCAGGCGTCGTTGCGCTCCGGCGGCCACGGGATCTGGCTGGTGCCGCTGGACAGCTCCTGGGCGTACGCCGCGCGGATCTTCGGGTCGGTCGGATCCCCACCCCGCTGCGGGGCGAACCCGGCCAACCCGCCGGTCGAGCCCTTGAGCACGGTCAGTCCGGTACGGCCACCGCCGGCGAGCCGGACCAGTTCCCGCTCCAGGCCCGCCCGGTGCTCGTCCCAGTCCCGGCCGTAGGTCTCGGCCAGCGCGGGCCAGTCCGACCGCAGGCGCTCGAAGTCGTCCTTCGGCCAGAACAGCAGGTCGTTCGCGGTCGGTTCGGTGCCCGCCCGGCCGGCGGTGCCGGTCAGGCCGCTCTCCAGCCGGTCGGCCAGGTTGTCGTTCTGGTCGTGCGAAAGGGCGAGGTCCCGGCGTACCCGGTGGCGCTGTTGCAGCAGGAAGAACAGGATGCCCGCGGACTCGCGGTCCCTGGGCTCGGTCGGCTGTTCGGCGGACGCGGCGCGGTCCGCCATGACCGTCTCCACCGCTGCCGTCAGCCACTGCTCGGCGAGGCTGGTCCGACCGCCCGCGTCCAGCGCGGCGCTGATGTACGCCGGGGCGTCGGCCTGCTCGGTGAGCAGCGGGCGCAGGGCGGTGAGTTCCTCGACCGCCTCGTCGGCACGGCCGACGCGGAACAGGATCCGGGCGTGCAGGGCGCGGGAGAAAGCGGCCCGGTTGTCATCGCGTGTCCGGTACGCCTCGACGGCCCGGTCCGCGTAGCGGAGCGCGGCGTCGAGCTTCGACCGGCTCTCGGCGATCTCGGCGGCCAGGGTCAGCGCGTAGCCGGTGTCGGTCGGGTCGGCGAGCCGGCCCTGGTCCGCCGCGTCGGCCAGTTCGGCGGCGACGCCGAGCGGGTTGGCCGCGCCGAGCGCGGACTGGCGCAGTTCGGTCAGATCTGCGCTGCTGAGAACGTTTGTCGTGGGCACGATCTCACGTTACTGCGCGAGCCGGGTCCGGCGTCGCCGCGACGCTGTTGCCCCCGTCTCACCCCGGCTCGGCGGTCGTCCCGCCCGGCCCGGACATCCTGTTCCGGCGCTGGTGAGGCCGCGTCGTCCAGGAGCACGAACATCCGGTTTCAGAACAGGATGACCGAGCGGGCGCCCTCGCCCCGGGCCATCCGGTCCAGTGCCGCCGGGGCCTCGTCGAGCGTGCTCCGGTCGCTGATCAACGGCCCGAGGTCGATCGATCCGTCGAGCACGGCCCGGGCCAGTTCGGGCAGGTCCCGGTCGGGGTCGGAGGAGCCGTAGACCGAGGAGCGCAGGATCCGGGCGGAGTGGAAGATGTCGAGCGCACCGAGTTCCACCACGTCGTCCTTGCCGCCCATGCCGACCACGGTGACCTGGCCGCCCCGGCGGGTGGCCCGCCAGGCCAGCCGGATCGTCGCCGCCCGTCCGGCGCACTCGAACGCGTGGTCGACGCCCCGGCCGCCGGTGCGGGTGCGTACCGACCGGTTGAGCGTGTCGTCGGAGAGCAGGAAGTCGGTGGCCCCGGCGGCGACGGCCAGGTCGCGTTTTGCCGCCGACAGGTCGACGGCGATCACCGGGTCGGCGCCGGCCGCGCGGGCGGCGGCGACCACGGACAGACCCACCCCGCCGAGGCCGATCACCGCGACCGCGTCGCCGGGGACAACCCCTGCGGTACGGCGTACGGCGCCGATGCCGGTGAGTACGGCGCAGCCGAGCAGGGCAGCGGCCTCGAAAGGCAGTTCGGCCGGAACCGGGATGACCGCGTTCGCCGCGACCACCACCTCCTCGGCCAGCGCGCCGAGCCCGAGCGTGACGTGCAGCGGTGCCCCGTCGGCGTCGGTGCTGCCGCTCGGTACGGAAGGGGCGCCGGTGGCGGCGCAGAGCCACGGCTCGCCCCGTCCGCAGTACCAGCACTGCCGGCACGGTGGCGCCCAGTTCAGCACCACGTGGTCGCCGAGACGTACCCGGTCGACGTCGGCGCCGACCGCGAGCACCACCCCGGCCGCCTCGTGCCCCAGCACCAGCGGGTACGTCGGCGCCAGCGTCCCGTTCACCATCGACAGGTCGGAGTGGCACACCCCGGCGGCCCGGATCGCCACCCGTACCTGCGCCGGGCCCGGTGCCGGCAGCACGATCTCCTCGACCCGTGGCGGGGTGCCGGCCGCGCGGGCGACCAGTGCCCTCATCGCTGGATGGCCTTGGTCTGGAGGAACTCGTCGAGGCCGAAGGTGCCCAGTTCGCGGCCGAGCCCGGACTGCTTGTAGCCGCCGAACGGGGCGAGTGGGTTGAACGGGGCGCCGTTGATGTCGACCGCGCCGGTGCGCATCCGCCGGGCGACCGCGAGCGCCCGGTTGTCGTCGCCCGACCAGACCGCGCCGGCCAGCCCGTACCGGGAGTTGTTGGCGACCTCGACGGCGTGGTCGTCGTCGTCGAACGGGATCACCACCAGCACCGGACCGAAGATCTCCTCCTGGGCCAGGGCACCGTCCGGGTCGACGTCGGCGAAGACGGTCGGTGCGACGAAGTGGCCGCGCTCGGGCAGCTTCGCGTCCGGTCCACCGGTGACCAGCCGGGCGCCGTCGGCGAGGCCCTGTTCGACGTGGCCGCGTACCCGGTCGCGTTGTGCGGCGGAGACCAGCGGGCCGAGTCGGGTGGCGCTGTCGAACGGGTCGCCGAGTTGGTAGCCCTCGGCCGCTCGCGCGGCGAGGGCGAGCGCTTCGTCGTAGCGGCTGCGGTGCACCAGCATCCGGGTCCAGGCGGTGCAGGTCTGTCCCGAGTTGAGCAAGGCGTTGCCGACACCGGTCTTCACGGCCGCGGTCAGGTCGGCGTCGTCCAGGATCACGTTGGCCGACTTGCCGCCCAGTTCCAGGGCGACGCGGGCGATCCGGTCGGCGGCGAGGTGCGAGATGCGCCGGCCGGTCGCGGTCGATCCGGTGAACGAGACCATGTCGACGCCCCCGTGGGCGGCGATCGCCTCGCCGACCACCGGGCCGGTTCCGGTGACCAGGTTGACCACGCCGGGCGGCAGCCCGGCCTCGTCGATCGCGTCGAAGAGCAGGTACGCGACCAGCGGGGTCAGCTCACTGGGTTTGAGGACGACCGTGCAGCCGGCCGCCAGCGCCGGGGCGACCTTGGCGACCACCTGGTGCAGCGGGTAGTTCCAGGGCGTGATCGCCCCGACCACGCCGACCGGTTCGCGGACCACCAGCGAGTTGCCGACGAGGTGGCTGGCGGGTGGTTCGGCGGCCAGTTCGACGTAGCTGCGCAGGACGGCCAGCGGCAGCCCGGTCTGCACCCGGGTGGCGACCTTCAGCGGGGTGCCGAGTTCCAGCGCGACGGTACGGGCGATCTCGTCGCCACGGGCGGCGAGGGCACCGTGGAGCCGGTCGAGTGCGGCGGCCCGGTCGGCGGGGTCGGTCGCGGCCCAACTGTCGAAGGCGGTGCGGGCGGCCGCGACCGCCCGGTCGACGTCGGCCGAGGTGCCGGCCGGCACGGTGCCGATGACCTGTTCGGTGGTGGGGTTCTCGACCGGGATGGTGTCGGTGGCGGCGGGGGTGACCCACTGCCCGTCGAGGTAGAGGTCGGTACGGGTGAGGTCCATCGTGGGCCCCTCGGGTCGACGGAAACTAGCGCTGCAAGTTTTGACTCTAGTACGCCCCGGCGCCGGACGGGAGGGGTGGCAGCGGTCCGACCGTCCGCTCGTAGGTGTGGCTGAGCCCGTCGATCAGGGCGTCCAGGCCGAGCGTGAACGCGCCCTCGTCGACGCTCTGCTGGTGCTCGGCGAGCCGGTGCGCCTGGGTCAGGTGGGGGTACTGCTCGGCGTAGAAGCCGGGGTCCTCGACGAATCCGCGGGCGAACGAGCCCAGGGCGGAGCCGGTCACGAAGTAGCGCATCAGCGCGCCGATATGGGTGGCCCGCGCCGGTGGCCAGCCCGCGTCGACCAGTCCGCCGTAGACGGCATCGGCCATGGCCAGGGCGGCGGGACGGCGCCCCGGCCCCTGGGCCAGGTGCGGGACGATGTGCGGGTGGGCGGCGAGGGCGGCCCGGTAGGACAGTCCCCACCGGCGCAACGCCTCGCGCCAGTCGGTCGTGCCGAAGGACGAGACGTCGATCTGGGCGGTGATGCTGTCCGCCACCGCGTCCAGGATCTCGTCCTTGGTCCCGAAGTGGTTGTACAGCGAGGGCCCGCGTACGCCCAACTCGGCGGCGAGTCGCCGGGTGGAGAAGGCGCCGAGCCCGTCGGCGTCGATCAGGGCGGCGGCGGTCTCGATGATCCGCTGCCGGCTCAGCAGTGCCTGCCGTGGCCGGGGCATGGCGTACCTCCTCCTGCGTCTTGCCGGTCTGTCGCCGCAGCGCTGTTTGCGGAAACTCTGCCACACGGGGTCTGGACGGGATAAAACTTGCACCGCTAGTTTAGATACATGGACCTGCAGCTCTCCGTGGAGCAGGCGGCCGTCCGCCGGCTCGCGGCCGAGTTCGTCGACCGCGAGGTACGGCCGTACGCCGCCGAATGGGATCGCCGCGAAGCGGTCGACCCGGCGATCGTCGGCCGGCTCGGCGAGATCGGATTCCTCGGTCTGACCATTGCGGAGCAGGACGGCGGCTCCGCCGGTGACCACCTCTCCTACTGCCTCGTGCTGGAGGAACTGGGGCGCGGCGACTCGTCCGTACGCGGCATCGTCAGCGTGTCGCTCGGACTCGTGGCCAAGGCGATCGCCGCACACGGCAGCCCGGCACAGCGGGCGCAGTGGCTGCCCCGCCTCTGCGCCGGTAAGGCCCTGGGCTGCTTCGCGCTGACCGAGCCCGGCAGCGGCTCCGACGCGGGCTCGCTGCGCACCCGGGCGGTACGCGACGGCGACGACTGGCTCATCACCGGCTCGAAGGTCTTCATCACCAACGGAACGACCGCCGACGTCGCGCTGGTCTTCGCCCGTACCGGCGAACCCGGACCGCGTGGCATCACCGCCTTCCTCGTACCGACGGGCGTCCCTGGTCTGGACCGGCGCGAGATCCACGGCAAGCTCGGGTTGCGCGGGCAGGCCACCGCCGAACTCGCCTTCGACGCCGTACGGGTGCCGGCCGACGCCCGGCTGGGCGCCGAGGGTGCCGGCCTCCGGCTCGCCCTGTCCACCCTGGCCAAGGGGAGGATGTCGGTGGCCGCCGGTTGCGTCGGCGTCGCCCAGGGCTGTCTCGACGCGGCGGTCGGTTACGCCAACGGGCGGGAACAGTTCGGCAAGCCGATCGCCGGCCACCAGCTCGTCCAGCAGTTGCTCGCCGAGATCGCCGTGGACACCGCCGCCGCCCGGCTGCTGGTCTGGCAGGTCGCCGACCTGATCGACCACGACCGTCCGTACGCGACGGAGTCCTCGATGGCCAAGCTGTTCGCCAGCGAGGCGGCGGTACGCGCGGCGAACAACGCCGTCCAGGTCTTCGGCGGCTACGGCTACGTCGACGAGTTCCCGGTCGGCAAGTACCTGCGTGACGCCCGGGTGGCGACCCTCTACGAGGGCACCAGCCAGATCCAGCAACTGCTCATCGGTCGCGCCCTCACCGGCGTCACCGCCTTCTGAACCCCGACCCGTCGTTGCGACCGTCTGCGAGGAGAACAGTGACCAGATATGCCGGCAAGGTAGCGGTTGTCACCGGTGGGGGACAGGGCATCGGCGCGGCCACCGCCCGACGGCTCGCCGCCGAGGGAGCGGCGGTCGCCGTCGTCGACCTGAACGGGGAGTCCGCCACCTCGGTCGCCGACGAGCTGAGCGCCGCCGGTGGGCGGGCCGTCGGCGTCGGCTGCGACGTCACCGACGCCGCCGCGGTGGCGGACATGACGAGCCGGGTGGTCGAGGCGTACGGCCGGCTCGACGTGCTGGTCAACAACGCCGGCATCACCCGCGACGACCTACTGTTCAAGATGCCTGTCGATGCCTGGGGGGCGGTGTTGACCACGAACCTCACCAGCATGTTCCTCTGTTGCCAAGCCGCCCAGGCGCAGATGGTCGGCCAGCGTTACGGCCGCATCGTCAACCTCAGCAGCCGCTCCGCGCTGGGCAACCGGGGTCAGGTCAACTACGCCGCCGCCAAGGCCGGTGTGCAGGGGCTGACCGCCACGCTGGCGATCGAACTCGGGCCGTTCGGGGTCACCGTCAACGCGGTCGCGCCGGGTTACGTCGCGACCGCGATGACCGCGGCCACCGCCGAGCGGGTCGGCAGCACCCCGGAGGACCACCAGCGGTGGGCCGCCGAGCACACACCGCTGCGCCGGGTCGCCCAGCCCGAGGAGATCGCCGCGGTGATCGCCTTCCTGGGCAGCGACGACGCCTCCTACGTCAGCGGTCAGACCCTGTACGTCAACGGCGGGGCCCGCTGAACCCCGACCCAACCCCTCGGAGGACAACATGGACTTCTCGCTCAGCGACGAAGAGCGTGCGATACGCGACACCGCCCGGGACTTCATCACCCGTGAGGTCGTTCCGCTGGAGGCCGAGGTGTTGCGCCGGGAGCGGGCGCACCGGCCCGGAATCGATCGTGGTGAGCTGCGCGAGTTGCAGCTCAAGGCGAAGAAGTTCGGGTTCTGGGGACTGGCCACCCCGCAGGAGTACGGCGGCATGGACCTGCCCGCGGTCACCCAGTCGCTGATCTGGACCGAGATCGGTCGCTCCTTCGTGCCGTTCCGGTTCGGCGGCGAGGCGGACAACATCCTCTTCCACGCCAACGACGAGCAGAAGCACGAGTACCTGGTGCCGACGATCGAGGGCGAACGGCTCTCCTGCTTCGCCATCACCGAGCCGGGTGCGGGCTCGGACGCGGCGAACATCAAGCTCAGTGCCCGCCGCGACGGCGACGACTGGATCCTCAACGGCGAGAAGACCTTCATCACCGGCGGCAACGACGCCGACTTCGCGATCGTGGTCGCGGTCACCGACCGGGAAAAGGGCGTACGCGACGGCGGCAGCACGGCCTTCCTGGTGGACCGCTCGATGGGGTGGCGTTCGGAGTTCATCCAGACGATGGGGGAGGGCGGCCCGGCCGCACTGGTCTTCGACGACGTACGGGTGCCCGGCCGCAACATCCTCGGTGAGCTTGGCCAGGGCTTCGCCCTCGGCATGCAGTGGATCGGCAAGGGGCGCTACACCATCCCGTCACACGCCGTCGGGATCGCCGAACGAGCGCTGCGGATGGCGATCGAGCATGCCAACACCCGGGAGACCTTCGGTACGCCGATCGCCACCAACCAGGCCATCCAGTGGATGATCGCCGACTCGGAGACCGAACTGGAGGCGGCCCGCTGGCTGATCCTGCGTGCGGCCTGGACGGTCGACCAGGGGCTGGACCCCCGGCACGCGTCGTCGATGGCGAAGCTCTACGGCGCCGGCATGGTCAACCGGGTGGTCGACCGGGTCCTGCAGATCCACGGCGGCATGGGTTACACCCGGGAGTTGCCGATCGAGCGCTGGTACCGGCAGGTGCGGTTGTACCGCATCTTCGAGGGCACCGACGAGATGCAGCGCCTGATCATCGCCCGGGACTTGCTGCGTGGCTACACCAAGCTGGGAGGGCACCTCGGATGAGGAGCTTCACCTCGCCCGCCGAGTTGCTCGACGCGATCGGTGAGCCGTTCGGGCCGGGTCGGTGGCATCCGGTCGACCAGGAGCGGGTGGACCTGTTCGCCGACGCCACCGACGACCACCAGTGGATCCACGTCGACCCGGCTCGGGCGGCGCAGGGGCCGTTCGGTGCGACCGTCGCGCACGGGTATCTCACCCTGTCCCTGCTGCCCGCGCTGGTGACCGAGTTGTACCGGGTCGACGGGGTGCGGATGGGCGTCAACTACGGCCTCAACCGGGTGCGCTTCCCCGCCCCGTTGCGCGTCGGTACGCGGATCCGGGCCACCGCGCGGATCGCCGGAGTCGAATCCGTGACGGGTGGTTTACAGGTGGTCACATCGGTCACAGTGGAGAGTGAGGGCGGCGCCAAGCCGGTCTGTGTCGCCGAAACGGTGTCCCGGCTCTACTTCGAGGAGGGGAAATGACCGCGTTGTCGTTGGCGATGGTGCTCGCCGAGTCGGCCCGCCGGCACTCCGACACGGTTGCCGTGGTGGACGGTGAGGTCCGGGTGACCTACGCCGAGCTGTGGCTGGAGGCCCGGTGCGCCGCAGCCGGGTTGCGTGAGCTGGGTGTCGGCGCCGGCGACACGGTGGCGCTGCTCGCGCCGAACGTGGTCGACTTTCCCCGGGCCTACTACGGCGCGCTGGTCGCCGGTGCGGTGGTGGTGCCGGTGCACCTGCTGCTCACCGCGGAGGAGATGGCATACGTGCTCCGGGACAGCGGTGCCGACCTGCTCGTCTGTCACACCAGCCAGTTGGCCATCGGCGCCGAGGCGGCGTACCGCGCCGGGGTTCCGTTGGTCACCGTCGGCCCGGTGCCCGCCGGGATCGAGGTCCGCCGGCTGGAGCAGGTCAGCGACCAGGTGACGCCACTGCCGTCGTACGTGACCCGCGAGGCCGAGGACACCGCGGTGGTCTTCTACACCAGCGGCACCACGGGTGAGCCCAAGGGCGCCCTGCTCACCCACCTGAACCTGGTCATGAACGCGACCGTGAACGTGTTCGACGCCAACGACGCGCGCAGCGCCGACGTGGTGCTCGGCTGCCTGCCGCTGTTCCACACCTTCGGCCAGACGGTGGCGATGAACGGTACGTTCCGGGTGGGTGGGACGTTGGTGCTGCTGAGCCGGTTCACCGGTGCCGCCGCGATCGAGCTGATGCTGCGTGAGGCGGTGACCGTCTTCCACGGCGTACCGACGATGTACATCGGGTTGCTCGCCGCCGCGGCAGAGGCGCCGACCCTGCCCCGGCTGCGGCTCTGCATCTCCGGCGGCGCCTCGCTGCCGCTGGCGGTGCTGGAGCGGTTCAACGCCACCTTCGCCACCACGATCTTCGAGGGATACGGCCTCTCTGAAACCTCGCCGACCGCGACCACCAACCAGCCGCACTTCGGCACCCGCGCCGGCACGGTCGGCCACCCGGTCTGGGGCGTCGAGGTGGAGATCGCCCGGCCCGAGTTGGACGACCAGATCGAGCTGCTACCCACCGGTGAGATCGGCGAGATCGTGATCCGGGGTCACAACGTCTTCGCCGGTTATCTGGGTCGGCCGGCAGCGACCGCGGAGGCGCTGGTCGACGGCTGGTTCCGCAGCGGCGACCTCGGTACGAAGGACGAGTCCGGCTTCGTGACCATCGTGGACCGGAAGAAGGACCTGGTCATCAGGGGCGGGTTCAACGTCTACCCACGCGAGATCGAGGAGGTCGTCGCCCGCCATCCGGCGGTGGCACAGGTGGCGGTCATCGGGGTGCCTGACCCGGTGCACGGCGAGGAGATCTGCGCGGTGGTCGTGCTCGACCCGGGCGGGCCGGCCGCCCCGACCGAATCGGAGTTGATCGACTGGGCGCGCGAGCGGCTCGGCCGGCACAAGTACCCGCGCCAGGTCCAGTTCCTCGACGAGCTGCCGTTGGGACCGAGCCACAAGGTGCTCAAGCGGGAGCTGCGACGGATGATCGTCCCGAGGGCCGCCCTCGACTGATCCGGCCGACCGACTCCGGCGTCAGCCTCGGCTGGAGATCTGCTGTACGGCCCATTCGTTGCCGTCCGGGTCGCTGAAGAAGACGAAGCCGACGTTGTCCAGCGGATCCGGCATCGGCGTCGGGTTCTGGCCGAGGATCTGGACCTCGCTGACCTGCACGCCGCGTTCGACCAGCTGGGCGTGGGCCTTGTGGATGTCCGTGACCACCAGTTGCAGGCCCTTGAGCGAGCCCGGTGCCATCTGCGGTACGGCTCCGTGACCGATCACGATGGAGCAGCCCGATCCGGGCGGGGTCAGCTGGACCAGGCGGACCTGCTCGCCGATCCGGGTGTCGTGGTCGACGTCGAAGCCGAGTTGTTCGGCGTAGAACGCCTTCGCGCGGTCCACGTCCGACACCGGCACCACCACGACCTCGAGTGTCCAGTTCACGATCTGTCCCCCGTCGTATCCGCTGTGTCGTCGATGTTCCGGGCAGCGTACCGGTCGGATCCGTACCTCGGGGTGGACCCGATCGGCGTGGCCGGCGCCGTTTCGGGTAGTCGCACGGCATGGCGACCACGATGAGCGTGGAGGACAAGAAGCGGTTCGTCCGGCGGCTGGCCGGCAGCGGGCGGGGTTTCGCCGACCAGCTGGGGTTCCGGGTCACCAACAACCCGGCCGCGCTGTTCCAGTTGCTGTACCTCTCCATCCTGCTCGGTCGGCCGGGCGATCCGCGGCGGGCGGCGCAGACCGCCGTGGCACTGCGTGACCGGGGTTGGGACAGCGCGGCCAGGATGAGTCGGTCGACGCAGGAGTCCAGGGCCGCGGTGCTGCGCGGCTGCGGGCGCCGGGACGCGGACGAACTGGCCACCACGCTCGGTGCCCTGGCCTCGTTGGTCGGTGAGCGGTACCACGGCGACCTGCGGCGGCTGCGCACGATGGCCGGGTACAACGCCGCGCGGGAGCGGGATCGGCTGGACCGGCTGCCCGGAGTGGACGATCTGGTGGTCGACCTCTTCTTCCGCGAGGTGCAGGCGCTGTGGCGGGAGGTGCCGCCGTCCGCGGACCGCCGGGCGCTCACCGCTGCGCGCAAGCTCGGTCTGGGTCGTACGGCCGATGACCTGGCGGCGCTGGCCGGCAGCCGGGAGTCGGAGAAGCTCGCCTGGCTGGTCGGGGCGCTGGCGATGGTGGACCTGGACGACACGTACCACCAAATCACAACATAGACACCCAATCGTACGTGGGCTCCCCCACAATTATGGTGTTCGTCGTCTTTCAGGTGATCCCACCTCGTAGGATAGGTCTGGCAGAGCTGTCCAACCGGTTCGGCTGGACCTCCGCCATCCGGTGACCGCGTTCGGTTCGGACGCCGCTTGTCGCCGGAGTTTCGTCGGGCGTGGTGTCCCGGTCATGCCTGTCGTGGCCGGCACCTCGTCCGGTGTCCGTTTCGACGGGGCTGTTCGCCGCCGGTCCGCACGACCCCTCGGTTCACCGCACCAGACCGGCGATCAGGTTGACCGTCGACGCGATGATCACGGCACCGAACAGGTACGACAGCAGCGCGTGGCGCAGCGCCGTACGCCTGATCTCCGGACTGCTCAGCGGGGTGTCGGACACCTGGAAGGTCATCCCGATGGTGAAGGCCAGGTACGCGAAGTCGGTGTAGCGGGGCGGCGACTGTTGGTTGAACCGCACCCCGCCGTCGGTACCGGTGTAGTACAGCCGGGCGTAGCGGCTGCCGAACACGGTGTGGATGACCGCCCAGGAGAAGATGACGCTGACGATGCCGAGGGCGATGTGCAACTGTTCCGAGAAGCCGTCCAGCGGCTGGGCCCGGATCAGTACCACCCCGATCGCCAGCAGGCTGGCCAGGCAGGCGAAGAGCAGCAGCGAGTCGCGTAGCCCTCGGTTGGTGTCCTCGCGCAGCGCGAACCGGGCGGTCTCGGTCGGGTCCAGCGGCCAGAGCCTGGAGCGTGCCCAGATCAGGTAGAACAGCGCGGCGGCGTCCCAGCCCACGAGTGGACCGAGCACCGCCGCGTCGTACAGTCCGACCGGGACGGCGGCCGTCGCCGCCACCGCCGCCATGATGATCAGGAGCAGCGAGGACCGCAACGGCTCCCGGCGTGGGCGGGTCGTGGTCAACGCCGGCACTCCGCTGCGGCGACGGCCTGCACCGGTCAGCTCTGGCGCAGGTGCCGAGCGACCCGCTGGTGCTTGCGGTCCCGGGCCCGCGCGGCCAGATCGGCGGGGGTCACCTCGGGATTGGAATTGGTGCGCGCCGAGCGGGCCACCTCGTCGATGTTGCCGTAGTCCGCGGGCGGCATCGCCCGAACCGCCCGGAGCACGTCGTCCGGTGCCCCTTCCCGTTCGGCCTCCGCGACGATGTCGTCCTTGGTGGCGGGAAAGTCGAGTGCGGTGAGGTAGCGCAGCACCTCGGCGTTGGTCACCATGTGAATCCCGCTCCTCGCCGGTCGTCTGGTTCTCCCCGCGCAGCGCATACCCCGCTTTTCCAGCTTCACGCCCCGCTGCGGGCCGCGGTCTCGCGTCCGTTTCACCGGACCCGCCAGGGGTACGCGCCCGGAACGCGACGCCGGACCGCGGCGACGCCGGGAGGAGTCGTGATGAACTACGACACGTTCGTCGACATGGTCGCGCAACGGGCGGGGGTGGACTCCGACACGGCCATCGACCTCAGCCGGGGCACCCTGCAGACGCTGGCCGACCGGCTGACCGGCGGGGAGGCGATCGACCTGGCCGCCCAGTTGCCACAGCCGCTGCAGGCGTTGCTGCGCAGCCCACGGGACGCCGCGGAGCGGTTCGGAGCCCAGGAGTTCGTCCGGCGGGCCGCCGAGCGCGCGAGTGTCGACGAGGCCGCGGCGCGCACCGGAGTCCGGGCCGTGCTGACCACCGTACGGGAGGCGGTCACCGGCGGTGAGTTCGACGACGTGATGGCTCAGCTACCGCGCGAGTTCCGTGACCTGGTCGAACCGGTGTTGATGCCCGGTGGCCGCGCGCGACGACGCTAGACCGGTTGCCGGGGACATCTTGCCGGGGACATCGACTTTCGTCTAGACCAACGAAAGTTTGGTCGATTTCAACCGGGCAATAGACTGCCCCGCATCAAAGCCGTAACCTCTACGCAACGTGCGTGCGGTGGTCGATGCCCCGGGAGGAACGGACATGTCCCGCAGGACCGGCAAGCCTTCCTATACCAAGGCTCCGACGAGCAGGCGGCCGAGTGTGGGCACCCTGGTCTTCGCCATGCTGCTGCCGGTGGTGCTGGCCGGCTTCATCGGAGCCGGCATCGGTTACGCGGTGGGCGGGCCGAGCGAAACCGAGACCGCCGTGAACAAGCTGCGCGAGGAGGAAGCGCGGCGGGACACCGAGCAGATCGGCAGCCTGACCACGGCCGCGCGGACCACGCGGGACGAACTCGGCCCACTGCTGTCCGACCTGGACGCCGCGGTCAAGTGCGGCCAGCCGGCGCCCGCCGACAAGCTTGCAAGCTGGCAGCAGACCATGCGTCGGGCGGTCGAGCGGCATGCCGAGAGCCCGTCCGGCAGCACCGCCACCAACGTGGCGCGGGGCGGACTCCGGGCGGCGGTCGACGGTCTGGCCACCGCGCTGGACACGTACGCCCTGGTCGGTACGTTGCCCGCGGCCGCCCAGCGTGCGGTGCTCGACCTGGCGGCCCGTCAGCGTACGGCGGCCGGCACGGCCTGGTCGATCGCGGCGGCACAACTCGACCAGATCAACATCGACGCGGGACACGGGCACCAGCACGTCTACCTGACCACGGAACCCGGCAGCGGCGCGTTCACCTCCGACGGTGCGCCGGAAGGGCCGACCAAGTAGCCGACGCGACCGCCGCCGACCCGCCAGCGGTTGGCCGCTCTATGATCACCTGCCGGGATCACGATCCGGCACACCCGGGAAGGTGATAGGAGTAGCGGATGGGCATCGTGTCGCCGGGCTTTCAGGGCCGGCCCAGGTCGTCGCAGCCGGCGTTGCCGCCGGGGCAGTATCTGACCGAGGATTTTCCGGTGTTGTCGGCGGGTCCGACGCCGCGGGTGTCGTTGGATAC
>NZ_JBFAPP010000045.1:0-26362 GCF_040676775.1 Micromonospora sp. NPDC049523 | reverse complement strand
GTCGTTGTACCAAGTACCGGAGACCTCGCTGTCTATCGATCACCGCCACGCCGTGACCTCAACCTGCCCACCGTGCTTTATGAAACGCGCCCTAGCGACTGATCGCGGGTCCGGATAGTGCCGACCGAACCAGGCCCGGCGGGGTGGGCGGGGCGAGGGAACACCCGTCCCGCCGCGATCTGCGAGGCACCCGCGCGGCCCGGGGATGCCGACAATCGGCATCCCCGGGATCGCCGACAACGGCTGGGAGGCAGCCGCTGACGCCCGCCTCCGGACGCCGCTGGATGGACCACGGCCGGCCACCGTTCCTGGCACTGTCGCAGTACGGTCGTATCGTCGCATCGTGTCCCTTGCAGATCTCACGCATGTCGCCGTGCTGGCAGCCATCACTGAGTTCGATCGTGTAGGCCGCGAGGAGTTCCTGCGCTCGACCGGATTCGGCCGCTCCCGCTCGTACTACCTCCAGTACCGTGGACGGCTCTACGACTCGAAGGCCATCTCGGGCTACGCGCACGGGGCGAGCACAGGCGTGCCACTGGGCTCCGCGGACTTCTCCGGTGGAGACAAGACGGTCGCTCAGCGGCTCGGAGACCTCGGGTTCGACGTTCGATACCTGCCGAACCCCGACTGGACCCGAGACGAGATCATCTTGGCCTGTGCTCTGGTGGAGGCCAACGGCTGGAGGCAACTCGACCGCGCAGACCTACGGGTCAAGGAGTTGTCCGAACTTCTCCAGACGTCGGCCATTCACCCCTTGGGCGAGCGCGGGCCGGACTTTCGGAATCCTGCGGGGGTCGGCCGTAAGACCGCTGACGTGGCAACCTCACACCCGCTCTACCACGGCAAGAAAACCAACGGCAATCGGCTCGACCGGGAAGTCCTGGACGACTTTATCGCTCGACCAACCGAGATGCATGACTTGGCAAAGGCCATCCGTACCGCGCTCGCCACCGACGAAAACCTTACGACTGGCCCTGATCCCGATCTCCCGGACCCGACCGCGGACGAGGGCGGCGTGCTCCTACGCCAGCACCTGCGACGCGAGCGCGACCCGAAGATCCGAAAGGCCAAGATCGCAGATGCCAAGCTCCGCGGTCTGGTCATCGCCTGCGAGATTTGCGGCTTCGACTTCGCAAAGACCTACGGCGCCCGCGGCATCGACTACATCGAGTGCCACCATCGCACGCCGCTCCACGTCACCGGGCCCACCAAGACCAAGCTGGAAGACCTCGCCCTCATCTGCTCCAACTGTCACCGCATGATCCATCGCACCAAGCCATGGCTGACGGTAGAAGACCTACGTTCGATCGTCCGGCGTGGCCGCGAGAAACCATAACCACGCTCAACCGACACTGTTCCAAGTCTGACGACGTTTGAGACTAGCGATCTTCACACGGCGAAACGCCCGGTTCGTCCTTACGGACTTGCCGGGCGTTCTGCCTGCTTGCTGGCGGTGGCGGCGGGATTTGAACCCGCGGAGGGGTTACCCCCTCACACGCTTTCGAGGCGTGCTCCTTAGGCCACTCGGACACGCCACCGCCGAGAAGGGTACCGGACGCCCGGCGTGCCCGTCACGGCGGTATGGCTCAGCCGGACCTGGCAGGATCATCAGCCATGAGTACGCACATCGGCGCACAGCCGGGCGAGATCGCCGAGCGGGTCCTGATGCCGGGCGACCCCCTGCGGGCCAAGTGGATCGCGGAGACCTACCTCGAGGATGCGAAGTGTTACTCCTCGGTCCGGGGCATGTACGGGTACACCGGTACCTGGTCCGGGGTCGAGGTGTCGGTACAGGGCTCCGGCATGGGCATGCCGTCCGCCTCGATCTACGCCCACGAACTGATCAACGACTACGGCGTGAAGACGCTGATCCGGGTCGGATCCTGCGGGGCGCTCAGCGAGGACCTGCAACTGCGTGACGTGCTGGCGGCGAGCGGGTCCTCCACCGACTCGAACATGAACCGGGTCCGGTTCGACGGGCTGATCGACTACGCCCCGGTGGCCGACTTCGGGCTGCTGCGTACGGCGGTGGAGGTAGCCGAGCGGCGCGGCATCAGCATGCGGGTCGGACCGGTGCTGGCGGCGGACGCCTTCTACACCGATCGTCCGGACCTCTACGACGCCCTCGCCCTGTACGGCGTGCTCGCCGTCGAGATGGAGTCGGCGGCGCTCTACACGATCGCGGCCCGCTACAAGGCCCGCGCGCTGACCGTGCTGACCGTCAGCGACCACATCAAGACCGGTGAGAAGACCACCTCGCAGGAGCGCGAGCAGACCTTCGGCCAGATGGTCGAGATCGCCCTCGACACCGCCATCGCCTGATCCTCGACCCTCCTTCTCCATCGCCGGGGCGGAACAGCCCCGGGGACCTGTGGCGGCGCGTACGGGTCGAAAGACCCTTCTGCGTACGTGGTGGGCGGCAGTTGACTGTGGTTAGCGAGCTGAGGTTTCCACGGAGGCCACGACCTGGAATCCGTGACCGCCACGAGCTCGACCCGCCCAGTCGAAGGAGACTGTGATGACCACCCGACCGATCCTCGTCGGCTACGACGGATCCCCGTCCGCCCAGGCCGCGCTCGCCTGGGCGGTGGACGAGGCCGCCCGCGCCCACCGTTCCGTACTGCTGGCCTATTCGTTCGAGTGGTTCAACGTCACCGCGCCGGTCGTACCCGAGGTGGCGAACTGGTCGGACATGACCGCGCGCCGCGACGCGCAGGCCATGGTCGTCGCCGCTGCCGCCGAGGCCGCGAAGTCGCGGGCGGACGTGGCCGTCTCCGCCGTCCTGCTCGACGGTCCGCCCGCCGTCGCGCTCGCCGAGCAGTCCCGGCAGGCCGCCCTGCTGGTGGTCGGCAACCGCGGCCACGGCGGCTTCGCCGACCTGCTCGTCGGCTCCACCAGCGTCGCCGTCGCCGCGCACGCGCACTGCCCGGTCGTGGTGGTACGCGGCACCGAGCCCGATCCGGAGGACACGGGGCGGCGGATCGTCGTCGGCTTCGACGGTTCCCAGTGCTCGCTGCTGGCGCTCGGCTACGCCTTCGACCTGGCCATGGAGTGGGAGGTGCCGCTGCACGTGATCGCGGCCTGGACCCCGCCGCCGCCGCAATACGTCCCGCTCGCCTACGACCCGGTGGCGGTCACCACCGCCGAGCGGGCCGCCCTCGACGACCTGCTGGTCAACTGGCGGCAGAAGCACCCGGAGGTTTCCGTCACCACCGAGGTCCTCGCCGACACCGCCGGTCGTGCCCTGGTCAACGCCAGTCGCAACGCGCAGTTGGTGGTTGTCGGATCCCGGGGCCACGGCGGGTTCGGCGGGCTGCTGCTCGGCTCGGTCAGCCAGCAACTGCTGCATCACAGCCGCTGCCCGGTGGCGGTCGTCCGTGAAATCCCGCCGTCGACCGAGGGCTCCGACAACGCCTGAGCACGGCCGAATCTGACCGGCGTCGAGGGACGACGTTCCCGCCCCGGCACGAGCCGGAGGTCCGTTTACGGACCACCGGCCCTGCCGGGACGGGACCAACAAGCCGGCGCGTCGTCCTCAGGGGGTGGCGAGCGCCTCCGTCGGGGGCAGGTGGGCGGCGCGGATGGCCGGGTAGAGCCCGGCGAGGGCACCGATGACCAGGGTTGCGCCGACGCCGCCCGCGGTCGCCCAGACCGGTACGACGGTGGGCCAGGACTGGAGCAGCGCGTAGCCGGACGTGACCGCGGTGCCGAGCAGGACTCCACCCGCCCCGCCGAGCGCGGAAAGCAGCAGTGACTCGGTGAGGAACTGGGTACGGATCTGCCCCCGGGTCGCACCGAGCGAGCGTCGCAGCCCGATCTCGGGGCGGCGTTCGAGCACCGAGATCACCATCGTGTTCGCCACCCCGACCCCGCCGACCAGCAGCGCCACCGCGCCGAGGCCGAGCAGCAGCCCGGTGAACGCCTGGTCGGTGGCGCGGGCGGCGGAGAGCGCCTCGGACGGGCGGGACACCTCCACCTCGTTCGGCGCCTCCGGATTCGCCGTCGCGCCGAGGACCGCGCGTACGGCCTCGACGGAGGTTTCGGCCGAGCGGCTGTAGACCGTGGTCGGGTGCCCGTCGAAACCCAGGTACGTCGTCGCCGCGTCCCAGCCGATCAGCGCGGAGAGGTCCAGTTCCGGGGCCAGTGGCACCGGGGCGAGGATGCCGACGACGGTGAACCAGCGTCCACCGACCTGGATCTGGGTGTCCGTACCGGCGGTGGCGAGGCCGAGGCGCTGGGCGGCGGTCGCGCCGAGCACCACGGCCGGGTAGCGGGCGGTGGCCGGGTTGAGCCAGGTGCCGCTGACGGTTCCCGCGCCGACGGTGTCGAGCAGTTCGAGGTTCGCCGCCCGTACGCCGATGCCGCCGGTCTGGGCGGTCGGGATCCGGTCGCTGCGGAACACCTTGGCGTCGGGCAGTTGCGCGGTCGCGGCGACCCGGTTTACCGGCCCGATCCGGGCGATCATCGCCACCGACTCCTCGGGCAGTTGGGCGTCGTCGCCGAAGAGCGACTTGCCGGGCGAGACGGTGAGCAGGTTGGTGCCGAGCGCGGCCAGGGTGCGGTCGAGTTCGGCCCGTGACGACGACGAGATGCCGACGACGGCGACCATCGCCGCGATGCCGATGGCGATGCCGAGCGCGGAGAGGAACGCCCGCAGCGGCCGGGTCCGCAGGCCGACGCCACCGACCCGGACGACGTCACGCGGTCGCAGCCGAGCCGGCACGAGCCGGGCCGGTGGGGCGGCAAACCACTGCGGCACCGACCGGTCGGGCCCGCGCTTCACCTGGTCCCCCCGACGAGATCGGCGGCGGTCGGGTCGACGAGCAGGCCGTCGCGCATGCGTACCTGGCGGGGCAGGCTCTCCGCGATCTCCCGGTCATGGGTGATCACGACGATGGTGGTGCCGGCCCGGTTCAGCTCGTGCAGCAGGTCGAGGACCCCGGCGCCGGAGACGGAGTCGAGGTTACCGGTGGGTTCGTCGGCGAGCAGCAGCGGCGGGTCGCCGACCACCGCGCGGGCGATGGCGACGCGTTGCCGTTCGCCGCCGGAGAGTTCGTGCGGCCGGTGGTCGAGTCGGTGGTCCAGGCCGACCCGGTGCAGCGCGGCCGCCGCCCGTCGGCGTCGTTCACCCAGGGGTACGCCGGAGTAGAGCAGCCCGTCCGCCACGTTCTCCACCACCGGTACGCCCGCGGCGAGGTGGAACTGCTGGAACACGAAGCCGATCCGACTGGACCGCAGTGCGGAGAGTTCCCGGTCGTCGAGTTCGGCGGTGTCGTAGCCGTCGATGCGTACGGTGCCGGTCGATGGTTGGTCGAGGGTGCCGATCAGGTGCAGCATGGTGGACTTTCCGGACCCGGACGGCCCCACGATCGCCACCAGTTCACCGCGCCCGATGGTGAGGGTCACGCCGCGCAGCGCGGCCACCCCGCCCGGATAGACCTTGCTGACCTGCTCCAACGCGACCACCGGTGGCAGCGGAAGCGTGGCTGCGGCGGCCGTCATGCGGGCACCCCGACCGTCAGGCCCTCGGTCAGCCCGTCACCTGCGACCTCCACCCGTCCGCTGGCGAACAGGCCGGTGCTGACCGCGACGATCCGGGTACGCCCACCGTCCACCACCTCCACGCCGTACCCGCCCTCGGCGAGTGCCAGCAGCGCCGCCACCGGCACGGTCAGTACGTCCGCACGTTCGTCGGCGGTGAACGCGACCTTGACCGACGCCTGGTCGTACGCGGCCAGTGCCTTCGGGTCGGCGACCGTGACCGTGACCTCGATCCTGGTCTCCGGTTCGTCCTGCCCGGTCCCGCCGCTGCCCGTCTCGATGACGGTTTCGACCTCGGTGATCAGCCCGTCGAGCTGCTTTCCGTCGGGCAGCGTCACACCGACCTTGTTGTCCTTCTTCGCCAGCCGCTGGTCGTCGATGTCGAGTTCGACGGTGACCAGCCTGCTCGTGCCGGTGTACGTGAGCACCGACTTGCCGGGCTGGACGGTGTCGCCGGTCGACGCCTCGTGGCCCTCGACGCGTACGTCCGCGTCGGCGTAGACGATGTCCGACGGTTCGACCCGCCCGGTGTCGTCGCGGCCGAGGTCTTCCTGCCAGTCGCGTACCGCCTCGGCGGTGCTGCCGGTGTACTCGTCGTCGACGGTGAAGCCGGTGTAGCCGAGCGCGGAAAGGTTCTGCTCGAACTGTTTCACGTCGGCCCCCTCGACCCCGGACCGCAGCGTCCGGTACGCCGGCAGCCCGCCGTACAGCAACACCACCTTGCTGTTGTCGACGGCGTACACGGGCTGGCCGCGTTTCACGGTGCCACCGGTCGGTGCCAGCCAGGTGAGGGTGCCGCCGCGCCGGGCGGCGGCGGTACGTGTGGTGCCGTACCCGAGTTCCCCGTCGACGGTCTGCGCGTCGACCAGGGTCTGCCGGGTCACCTGTGCGGTTGCCGGTGGCAGGGTGCTGGCTGTGGCCGTACCCGGATCACGGCCGCCGAAGCCGATCGCGGCCGCGCCGCCGGCACCGACGGCGACCACGACGGCGGCGGTGACCAACGCCGTGCCGGTACGCGGACGGCGACGCCGGACGGGCGCCCGTTCGGCACCGGAATCGGTCGCGGCGGAATCGGTGGCGGTGGCGGTCGGCGCCGTCACTTGGCGGTCCCGGCGATCTTCGGTGCGAACTGCTTGCACTTCTCCATCGCGGCCTTCAGCGTCGGGTCGTCCAGGCCCTTACCACCGAGCAGGCTCTTGTCGATTTTGAGCAGACCGTCGGGGCCGGGATCGGGGAAGTCGGGTACGCCGTTCTCCCGCATGCACTGCGCCATCTTGCGCATGTTCTCCGCCTGCTCGGGGTCGAGTTTGCGCGCTTCGCCACCGTTGGGCAGGAACTGGCGGCACTTCTCCAGCGCCGCCTGCGTCTTCTCCGGATCGCTGCCACCGTTGATCCGGACCTGACCCGGCGCGGCCGGATCGGGGTCCGGCATGTCGACCCCGTTCTCCCGCATGCACTGGGCGAACTTCAGCTGGCGGGCGGCGTCGTCGAGGGCGGCGGCGCTGGCCGAGGCGGTCGGCCCGGCGCTGGCCGCGCCGCCGGCCGTGGCCACGCCGTCGCCCTCGGCGGGCGTGCCGCAGCCGGCCAACGCCAGGGCGAGTAAGGCGGGCAGGACGAGCAGGCCGCTGACCGGTTGTCGGCGCATCTGAACACTTCCTTCCTCGGGGAGGTCGGCGCCGGTCGCCGACCGTGTCACCCCCGAGAGCGGGGGTGACCGTTGCCGACAAGTCGACCGCGACGGCGGTATCCAGGGCGTAAGCGTCGGCGTTAACGGTGGCGTTATCCGGGGCCGAGTCACCATGGACCGATGCGAGTGCTGGTGGTCGAGGACGAGAGCCTGTTGGCGGACGCGATCGCCGAGTGGCTGCGACGGGAGGCGTTCGCCGTCGACGTCGCGTACGACGGTGGTTCCGCCCTGGAACGCCTGGGGGTGAACGAGTACGACGTGGTGGTGCTCGACCGCGATCTGCCGGTGGTGCACGGCGACGACGTGTGCCGGTCGATCGTCGAAGGTGGCGGGGCGAGCCGGGTGCTGATGCTGACCGCCGCGGCGGCCGTACGGGAACGGGTGGCCGGCTTGTCGCTCGGCGCCGACGACTACCTGACCAAGCCGTTCGCCCTGGTGGAACTCTCGGCCAGGGTGCACGCGCTGACCCGGCGGGCCCGTCCGGCGGCACCGCCGAGGTTGAGCCGGGCCGGGATCGTGGTCGACCCGGGCCGGCACGAGGTCTACCGCGACGGCCGGTACGTGGCGCTGTCCCGTAAGGAGTTCGCGGTGCTGGCCGAGCTGATGCGGGCTGACGGGGCGGTGGTCTCCGCCGAGGATCTGCTGGAGCGGGCCTGGGACGAGCACATCGACCCGTTCACGAACGTGGTCCGGGTGACCGTGATGAAGCTGCGCCGCAAGCTCGGCGACCCGCAGGTGGTCGAGACGGTGCCGGGAGTGGGGTACCAGATCTCGTGAGGCGGCGACTGATGAAGCGGACCACGATCAGGGCCCGGCTCACCCTGGTCTACGGCGGGTTGTTCCTGCTCGCCGGCATGGTCCTGCTGGCGGTGACGTACGTGCTGGTGGAGCAGCGGATGCCGGAGCCGCTCGGGGTGGCGTTGACCAAGCCGGTCAGCGAGATCCCCAGGACCGGTCTCGGGCCGCAGAACGCCGAGGCGCTGCGGATCTTCGTGCGCGAGCTCCAGGAGGACGTGAAGCAGAACGCGCTGGACTCGTTGCTCACCCAGGGCGGCATCGCGTTGGCCGTGGTCTCCGCCGCGGCGATCGCGTTCGGTTGGCTGATCGCCGGCCGGGCGTTGCAGCCGCTGCACCAGATCACCGGCACCGCCCGGCGGATCGCCGGCGCGAACACCGCCGGGCGTGGGTTGCACGAACGGATCGCGCTGCGCGGTCCGCAGGACGAGGTACGGGAACTCGCCGACACGTTCGACCTGATGCTGGAACGGCTGGACCGGTCGTTCGACGGTCAGCGGCGGTTCGTCGCGAACGCCTCGCACGAGTTGCGTACGCCGCTGGCGTTGAACCGGGCGCTGGTGGAGTTGGCGGTGACCCGACCGGGTGCGTCGGCCGACGTACGGCAGCTCGGTGAGTCGCTGTTGGCGGTGAACGAGCGGCACGAGCGGCTGATCGAGGGGCTGCTGACGCTCGCCGACTCGGAGAGCGAGCTGACCGACCGTACGTCGATCGACCTGGCCGAGGTGGCCGCGCACGTACTGAACCAGCACTCGGCCGAGGGGTCCGAACCGGATCCGACCCGGGCGCTGGCCCGGGAGGCGGTACGGGACCTGGCACCGGCACCGACCTCGGGGGACGCGGTGCTGTTGGAGCGGTTGACCTCGAATCTGGTGGAGAACGCGCTGCGGCACAACGTGCCGGCCGGCGGTTGGGTGTCGGTGCGTACCGGGTTGGTCGACGGGCGGGCGACGCTGGTGGTGAGCAACACCGGGCCGGTGGTGCCGGGGTACGAGATCGAGACGATCTTCCAGCCGTTCCGGCGGCTGCGCGGTGAGCGACTCGGCGGTGGGCGCGGTTTCGGCCTGGGTCTGTCGATCGTGCGGGCGGTGGCGCGGGCACATGGCGGATCCGTCGATGCCCGCCCGCGCGAGGGCGGTGGCCTGGTGGTGAGCGTCACCCTGCCGTCCCCGTGAAACTATAAGACCGATCGGTCGTTTAGTTGTAGGCTCGCGCTCATGACGGTGGACGGTCGAGTCGTCCGGGGCGAACGCACCCGGACCATGGTGCTCGACACCGCCGTGGCCCTGGCCACCGAAGCCGGGCTCGACGGGCTCTCCCTCGGCCAACTCGCCGACCGGCTCGGCGTCAGCAAGTCCGGCCTGTTCGCGCACTGGCGCTCCAAGGAAGAGCTGCAACTCGCGACCGTCGAACGGGCCCGCGACCTCGTGATCGAGCAGGTGATCTCGCCAGCGCTGCGGGCACCCCGGGGCGTACGACGGCTCTTCGCCCTGCACGAGCACCGGCTGACCTACTACGGCGACGGAACACTGCCCGGCGCCTGCTTCTTCGCCAAGGCGGAGTTCGAGTACAACGTGCACCCCGGCCCGGTCCGCGACCGGCTGGCCGAGTGCCTCGACGAATGGCTGGTCCTGATCCGGCGGCTGGTCACCGAGTCCGTGACCGCCGGTGAACTCGCCGCGCACACCGACGTCGGCCAACTCGCGTACGAGATCGACGCGCTCGGCCTGGCCGTCGCGTTGCAGTCCCGGTTGAACCCCTCCGAACCCAGTTACCAGTACTCCCGGCGAGCGGTGCTCGCCCGGCTGCGCGCGCTCTGCCCCGAACCGGACCTGCTACCCGAAGGATCGACATGACCAGCAACGGCACCATCACCCCGCCCCACGTCCCGTTCGGTCACGCCGAACCGGTCTGGGTGCACTTCGACGACCTGGACATGATGGGCATCGTCCACAACGCCAAGTACGCCGTGCTGCTGGAGCGGGGGCTGACGCCGTACTGGGCCGAGCGTGGGTTCTCCTTCGAGAACGGGCGGCTCACCGCACCGGACGTCTTCCACGCCGTACGCGAACTGTCGATCAGCTTCCGTACGCCGATCCGCGGCACCGGCCCGGTGCTGGCCCACTTCTGGTTCGAGAGCTTCGGCACCACCAGCGCCGAATACGGCTTCCGCCTGCTCTCTGCCGACGGTGCGACCGTGCACGCCGAGGGGCGGCGGGCGATCGTCCGGCTCGACCCGGCGACGCTGCGCCCGACCCCGTGGACCGACGGTGCCAAGGCGGTCGGCCAGGCCCTCCTCCGCCCGGAGTCGGCCACCCTCTGAGCGCCCTCGGGCACCGGCACCTCGCTACGAAGTCGTGGATATCCACAGCCGCTATCCACAACTGATCCACCGTTATCCACAGAGTGTGCACAACGGTGGCAGCGACGATCCACAGTTATCCACAGGGATGTGCACAGCCGGTGTAGCCGCTGGTACCCGTCAGCGGAAGAAGGCGCGCAGGAGCGCGGCAGACTCCTCGGCGAGCACACCGCCGTACACCTCGGGGCGGTGGTTGAGGCGGCGGTCGCGTACGACGTCCCAGAGCGAGCCGACCGCGCCGGTTTTCGGTTCCCACGCCCCGAAGACCAGGGTGGAGATCCGGGCCAGCACCAGCGCGCCCGCGCACATGGTGCAGGGTTCGAGGGTCACCACCAGGGTGCAGCCGTCCAGGCGCCAGGCGCCGCGTAGTTCCGCCGCCCGGCGCAGCGCCAGGATCTCGGCGTGCGCGGTCGGATCACCGGTACGTTCCCGCTCGTTGCGCCCGATCGCCAGTTCGACCCCGTCCGGGCCGTAGAGCACCGCCCCGACCGGTACGTCGTCGGCCGGGTCGCCGCCCTCCTCCGGTCGACCGGTGTCGGCGGCCACCGCCAAGGCCCGGCGCATCCACGCCTCGTGGCGCTGTCTCCGGCCCCGATGAGCGACCGCATCGGCTCCCGCCGGGTCGCCGACCGTACCGCTCACGCCTCGCGCAGTTCCTCGACCACGTCGCCGCAGCCGATCGCCTGGCACAGTTCGGCGGTGACGTCGGCCGGGAGCATCCGCTCCTGCGCGCAGAGGGCGAGCAGCCGGTGGGCCGAGATGCCCAGGTTGGCGAGGAGGTCGGCGTCGCCGATCGGATCCGCGTCCGGGTCGGCGGCCGGCTGCTCGCTCTCCTCGTCGGTCGAGGAGTCCAACGCGGGCGCGGCCGGCTCGACCACGTCGTCGATCTCCAGGGCGGGTGCCTTGATGTCGCCGAGCAGCAGGGCACCGAGTCGGGACTCCTCGGCGAAGGCCGAGTCGGAGCCGAAGATGCGCAGGTCCTCGCCGTCGTCCAGGCGCAGGATGGCCAGGTAGGCGTCGTCGGATTCGACGAAGAGCAGCGAGGTGTCGGCGTCCAGGTCGACCTCGCGGAGCAGGTCCGCGACCTCGTCTATGTCCGCGGCACCACCGAGGTCGAGTTCGGCTGCGGTCCAGCCGTCCGAGCCGCGCACCACGGCCGCCGCGAAGTACGACACCGGTCCCCCCAACAACTCACGGCGTACCGCCGCCCACCACTGTCGACTGCCTGTTACGCGTGACGGTATCCGGTCGGGTCCGGGCTCGACCGCGCAACTCCCCGAAGGAGAAGGACGGAATCGAGCGGATCGGTGCGCTCAGCCGGCCAACCGGCGACGGGTGGCGATCAACTCGCGCAGCCGGTCGACCCGGACCCGTCGCGGCTGCGTCCGCTCCCGCACCGACTTCGCACCGGCCAGCTCGGCGAGGAGCTGTATCCGTCGTCGGGTGCGCTCGGGGTCGAGCCGCTGCTCTGTCCAGGCCATAGAGGCGAGGGTGCCCAGTCGCGCGGCGTTCGTCAAGCCCGGTCGCGGTGTGCCACCGAGCCGGTACCCAGCGCCCTAGATCGCGTACCCAGAGAAGTATTTCGGTGACCCCTGGTCACCAGAGCGGCCATCCGGCGTAACTCCACCGGACCGCGACCGCCACCGCGGCAATCGACCACCCGAGCGCGGTGACCATCGCCACACCGACGGCGGCACCCCGGTCACCGAAGCGGATCAGCAGCAGCGTGGCGAGCCAGGCCGCCGCACCGGCCAGCAGGGTCCACCACGCGTACTCGCGCAGGTCATCGCCGAGCAGCCCGAACAGCAGAAACCAGGCCGCCGTCAAGCCGGCGCCGCTGGCGAGGGTGGCTCCGCGTACCGGGTGTGGCTCGCGGTAGATCGGACGTGACGGCAGGCCGGAGGGGAAGAGACCCGACGGCGTACGCGCCGGCTGGCCGGGTTGGGGCCAGGGCTGCAACGTCGGCTGTTGTGCCATCACCCTCGCTCCTCCGCTCGGCAGCGGCCGGGCACCGACCGGTCACGGTGGAGCAACGCCGCCGACTCGCAGCGTACCCGCTGGAACCGGGCCGTCCGGCTGCTCCGCACCACGCTGGGGGGCGAGGCGCAATCGCGCCGGTTCTGTCAGGATGGCCGGATGGCACGGGACGAAACGGGTACGCGACGCCTGATCGGGCGCCGCGCGGCGTACCCGATGGTCCTGCTGCTGACGGCGGTGGCCGCCGCCGCCGGTTGCGCGCAGAGCCGCCCGGTGGTCTGGTCCTCGCCGACCGGCCCGACGAGCGGCACCCCGGCCACCGTGGCCGCCGCCCCGCCCCCGGCGACACCGCCGGCAAAGCCGGCCGGTACGCCCTCGGCCAGCCCGACCACCCCGAAGTACGTCTTCCCGGTGAACTCGGCCAACGCCTCCTACCACCAGACCCACTCCGCGTACGCGGCCACGGACATCTTCGCCTCCTGCGGCACCCCGGTGCTCGCCGTCACCGACGGGGAGATCCTGGAGGTGACCCGGGTCGACAAGTACGACAAGCAGGGCCCGCAGGGTCCGCTCAACGGTGGCAAGGCGGTGTCGCTGCTCGGCGACGACGGGGTCCGTTACTACGGCTCGCACCTGTCGGAGCTGGCCGCCGGCATGGACGCCGGAGTACGCGTCCGCGCCGGCCAGCAGGTCGGCAAGGTCGGCAAGACCGGCAACGCGAACAACGTGTGCCACCTGCACTTCGGCATCTCGCCGCCGTGCGACCGGACCGAGGACTGGTGGATCCGCCGGGGCGTGATCTGGCCGGCGCGTTACCTGGACGCGTGGCGGGACCGGTCGAACCGCTCACCGGTCGCCGAGGTGGACACCTGGCACCAGAAGCACAAGTGCCCGCCCGCGCCCTGAGCGCCGTGACCACCGGGCGAGCCTTGCCCCCTGCCGACCGGCAGGGTGTGCGAGAGTCGGCGGCGTGAACGTCGCGGTTATCGGGCTCGGACTCATCGGCGGTTCCGTGCTGCGCGCGCTGGCCGCCACCGGCCACCGGGTGCTCGGTTACGACGCCGACCCGGCCACCCGGGCCACGGCCAGGACCGCCGCCGCCCAGGCACCGGCAGCCCACCGCTGGCAGGTCACACCGACGATCCGGGACACCGTCGCCCGCGCGGAACTGGTGGTGCTCGCGGTCCCGCTGCCCGCCGTCGGCGGGGTGCTGGACCAGTTGCGCGACGCCGGTTACGCCGGCTTGGTCACCGATGTCACCTCGGTCAAGGGCCCGGTCGCGGCCCTGGTCGAGGAACGGCTGCACCGGCAGCCGCAGCGGTTGGCCGGTTTTGTCGGCGGTCACCCGATGGCCGGTCGGGAGACCTCCGGTTTCGGTGCCGCCGATCCGGCACTGTTCGCCGGCTGCGCCTGGGTGCTCTGCCTCGAACCGCGCGGCACCTCGCTGGCCGACTGGCTGGAGCTGGCCGCACTGCTCACCCCGCTGGGCGCCCGGGTGGTCCCGACCACCGCCGCCGAACACGACCGGGCGGTGGCGGCGGTCAGCCACGTACCGCACCTGCTGGCGGCGGCGCTGGTCGCGGGGGTGGCTGACGAACCGTTGGCCGGCACGCTCGCCGCCGGCTCGTTCCGGGACGGGACCCGGGTCGCGGCGACCCGACCGGACCTGGTCGCGGCGATGTGCGGCGGGAATGCGGCGGCGGTCGGTGCGGCCCTGGACCGGGTGCTCTCGGCACTGCAAGAGGCACGGGCCGCGGTCGACGCGGACGAACCGATCACCGCGCTGCGGGACTGGCTCGCCCCGGCTTCGGCGGCCCGCGCCGCCTGGCCGTACCGGCCGGGGACCGCGCGGGAGCTGCCGGCCAGGATCGACGACCTGCTGGAACTGGGCCGGGCCGGCGGCTGGGTGCTCGGGGTGGCCCCGAACCGTCGTACGGTGACCGCGGTCAGACCCGTTCGCCCAGTGCCGGCCTGACCACCCGCCGGTCGGTGACGATCGCGGTGATCAGGTCGTACGGGGTGACGTCGAAGGCCGGGTTCACCGCACCGGCACCGGTCGGGGCGGTGGTGTTGCCCCGGAAGGCGAGCACCTCGTCCGGGCCCCGGTCCTCGATCTCGACGTCGGCACCGGTCGCGGTGCCGTGGTCGACAGTGGATTCCGGGGCGACCACGATGAACGGGATGCCGGCCCGGTGGGCGCCGAGCGCGTGCGCGTAACTACCGATCTTGTTGACGGTGTCACCGTTGGCGCAGATCCGGTCGGCACCGAGGATCACCGCGTCGATCTCGCCGCGGGCCATCAGGAACGGGCCGGCGCCGTCGACCGCGACCCGGCACTCGATCCCGGCCTGCCCGAGTTCCCAACTCGTCAACCGGGCGCCCTGCAGCAGCGGCCGGGTCTCGCTCGCCACCACCGCGCCGAGCCCGCCGCGCCGGTGCAGCTCGATCACCACCCCGAGCGCGGTGCCGCCGACGACGGCCGCCAGCGCGCCGGTGTTGCAGTGGGTGAGCATCCGGGGGTTGGGCGGGCAGAGTTCGGCCAGCAGGTCGGCGCCGCGTTCGGCCATCGCGGCGGAGGCGGCGATCTCCTCGTCGCGTACGGCCAGCGCGGTGGCCAGGACCGCGTCCGGGCCCTCCGGCAGTCGCGCCGCCGCCCGGCGGGCACCACGGGCCAGGTTCACCGCCGTCGGGCGGGCGTTTTCCACCAGGTGTACGGCGGCAGCCGTCGCCACCGGGTCACCGTCGTGCAGCCGGGCGGCCAGCGCCACGCCGAGCGCACCGGCGACACCGAGCGCGGGTGCGCCGCGTACGGCGAGGGTCTGGATCGCCGCCACCAGTTCGTCGACGCCGTGCAGCCGCCGTACGTCGAGCCGGTCCGGCAGTGCGGTCTGGTCGATGATCTCGACGGCGCCGTCCACCCAGTCGATCGTCCTCATGATCGGTAAGGCTACGGAGGCCGCGCGAGCACGCGGACGGCCGGTGTGCCGGCTACGGTGAGCTGATGACCGCTCGGGACGCGCTCGCCGACCTGCGCCGGATCGCCTTCCTGTTGGAACGGGCGAACGAGGCCACCTACCGGGTACGGGCGTTCCGCTCGGCCGCGAAGACCCTGGCCGCGCTCCCCGCCGACGAGGTGGCCGCCAGGGCACAGGCGGGTACGTTGACCGAGCTGACCGGGGTCGGTGACGTCACCGCCCGCTGCGTGACCGAGTCACTGGCCGGCGAGGAGCCGGTCTACCTGCGGCGGCTGACCGCGACCGAGGGTGTCGACCTGGACGAGGCGACCGCCGCGCTGCGGAATGCGCTGCGGGGCGACTGTCACACCCACTCCGACTGGTCCGACGGGGGTTCCCCGATCGAGGAGATGGCCCTGACCGCGGTCGACCTGGGGCACGAGTACCTCGTACTGACCGACCATTCGCCCCGGTTGAAGGTCGCCAACGGGCTGACCCCGGCCCGGCTGCGGCGGCAACTGGAGCACGTGGCGGCGATCAACGCGGCGCTGCCGGAGGGGTTCCGGCTGCTCACCGGCATCGAGGTGGACATCCTGGCGGACGGCTCGCTGGACCAGGAGGACGACCTGCTGGCCCAGTTGGACGTGGTGGTCGGCTCGGTGCACAGCGGGCTGTCGGACGACAAGGCCAAGATGACGCGGCGGATGCTGGCCGCGATCGCCAACCCGCACCTGGACATCCTGGGGCACTGCACCGGCCGGATGGTCGCCGGTCGACCGCCGGGGGTGACCGGCCCGGGGGACCGGGGGCACCGGGCGCGTACCCGCCCGCCGAGCGACTTCGACGCGGACGCGGTCTTCGCCGCCTGCGCCGAGTACGGCAAGGCAGTGGAGATCAACTCCCGGCCGGAGCGGCAGGACCCGCCGAAGCGGCTGATCCGGGTGGCGGTCGAAGCGGGCTGCGAGTTCGCGATCGACACCGACGCGCACGCACCGGGCCAGCTCGACTGGCAGCGTTTCGGCTGCGAACGGGCGGCCCGGTGCGGGGTGCCGGCCGAGCGGGTGGTCAACACCTGGGCGGCCGACGAACTGCTCGCCTGGACCGCCGGCCACGACGCCTGAGCTTCCGTTGCCGGCCAGGGGCCGCTGGGGACGGGTGGGCGCCTGCCGGGTGGGTCAGCGGGAGATGGCCGGATCGGGTTGGGCGACGGGGATTCCCGGCTCGGGCTCGGCTGGGAGCTGGTCGGTCGGTGCGGCGTGCCGGCGGCCCCGGAAGATCAGGCGCTGTGAGACGGCGACGCCGAGCAGCACGATCACCGCACCCACCGGCTGGTACCAGGCCAGGTGCTCGTCCAGCGCCAGCACCCCGACCAGCACCGCGAAGATCGGGATCAGGTAGGTCGTGGTCGAGGCGGTGCTGGCCCCGGCGAGCCGGATCGTCCGCAGATTGATCACGAAGGCGAGGCCGGTGCCGAGCGCGCCCAGCGCGAGCACGCTGCCGATCACCTCGGGGGACAGGCCGGTCGGTGCCGGGGGCGGGCCGACCACCAGCGGCGCGACGATCGCGAGCTGCACGGTCGCCACCAGCAGCTGGCCCGCGGACAGCGCCAGGCCCGACTCGGGTCGGCCCGCGATGAACCGCTTCTGGTACGGGATGGAGAGCCCATAACAGACGGCCGCGGCAAAACAGAAGAGCTGCCCGGTGAACTGCGCCCCGCCCAGGCCCTGCCAGGCGCCGAGCACCACCAGCACGCCGACGAAGCCGAGCAGCAGGCCGATCGCCCGCCGGGCGGTCATCCGCTCGGTACGGAACACCAGCACCGCCATCGGCAGTACGACCAGCGGCGTGGTCGCGTTCCAGATGCCGGCCAGGATCGAGGAGACCCGCTGCTCGCCGTAGCCGAAGAGGGTGAACGGCAGGGCGACCCCGACGGTCGCGACGACGGTGAGGTGCAGCCACAGCACGGGGTCGCGGGGCAACCGGTCCCGCAGCACCGCCAGCGCCACGAGCAGGGTCAGCGCGCCCGCACCGGCCCGGCCGAGGGTGACGTAGAGCGGGTGCAGCTCACGTACACCGATCTTGATGAAGAGGAAGCTGGCCCCCCAGATCACGGCGACGGCGAGGAAACCCGGCAGCCAGGCGCGTACGTTGCTGTCAGGAGCGGTAGGGGTGGTCACCCCTGACACTCTGCCGCACCGCACCGACAGAAGTCGCGCCGGTTCCAGACCGTGAACCAGGCCAATCGCCGATCGGTGGCCTGCTCGGACCACCCGTCACCGGCAGCGCAAATGGCTCGACCCGCCGGTGGGTGGGTCACGTAGGGTCGTCTCGTGGGACAAATCGATGACCTCGCCAACCGCTATGTCGGCGAATGGGCGCCACTGAACCCGATCGGCGCCACCTTCGTCGGCATCACCGGCTACGACGACCAGCTCGGCGACCTGTCTCCGGACGGCTACGCCGCACAAGCCGAACTCAACCGGCGCACCCTCGCCGAACTTGACGTACTCGAACCGACCTCGGTGTCCGAGCGCACCGCGAAGGAGGCGATGCAGGAACGGCTCGGTCTGGAACTCGCCCGGTACGACGCCGGCGAGACGGCCAGCGAGATCAACGTGATCGTCAGCGGCCTGCACGAGATGCGCCAGGCCTTCGACCTGATGCCGACCGAGGGCACGGAGGCGGTCAGCAACGTCGCCGCCCGGCTCAACACGTTCGCCGCCGCGCTGGCCGACTACCGGACCACCCTGGTCACTGCCGCCGACGCGGGACACGTCAGCCCCCGGGCGCAGATGATCGAAGTCGCCAAGCAGTGCGAGATCTGGACCGACCCGGCTCAGGACAACTTCTTCCACGGCCTGGCCGACCGACTGACCGCCGACGGGGCACTCGCCAGCGAACTGCGCAAGGGCGCGGCGGCGGCAACCGCGGCGACCGCCGAGTTCGGGCAGTTCCTGCGTACGGAACTCGCGCCCCGGGGGCGGGAGAAGCAGGCCGCCGGACGTGAGCGCTACCAGCTCGCCTCGCAGTACTTCCTCGGCGCCAAGGTCGACCTCGACGAGACGTACGCCTGGGGTTTCGACGAACTGGCCCGGCTCGAAGCCGAGATGCGCGGTGTCGCGGCGCGGATCCTCGCCCCCGGCGCGACCGTCGACGAGGCGGTGGTGGCGCTCGACGCCGACCCGGCCCGCCGGATCCAGGGCAAGGAAGCGTTCCGCGACTGGATGCAGGCACTGGCCGACAAGGCCATCGCCGACCTGCACGGCACCCACTTCGACATCCCCGAGCAGGTACGCCGGATCGAGTGCCGCCTCGCCCCGACCAGCGACGGCGGGATCTACTACACCGGTCCCAGCGAGGACTTCTCCCGCCCCGGCCGGATGTGGTGGGCGGTGCCGCAGGGCATCGACGAGTTCTCCACCTGGCGCGAGGTGACCACCGTCTACCACGAGGGCGCACCCGGTCACCACCTCCAGGTCGGGCAGACCCAGGTCCGCGCCGAACTGCTCAACCGCTGGCAGCGGCTGCTCTCCTGGTCCTCCGGGCACGGCGAGGGCTGGGCGCTCTACTCCGAGCGGCTGATGGACGACCTCGGCTACCTCGACGACCCGGGTGACAAGCTCGGCATGCTCGACGGTCAGGCGTTCCGGGCCGCCCGGGTGATCGTCGACATCGGCATGCACCTCGAACTCGAAATCCCGAAGGACAACCCGTTCGGCTTCCACCCCGGCGAGCGGTGGACCCCCGAACTCGGGTGGGAGTTCATGCGCGCCCACTGCCGGGTGCCGGAGGAAAACCTGCGCTTCGAGCTCAACCGCTACCTCGGCTGGCCGGGACAGGCGCCGTCGTACAAGGTCGGCGAGCGGATCTGGCTGCAGGCCCGAGACGACGCCAAGGCGCGCAAGGGAGCCGACTTCGACCTGAAGCAGTTCCACCTCGACGCGCTCAACCTCGGCTCGCTCGGCCTCGACCCGCTGAAGGCGGCGCTGGCCCGGCTCTGACCGCCGCCCCGACCCGCCGGAGCCGCTCACCGCGACCACACGACGGTACGCCGACCAGGGGTTACCCCGGTCGGCGTACCGGGTCGGAGCGTTGTCCGCACCCTGGCCGGCAGACCGGGCAGAGCGGACTAAAGTATGGACGCGAGCCGAGGACCGCAGCCGCCGTGGTTCGCGGGCGAAGGAGTTCTGGTGCACCTCACTGATCTGCGTGGGCGACGTGTCGCCGTCTGGGGCACCGGCCGGGAGGGTGTCGCCGCGGTCAACACGATCGCCCCGGTCGGCCCGGCCGACCTGGTCACGGTGCAGGACCGGGAAACCTTCCTGGCCCGACCGTGGGAGGGGCGGCTGGCCGAGATCGCCCCCCTGCACACCGGCCCGGAAGCGCTTGATCTGCTCCTGCGGGCGGACGTGGTGGTCCGGTCCCCGGTGATCGGCGAGACCCACCCGTGGATGATGCGGCTGCGCGAGCGCGGCGTGACGGTCACCGGCGGCACCGCCCTCTGGATGGCCGACCACGCGGGCACCACCATCGGGGTGACCGGCAGCAAGGGCAAGAGCACCACCACGGTCTTGATCAGCCACCTGCTGACCGCCGTCGGCCACCCCAACGTCGTCGGCGGCAACATCGGTACGGCCGTGCTGGAACTGCCCCCCGCCGACCAGTACGTGCTGGAGCTGTCCATGTACCAGTGCGCGGACCTGCTGGTCTCACCGCAGGTCGTGGCGCTCACCGCACTGGTTCCGGAGCACCTCGACTGGGCCGGCAGCGAAGCCGAGTACTACCGGCACAAGCTCAACATCGTCGAGCACGGTCCCGGTGTGGTCGTGTTCAACGCCAACGACGAGCAGCTTTCCGCGCAACTCGCCGCCCGCCCCGGACTGCCGCTGCTGGCCGCCGGCCGCCCGGACACCACACACGTGGCACCCGGGCCGGACGGCACCGCCTGGGTACACCTCGCCGACCAGCCGCTCTTCCCCCGCTCGGCGTTCCCGCTGGTCGGCCGGCACAACGAGTGGAACCTGTGCGTGGCGCTCGGCGTACTGGCGTCGGTGGGCGTGGACCTGGTGGCGGAGCGTGACCGGCTCGGCGAGGCGGCCGCGGCGTTCCCCGCACTCGAACACCGGCTGACCCCGATCGAGGACCCGTCCGGCATCACCTTCGTCGACGACTCGCTCTCCACCATCCCGCAGTCGGCGATCCACGCCATCGAGGCGTTCGCCCACCGCCCACTCACCGTCATCGTCGGCGGCGAGGACCGTGGCGTGGACTACGCACCGCTGCGCGAATTCCTCGCCGGCCAGGCGGTGCAGGCCACCCTGATCGGCGTACCGGACAGTGGGCCGCGCATCCTCGACATGGTCAAGGACCTGCCCGGTATCACCACGATCGCCGCGGACGACCTGGTCGAGGCGGTCCGGCTCGGCCGTACGCACACCCCGGCCGGTGGGGTGGTGCTGCTCTCCCCGGCGGCACCGAGCTATGGCCGGTTCGACAACTACGCACACCGGTCACGGGTGTTCCGCCAGGCGATTTCCGACACCGCCAACTGACCGGACCCGCTCGGATCCGCTGCCGGCTCGTACCGGATCGGTCTCGTCCTTTCGGCCATGCGGCGTACGTCGATGGTGCCGTAGCGTGAGAGATTCGCGCGTACGAATCCTTCGTACCCACCCGCGGGCTGTCATCCGGTCGCGCGCTTGGCTACCGTAGGCCTCCGGGTCGTGTCACCACGCGGGCTTGCCTACCGACCCCACCCCCGCCCTTCCCCTGATCGAGGTTGCCCTGTGAGCCTGTACGGCGCGAAGAGACCCCCCGCCGGCGAGACACCGACCACCGAGATCTCAGCGGTGCCGCAGCAGGTCGGTGGGCCCGTGACCGGGTTGGCCCCCGAGCCGCAACAGCCGGACTTCATGACCTTCGGCGCACCGACGCAGGGCGAGGACCTGGCCGCCGCTCCGGTCGAGCCGACGTCCCGCCGCGGACGGCGCACGGCGCTCGTCGCGGGCGGCCTGGTCGCCGCCGTGCTGGCCGCGATCGGCGGCACCGCGGGGTACGCGTACAGCGGCGAGGTGCCGCGCGGCACCGAGGTGCTCGGCGTCGACCTGGGCGGCAAGTCCAAGGCGACGGCGGCCGCCCTGCTCCGGGCCGAGTTGGAGCGGCGGGCGGACACCTTCGCCGCGCCCGTCTCGGTACGGATCGGCGACCAGACGGCCGAGTTCAAGCCGATCGACGTCGGCCTGGCCGTGGACGTGACCGCCACCGTCGACGCGACGATCGGCGCCGGCCCGGGGCCGGTAGACCTGCTCTTCAAGTCCCGCACCGTCGAGCCCGTGGTGACCGTCGATCCCGGCCTGCTCGACACGGAACTGCGCAAGACGGCTGGGAAGACCGGTCGGCCGATGACCCCGCCGTCCATCGTCTTCCAGGGCACCACACCGAAGCCGAACTACCCGTCGCCCGGTCAGGACCTGGACCCGCAGCAGTCCGCGGAGGCCCTGCGTACCGGCTGGCTGAGCGGTCAGCCGGTGGTCGTACCGCTGGTCGAGGCGCACCCGAGCACCACCAAGGAAGATGTCGACAAGCTGGTGAACGAGCTGGCGAAGCCGGCGGTCGCCGCCCCGGTGACGGTGACCACCGAGCGCGGTTCGTTCACCATTCCACCGGCCGCGATCGCGAAGAGCCTGCTGCTCAACGCGGACAAGACCGGCAAGATCGCGCCAGTGGTAGACGAGAAGAAGCTCCAGGCCGCGCTGACCACCCAGCTCGCGAAGGTCGAGGTCAAGCCGAAGGAGGCGACGGTCGCCCTCCAGGGCGGCAAGCCGCAGGTGGTGGCGAGCACCGGCGGGCAGGCGGTGGACACCGCGGCGCTGAGCCGGGACCTGCTGGCGGTGCTGCCGCGCGCCGACGGACGCGAGGTCAAGGGTCTGCTCAAGCCGGTCGAGCCGAAGACCAGCACGGACGCGATGACCAAGTTGGGCATCAAGGAGCAGGTCTCGACGTTCAGCACGAAGTTCACCGGCGGGCTTTCCTCCCCGCGCAGTCACAACATCGTGACGATCGCCAAGGAGGTCGACGGCGCGGTGGTCAAGCCGGGCGAGACGTTCTCGCTGAACAAGCACACCGGCGAGCGCGGCTACGCCCAGGGCTACAAGGACGCGCCGGTCATCCTCGACGGCAAGCTGGTGCCGGGTGTCGGTGGCGGGGCGTCGCAGTTCACCACCACCATCTTCAACGCCACGTACTACGCCGGGCTGGAGGACGTGGAGCACAAGCCGCACTCGTACTGGTTCGACCGGTACCCGGCGGTGATCGAGTCGACGATCTTCTACCCGGACCTGGACTTCAAGTTCCGCAACAACACCGAGTACGGCGTCCTGATCGACACCTCCTGGACCAACGACACGATCACCGTGTCGATCTGGAGCACCAAGGTGTACGACAGCGTCAAGACGGTCTACGGCCCGCGCCGCAACATCACCAAGCCGAAGCTGATCCACCTCGACCCCGGCCCGTCCTGCATCGCCACCAGCGGCATCGACGGCTTCACCCAGGATGCGTTCCGGGTCTTCGTCAAGGACGGCAAGGAGCTGGAGCGGGAGAAGTTCACCTGGCGGTACGACGCGGAGCCCCGCTACGTCTGCGCCAAGAAGCCGAGCTGACGCGGTAACCCTCGCTCGAAGGTATGACACAACCGGGATGACATCGAAGCATTGCGATACATCGGCTGGCTTCCATACGCTGCCGGCAACGTGATCTGCGCGCGCCCACAAGGCGCGCCAATCCTTTGCTTGGAGAGGGATCCCATGGTTCGCTGGCGCAAGCTCACCGGCCTGGCGGCCGCCGCGTTGACCGCGGTAACCGTCGGCAGTCTCGCACTGGTCGCACCCGCCGCCGCCGCACCGGAACGCGACGTGACGCCGCTGGTCGTCGGCGGCACCCGGGCCGCCCAGGGCGAGTTCCCGTTCATGGTCCGGCTCTCGATGGGCTGCGGCGGCGCGCTCTACAGCCCCCGGCTGGTCCTCACCGCCGCGCACTGCGTCGGCAGCACCGGCACCAACACCAGCATCACGGCGACCCTCGGCGCGGTCGACCTCCAGTCGTCCAGCCGGATCACGGTCCGCTCCAACTACGTCCTCCGGGCCCCGGGTTACAACGGCAACGGCAAGGACTGGGCGCTGATCCGGCTGGCCACGCCGGTCACCTCCCTGGCCACCCTGCCGATCGCGACCAGCACCGCGTACGACTCCGGCACGTTCACCGTCGCCGGTTGGGGTGCCGCCCGTGAGGGCGGGGCGCAGCAGCGCTACCTGCTGAAGGCGACGGTGCCGTTCGTCGCCGACAGCACCTGTGACTCCCAGTACGGCGGCGATGTCATCGTCGCCGAGGAGATCTGCGCCGGCTACGCCAGCGGTGGCACCGACACCTGCCAGGGCGACTCGGGCGGCCCGATGTTCCGTCGGGGCGCCAACAACGCCTGGGTCCAGGTGGGCATCGTGAGCTGGGGCAACGGCTGCGCCCGCCCCAACTACCCGGGCGTCTACACCCAGGTGAGCTACTTCGCCTCGGCGATCGCCTCGGCCGCCGCGAGCCTGGGCGGCTGACCGTACGTCAAACGGCGGCCGGTTCGGGACAGGTTCCCGGTCCGGCCGCCGTTTCGCGTACCCGTCTCAGGGTGCGACCACGTTGCCTCCGCCGCGGCGCCCGCCCCGGCCGGACCGCCGCCGCTGACTCTCCACCCGATCCCGGCCGAACGCGTCGAGCTGCCCCCACCGCCCCGGTACGTCCAGCAACTCGATCCGGCCCATTCCCTGCGGCAGGGCCGGGTCGACCACCAGGTGGTTGTCGTGCGGTTCCAGGCCGAGCAGCACCCGGATCAGCATCATCGGGGTTCCGGCGGACCAGGCGTGCGGACTCCAGGTGGTCGGGTACTGCACGGGGTACTTGGTCAGACTCCGGTCGTAGCCGGCGAAGAGCTGCGGCAGCCGCCCGTCGAAGTACTGCGAGGCGTCGATCATCGAGGAGGCGATCCGGCCGGCCTCCTCGTTGAAGCCGTAGCGGCGCAGGCCGAGGGCGATGAACGAGTTGTCGAACGGCCATATCGCGCCGGTGTGGTAGCCGGTCGGGTTGTACCGCTCCTCTCCCTCGGCGAGGGTGCGTACGCCCCAGCCGGAGAAGAGCCGTGGGCCCAGCAGATGCTCGGCCACCTTGGCTGCGCGCGGCGGGTCGACGATCCCGCTCCAGAGCAGGTGGCCCATGTTCGACGACAACGCGTCGACCTGACCGCCCTCGGCGTCCAACGCCAGCGCGTAGTACTGGCCGTCCTCGATCCAGAAGTCGCGGTTGAACCGGGCCTTCAAGTCGGCCGCCTCCGCCTCCAGCCGGTCGGCGTAGATCGGGTCGTGCCAGATCCGCCGGGCCAGCCGGGCCCCGCGCATCTTCGCGTCGTACGCGTAACCCTGCAGCTCGCAGGTGGCACGGGGGAACGACGGCAGCCGTCCGTCCCGGAACGAGATCGAGTCGGGGGAGTCCTTCCAGCACTGGTTCTCCAGCCCGCTGGCGGTGTTGCGTCGCTCGTACGAGATGTATCCGTTGCCGAGCAGGTCGCCGTACGCGTCGATCCAGTGCAACGCCGCCCGTGTTTCGTGCTCCAGCCTGCGGACGAGTTCCACGTCCCCGGTCCAGCGCTCGTACTCGTCGAGCAGGATCACGAACAGCGGTGTCGAGTCGGCCGAGCCGAAGTACGGCGAATGCGGCTGCTCCTCGAAGGCGGCCGACTCCCCGTACCGGAACTCGTGCAGGATCTTGCCGGGTTCCTTCTCCCGGAAGTCGTCGAACACGGTGGCCTGCGTCGCGGCGAAGGTGTTCAGGGTGCCGACCGCCAACTGCGGCGTGAACGCCATGGCCTGGATGCAGGTCAGCATGCTGTCCCGACCGTAGAAGGTCATGAGCCATGGTGTTCCCGCGGCGATCAGGTTCGCGCCCGTGGCGAGCGCGCCGAACTGGAGCGCCGCCAGGTCCGTCAACCCCCGCCGGTACGCGGTCGCCAGCGCGGCGTCGTCACAGCCGAGCTGCGGCGCCGCGGCCAGCCACGATTCGAGATCCCGCTGTGTCTCCGGGTTCACCGCTGCCCGGTGCGTGTCCAGGAGTTCCCGGACGTCCTGTCCGCCATGACCGGGCAGGTGTGCGGACACCCGCAGCAGGGTGGTCCACTGCCCGTGCGGCGCCAGCCGGAGCCGGAACGTCATGCCGTGTTCGTCGATGTCGGCCGGTTCGCTCGACGACACCAGTGCTTCCCGTACGTAGTTGTCCCGGACGTAACGGAGGCGGAGGAAGCCGTCCTCTACCACCACCGAGGTTTCACGCTCTGTCGCCAGGGACTGCTTGAGTTCGAACACGTCGACGAAGTCGGCCGCCATGTCGAGCCGTACGGTGAAATCGACCGTCTCGCCCCGGTGGTTGAGTACGGTCAGTTCCTCCTGGAGCCCGCCGCTGAGCTTCCGGTGGCGGATCACGGACACCTTGGCGTCGAGGTAGTGGGTCGGCTCTCCGGGAACGAGGAAGAATCGCGATTCGTAGTACTGAAGGTCGTCGACGGAAAGGGCGTGCAGGCGTTCACCGTTGACGGTCAGTTTCCATTCGGACAGGAACCGCTGATCGAACGAGAACATCCCGGTCGGTACGAGAGCCGAGGGCTCGATGTCGCCGCGACCGTCGCTGACCACGAAGGCATTGCCGGCCAGGATGGTGACGTACGGCTTCACTGCGGCCCCCTATCGCGTCGAGCGCGGCGGGAGGGCGCCCCACCCGGCCAGGACGAGCCACCTTCCCGGCAGGGAGCCTCCCCGCTACCGCCTCGCCCACGTCACCCGTACGGGGTGAGCTTCTACCAGGGCAGGCGCACACGTCCCGGGGGTCACAGTTGTGAGCTGGTGACTCGGTGATGGGCACAAAACAAGTTAGGGCCACCCCGAAGGGTGGCCCTAACTAATAAGAAGTCCGGCGGCGTCCTACTCTCCCACACCCTCCCGAGTGCAGTACCATCGG
>NZ_JBFAPP010000044.1:0-26970 GCF_040676775.1 Micromonospora sp. NPDC049523 | reverse complement strand
GTGGCCCTCGCGGTTCTTTTGGCGGGGTCCGCCCAATTCCCCCACCACCACCACCTCTGCGGGGGTTCATCCCTCCTGTTTGTGGTTCTTCCCCCGCCACAGCTCGGTTCCAGAAGGTCCGGCGAGACGCTGTCCAACCCACGAACCGGTGAACGGTTTCGCCGGAGCGGGCATCTCGTTCGGGGCGAGCCGGTACAGATCGGCCATCGCCTCGTGAAGCTGGGTTGCCTTGAATGCCGACAGCCCCAACGGGGCGGCGACGCACTCGGCTCTCAGGGTTGTCCGGGCCGGAACCGATCACCGAAGTCATTCAGAATGGGCGATATGACGTTCACCCCGGAGGACCTCGACCACATCGCGGCCCACCTGGCAGCCACGGGCGAGATCGACGCCCGCTACTCGTACATGGGGGAGGGCGCTGCGACCTGGGACCGGTTCGTGACCTGGCAGGAGGGTGACGCTGTGCCCAACATCCTGCACTCCACGCTGAGCATGCTGCACGACGCGCACCACGACCTGGTGGCCCGGCTGCCTGGCCCGGTGCGCGTCGTGGATCTAGGCCCCGGCCAGGTCGCCTGAGCGCCGGCCTGCGGCTGTTCACCCTTCACTCCGAGGCCGCCCGCATCGATCCGCACGATACCGTCACCAGCGTGGAACGTGGTCCGGGTCGGATTCAGCCCCGGCGAACCGCCGGGGCTGAGCAATTGTTCAGCCCCGGCGGCACACCACGCGGGACGCTCAGCGCCCGGCGGGCGGACTGGAGTAGACGGTCGGGTCGCCCTGGACGATCCAGACCTGGGGGCGGTCGATCGGTACGAACGAGCGGTCGCCGCCGGGTTCCCGGGTCGACGGCACGCTGTCGCCGTTGGGCAGGTGCATGATGAAGTTGACCGCGCTGGTGTCCGCGACCAGCGGGATGTCGTACTCGGCCCAGCCGTTCTCGATCCGGGTCGGCGGCAGCGGACGGTCCCAGCCGATCGTGGCCAGAGTCGCCGGGTCGACCGCGTCACCCCACAGGTGCAGCCCCCACTGGCCGTAGTCGCCGGCCGGTCGCAGGTAGTGCAGGGTGGCGGTGGGGATCGGCGGTCCGGCCGCGCGTACCCGCCGGGTGGCACTGGTGACCCGGGTGCCGTTGGGCTCGGTGAGGATCGCCCGGTACTCGACCACCGTGTCCGCGGCCAGGTTCAGCGGCGTCAGGTCGTCGAAGACGGTGTAGACGGGTGCGGACGCGTCGGTGCCGATCCGCTGCCACGGGCCGCCGGCAACCCGGCGTTCGACCGCGACGACGTGCGTCGCCCGGTCCGGGTCGGCGGTCGTACGCACCTCGACCCGTCCCCGTACGCCGCTGCCCTCGGCCGGTGCGGCGATGGTCAGCGCGGGCGGCGGAACCGTGGCGGGACGTACGCCGGTCTGGGCGGTGTGCCGGTTGTTGTCGAGCACCACCGCCCGGTACTGCACCGGCGTGCCCGGAGCCAGCCCGGACACATCGTGGAACACCCGGTACGGCACGGTGTCGTCGGTGCCGATCGACTCCCACCGGCCGTTCTTGCCGATCCGGGCCTGGAAGGTGACCTCGTTGAACGAGGAGCCGGCCACGTCGGCGGCGACCCGGATCCGTCCCGGCGTCTCGACGGTGGGCACCGGTGCGGCGAGCGAGATCGCGGGTGCCGCCTTCGACCGGGGCAGTTGCCCGGTCGACCGGTAGACCAGGGTGCTCAGCGGCGGCACGGTCAGCGTCAGTTTCCGGTCACCGCCGGTCCGTACGCGGTCAGCGCCTTCGCCGTACACGGAGGTGAAGGTCTGCCCGGCGAGATAGGTCGGGATGGCCGCGGTCTGCGGCTGCTCGCTGTTGTTGGTCGCGACCACGTATTCGCGCTGCTCGGTCCGGTCGAGACGGGAGTAGGCGTAGATGCCCGGACCGTCGGTGGCGTAGCGGTGCTGGTGGGCGCCGTCGCGCAGGGCCGGGTGGCTGCGGGTGAGCGCGGCGAGCCGGCTGATCGACCGGTAGAGCGGGTGCCCGGGTACGAAGTTGTCCTGCCCGTGGGTGGCGTCGGTGCCGATCAGGTCGTCGTCGAGGTACGCCGGCACCTGGCTGGCGAACATCGTCTGCCGGGCGGCCTGGTCCCCGCCGGGACCGGTGAAGCCCTGCTCGTCGCCGTAGTAGACGACCGGGTTGCCCCGGGAGAGGTACATCAGCTCGTGCGCCAGTCGGTCGCGGGCCAGCAACTCGGTGTCGTCCGCGCCCGGGTTGTCGGCGGCGACGAAGCTGCCGATCCGGCCCATGTCGTGGTTACCGAGGAACGTCGGCATCTGGTAGACGTTCGAATCGGCGTCGGTGTACCAGTCGTCGTCGGTGAAGAAGGTGGCGAGCTGGCTGGTCGGCTGGCCGCGTGAGGCGAAGTTACGGGCCGCTTCCTGGAACGGGAAGTCGAGCACCGCCTGCATCCGGTCGCGGGTGGTGAACTGCGAGGTGAACGCGCGGGTGGTGTCGAACACCTCGCCGAACATGAAGAACTCCGACTTGCCCTGGCGGTGAGCGTAGCGCAGCACCTCCGGGCCGAACCGCTGCCAGAACTCGTCGTTGACGTGCTTCATCGTGTCGATCCGGAAACCGTCGATGCCGAAGTCGCCGATCCACCGCTGGTAGATGTCGATCATCCCGTCGACCACCCGCGGGTTCTCGGTGAACAGGTCGTCCAGCCCGAAGAAGTCGCCGTAGTACGAGTCCTCGGCGGTGAACGTCGTGTCGCCCCGGTTGTGGTAGAGCGTGACGTCGTTGAGCCAGGCCGGCACCTTCAGATTCCGCTCGGCCGGATCCAACACCGGTGTGTACGGGAACGACCTCTCCGGGCTCAACGCCGGGAAGCTCGGCTTGCCCGCGCTGTCCCGGTCGTCGAACGGCACCCCGGCGGCGGTCCGGTACGGCACCACGTCCTTACCGGTGTACGCCATCCGCGCGCCCTGCTGGTAACCGATGACGTCAGCGGTGTGGTTGGTGATGATGTCGAAGTAGACCTTCATCCCCCGGTCGTGTGCCGCGTCCACCAGGGCCCGCAGGTCAGCGTTGCTGCCCAGGTGCGGGTCGATCTGGGTGAAGTCGGTGATCCAGTAGCCGTGGTAACCGGCGGACGGCCCGTCCTCGAGCTGCACCGCCTTGTTCTTGAAGCTCGGGGTCAGCCAGATCGCGCTGGTGCCCAGGCCCTGGATGTAGTCGATCCGGTCCAGCAGACCCTTGAGGTCACCGCCGTTGTAGAAGCCGGTCCGGGTCGGGTCGAAGCCCGACACCAGCGGGTCGTCGCCGAGGCCGCCACGGTCGTTGCCCGGATCACCGTTGGCGAACCGGTCGGCCATCACGAAGTAGAACGACTCGTCGGTGACCGGCGTGCGCAGCGAGTGCAGGGCCTGCGGATCGTGGCCCTTCCCGTGGGCGCTGGCCGGGACGGCGGGCAACGCCATCGCCAGCATCACCGACAGCAGCGCGGCGGTACGGGAACGGATCGACATGTTCGACTCCTCCTGGGCGGCGGTCGCGGGTGATGGTCGCGGTGGTGGTGAACGCCCAGTACAGGTTGCCGTACGTCATCGATGGATGCCAGACGATGCCGTGCGCCACCGCTCCGGCGGTCACCCGGCCCCGCCCGAGGTGTCGTCGATCAGGCCCCGTCGATCGACCCTCGGTGCGTGCGATGTCCGGTGGCCCGAGCACGGCTGCGCCGGGCCGGACTGTTGCGCCCGCCCGGGTGGACGGCTTTTCGCGTTTTCGGACCGTAGGTGGGGTGAAATGCCAGACTTGTCGGCAAGTGGAGGTTCGCATGGTCAGCAAGCAACAGGTACTTCGACTGGTTGACCTCGGCCACGGCTACTCCGAGATCGGCCGGCTGCTCGGCATCCCGGCCGGTCAGGCGTACCTCGTCGCGACCGGCATCCCGGCCGACGGGGGAGACACCGTGACCGGTCGGCAGCGGCAACGACCCGGCATGCTGCCGTCGCACTCGCAACGCCTGGTGAACCCCCGGGAGATGAACCCGACCCACTCCGACCGGGTGCACGAGTGGGTCCGGACCCGCGCGATGCGCGACCGGGGCCCCGACGCATCGTCCCGTTGACCGGCGGCCCGGTCGGTGGCCACCGGGCCAGTTTGGGCGGCACCGCCGCGAGGCGGGTCCGCGAGCGTACGCGTGAAGGAGGGCCGGTACCGGTGCGACAACCCATCTCCATCGGCAGCTGGCCGGTCTGGCGGCAACTGACCGGCCCGGACGGGTTCGGTCGCGCCGCCGCGGCCAAGTCCGGACAGAGCGCGTCCCTGCAGGCCCGAACCGCCAGCGCCGACCGGGTGGTGAAGTCGATCTGCCCGTACTGCGCGGTGGGCTGCGCGCAGAACGTGTACGTGCGCGACGAACGGGTGGTGCAGATCGAGGGCGACCCGGACTCCCCGGTCAGCCGGGGCCGGCTCTGCCCCAAGGGCGCCGCCACCCTGCAACTCACCACCGGATCAGGGCGCCTGGACAAGGTCCTCTACCGGCCGCCGTACGGGCGTGACTGGCAGGAACTCGACCTGGACACCGCCATGGACATGATCGCCGAACGGGTGATCCGTACCCGGCGGGAGACCTGGCAGTGGGAGGTCGACGGGCAGCGGGTGGCCCGCACCATGGGCATCGCCAGCCTGGGCGGTGCGACCCTGGACAACGAGGAGAACTACCTGATCAAGAAGCTGTTCACCGGGCTCGGCGTGGTGCAGGTCGAGAACCAGGCCCGGGTCTGCCACAGCTCCACGGTGATCGGGCTCGGCACCTCGTTCGGCCGGGGCGGGGCGACGACCTTCCTGCAGGACCTGCAGCACGCGGACTGCATCGTCATCGAGGGGTCCAACTTCGCCGAGGCGCACCCGGTCGGCTTCCAGTGGGTGATGGAGGCCAAGGCGCGCGGAGCCACGGTGATCCACGTCGACCCTCGGTTCACCCGTACGAGCGCGCTGGCCGACCTGCACGTGCCGTTGCGGGCCGGCACCGACGTCGCCTTCCTCGGCGGGATCGTCAACTACGTGCTGACCCAGGAGAAGGACTTCCGCGAGTACGTGCTGGCGTACACGAACGCGTCGACGATCATCAACGACCAGTTCCGCGACACCGAGGACCTCGACGGGCTGTTCTCCGGCTTCGACCCCGAGGTGCACCAGTACGCCAGCGAAACCTGGCAGTACGAGGGCACCCAGGAAGCCACCGCGAGCGGTGACCGCGACGAGGCGTACGAGCGGCGGCTGGCGACCCGGCACCACTCGCACGACTCGGGGCGGGGCGAGAAGCACGGCTCCGGCGGGGCCGCGCTCGACGGCGACCCACGGCAGGACCCGACCCTGAGCGACCCGCACTGCGTGTACCAGATCCTCAAGCGGCACTTCTCCCGCTACACCCCGGAGATGGTCGAACGGATCTGCGGCATCCCGCAGGACGTGTTCGCGCGGGTCTGCGGCCACCTGGTCGAGGCCTCCGGACCGGAGCGGACCAGCGCGTTCGTCTACGCGGTGGGGTGGACCCAGCACACCGACGGGTCGCAGTTCATCCGTACCGCGAGCATCCTGCAACTGCTGCTCGGCAACATCGGCCGCCCCGGCGGCGGCATCCAGGCACTGCGTGGCCACGCCAGCATCCAGGGCTCGACCGACATCCCCACACTGTTCAACCTGCTGCCCGGCTACCTCCCGATGCCGCACGCCCACCGGCACGGCAGCCTCGACGACTTCATCGACGGCGATGCCGCCCGCAAGGGCTTCTGGGCGAACATGCGGGCCTACATGGTCAGCCTGCTCAAGGCCTACTGGGGTCCGGCGGCGCAGCCCGAGAACGACTTCCGGTTCGACTACCTGCCCCGGATCAACGGCAGCCACTCGGCGTACGACACCACGCTCGAACAGCTCGACGGCAACTGCAAGGGGTACTTCCTGCTCGGCGAGAACCCGGCGGTGGGCTCGGCGAACGCCCGGATGCAGCGACTCGGCATGGCGAACCTGGACTGGCTCGTGGTCCGGGACTTCAGCCTGATCGAGAGCGCCACCTGGTGGAAGGACGGACCGGAGATCGAGTCCGGCGAACTGTCCACCGAACGGATCGGCACCGAGGTCTTCTTCCTGCCGGCCGCCGCGCACACCGAGAAGTCCGGCAGCTTCACCAACACCAACCGGATGCTGCAGTGGCACCACCAGGCGGTCGAACCGGCCGGGGACCAGCGCAGCGAACTCTGGTTCATGTACCACCTGGGGCGGATCGTCCGGGCCAAGCTGGCCGGCTCGACCGAACCGATGGACCAGCCTATCCTCGACCTGACCTGGGACTACCCGACCGAGGGCGGGACCGACGAGCCGATGGCCGAGGCGGTGCTCGCCGAGATCAACGGCTGGAACGCCGAGGGTAAACCGCTGTCGGCGTACACCGAGATGCGCGACGACGGTTCCACCGCCAGCGGCTGCTGGATCTACTGCGGTGTGTACGCCGACGGAATCAACCAGGCTGCCCGGCGCCGGCCCGGCGAGGAACAGAACTGGGTCGGCGCCGAATGGACCTGGTCCTGGCCGGCGAACCGGCGCATGCTCTACAACCGGGCCTCCGCGCGTCCCGACGGCCGGCCGTGGAGCGAACGCAAGCGGATGGTCTGGTGGGACGAGCAAGCCGGCCGGTGGACCGGGTACGACGTACCGGACTTCGAGCCGACCAAGCGCCCCGACTACCAGCCACCCGAAGGGGCGAGCGGGGTGGCGGCCCTGCGCGGCACGGACGCGTTCATCATGCAGGCCGACGGTCTCGGCTGGCTGTACGTGCCCAGCGGCGTTCTCGACGGGCCGCTGCCCACGCACTACGAACCGCAAGACTCACCGGTGCAGAATCCGCTCTACGGCCAGCAACGCAATCCGGCGCGGTTGCTGCGACCACACGCGGAAAACCGGTACCACCCCAGCGGATCCGAACCCGGCGCCCAGATTTTCCCGTACGTGGTGACCACGTACCGGCTGACCGAACACTTCACCGCCGGGGCGATGAGCCGCAACGTGCCGTACCTGGCGGAGTTGCAGCCGGAGTTCTTCTGCGAGGTGTCACCGGAGCTGGCGACCGAGCGGGGACTGGAACATGCCGGCTGGGCCACCATCGTCACCGCCCGTAACGCGATCGAGGCGCGGGTCCTGGTGACCGCGCGGATGGCGCCGCTGCGGGTCGACGGCCGGGTGATCCACCAGATCGGGCTGCCGTTCCACTGGGGACCGAACGGGCTGAGCCACGGTGACGCGGCCAACGAACTCTCCGCGATCTCGCTGGATCCGAACTCCCACATCCAGGAGGTCAAGGCGTTCAGCGCGGACATCCGACCGGGCCGACGGCCACGGGGACCGGCCCGTCCCGCCATGGTCCGGGAATACCAGCGGCGGGCCGGCATCACCGGCCGTACCGGAACAGGGGTGTAGGGCGATGAGCTTCGACCTGCGTGAGGCGGCCACCGGTGCGGCCGACCCGGCGACCGTCGGCGGCTACGGCGACCACCCGGAACGGGTCGGCTTCTTCACCGACACCAGCGTCTGCATCGGCTGCAAGGCCTGCGAGGTGGCCTGCAAGGAGTGGAACACCCTCGCCGAGGACGGCCTGAACTTCACCGGCATGTCGTACGACAACAGCGTCGGGCTCGGCGCCGACACCTGGCGGCACGTCGCCTTCATCGAACAGCCCCGCCAGTTGGGTAGGCAGGAGACCTACCTGGCCCCGACCGAGCTGCCGGGCGACCTGAAGCGGACGGCAGCCGGACGCACCCCGGTGTCGCTCGGACTGCCGGCCTCGGTCCCGCCGGACGGGGTGGTCGGCACCGTACGGGAGATGGACTTCCGCTGGCTGATGTCCTCGGACGTGTGCAAGCACTGCACCTATGCCGCCTGCCTGGACGTCTGCCCGACCGGCTCGCTGTTCCGGACCGAGTTCGGCACCGTGGTGGTACAGGAGGACATCTGCAACGGCTGCGGCTACTGCGTGCCAGCATGCCCGTACGGGGTCATCGACAAGCGTCCGACGGACGGCCGGGTGGCGAAGTGCACGATGTGTTACGACCGGCTCTCGGTCGGCCAGGAGCCGGCGTGTGCCAAGAGCTGCCCGACCGACTCGATCCAGTTCGGTGAGCTCGATGAGCTGCGGGAACGGGCTGCGGCACGGGTGCTGGCCCTGCACGCCGAGGGGGTGGACAGCGCGCGGCTCTACGGTGCCGACCCGAACGACGGCGTCGGCGGTGCGGGCGCGTTTTTCCTCCTGCTCGACGAGCCCGAGGTGTACGGCCTGCCGCCGGATCCGGTGGTGACCACGCGTGACCTGCCCGCCATGTGGCGGCGGGTCGGACTGGCGGCAGCGGGCCTGCTGGTCGGCCTGATCGCGGTCACCGTCTCCGGCGCCAGTGCCCCGACGCGAGCGCGACGATGATCCGTACAAGCCTTCCGGTGGGAGCACGACGATGAACCGTTCCGACGTTCCGGCGGGGACCGCGACGATGACCGACGTACGACTCGACCGGGCCCCGGACCTGCCCGCGGAGCGGGACGCGGTGGTCGGGTCGGCCGGACGACCCGGACGGCGCCAGCGCGGCGAGCGGCTGATGGTGCCGAAGGCGGAATTCCGCTCGTACTACGGTCGACCGGTGCTCAACGGGCCGACCTGGCAGGCGCCCGACATCGCCGGTTACCTGTTCCTCGGCGGGCTGGCCGGTGCCTCCTCGACCCTGGCCGCGGCGGCCGAACTCACCGGCCGGCCGGCACTCGCCCGAGGGCTGAAGGCCGGCGCCGCCACCGCCATCGCCGGATCGCTGTACAGCCTGGTCCACGACCTCGGCCGCCCGGAACGGTTCGTCAACATGCTCCGGGTGGTCAAGGTGACCTCGCCGATGAGCATCGGCTCGTGGCTGCTCGCCGGCTACGCGCCGATGGCGATCGCCGCGGCGGGCAGCGCGGTCACCGGCCGGCTGCCCGTACCCGGTCGGCTGGCCACCATCGGCGCGGCCCTGCTCGGGCCGGCCGTCGCCGCGTACACCGGGGCCTTGATCTCGAACACGGCGGTGCCGGCCTGGCACGAGGGCCACCGGGAGATGCCGCTGCTCTTCGTCGGCTCGGCCGCCGCGTCGGCCGGCGGACTCGGCCTGCTGGTCGGACCCGGTGCCGAGTCCGGCCCGGCCCGCCGGGCGGCGCTGCTCGGCGCTGTCGCCGAGCTGACCATGACCCGCCGGTTGGAGCAACGGCTCGGCCCGCTGGCGGAGCCGTTGCAACAGGACACCGGCGGGGCGCTGATCCGGGCCGGCAAGGTGCTCAGCGCCACCGCCGCGCTGACCCTGGCGCTGGGCGGTCGCAACCGCAAGGCCGGCGTCGCGGCGGGAGTCGCGCTGCTCGCGGGTTCCCTCTGCACCCGGTTCGGTATCTTCCACGCCGGCCTCGCCTCGGCCCGGGACCCGAAGTACACGGTGGGGCCGCAGCGCGAACGGCTCGCCGCCCGCGACCGGGCCGCAAAGGAGCCGACATGAGTACGCTGGGCAAGCATCTGCCGCTGGCCGGGATCGTGGTCACCACCTGTGTCGCGGCCTACCTCGCGGCTCGCCGCGACCCCACCGGACCGGGTACGTCCCGGCGTGCCCTGGGCGCGCTGCGCCCGGCCACCGGCATCGCGGCCATGGCCGCCGCCCTGCGCGACCGCGTCTCCTGAGCGCGCAGTCGAACCCGGCGGTCTCCTGAGCCCGGCGGTCTCCTGAGCGCGCAGTCGAAGCCGGCCGTGCCCTGAGCGCGCCGTCGAACCCGGCCGTCTCCTGAGCGAGGCGATTCACGCTCGCCATACCACCGATCGTGCCCAACGCGTGGGCCGATCCGCTGCGTCACGATCTTGAATCGGTGCGTGGTCGGACGCTACATTCATCGAAGTGATCACTGATGTCGATGTGATCGCGCTCGCCGTCCGTACCTACGTCGCCGGCACCCCCGGCCGCACCGGAGGTCTTCAGTGGACACCAGCGCCGACCCGTCCCGCTCGTCCGACAACTCCTCGTCGGGCTCCGCCCTGTCCCGTCGCCGTGCCCTCGCCATCGGCATCGGCGGCGCCGCCGGTCTCGCCATAGCCTCGCCCGCCTGGGCCGTGACCGACCAGCGGCCGGGGGCGCACCGCCCACCCTCGCTCAACCCGGGCGACCGCCTGGTCGCGGGACGGGTTTCGGCCCGGCGGGCCATCGACCACCTGCGGGTCCTCTCCGAGCGGATCGGCCCACGCATCGGCGGCACCGCCTCGGAACGCGCCGCGGCCGACTACCTGGCCGACAAACTGGACGACCTCGGCTATCGGACGACACTCCAGCCGTTCCCGGTCGCGGACAAGTTCCTGGCCCAGCTCAGCTCCCGTCCGGGGCTGCCCGACGACCTGAACTGGCAGGTCGGCGCGTCACCCCACGCCGCCCTGAACACCCGGGTCAGCGGCCGGGTGGTCGACGTGGCGGCCGGCGCGCCGGCCAACTATCCCGAGGACGTCACCGGCAAGGTAGTGCTCGTCGACTACGTGGCGGCACAGCGGGAGGCCCTCGTCGCGACCGCCGTCGCGCGGGGCGCCGCGGCCGTGGTGTTCCTGCCGGCCGACCTGGTGGAGCCGCGACGGGCCTCGGCCTTCGCCCCGACCCTGCCCGGTTCGGCCACGACACCGGTGCCGATCCCGGTGGTCGGCGTGGCCCAGGCACAGAAACACCGGCTCCGCGAGCGACTCGCCGCCCGCCCGTTCACGTTGACCGTGGCCACCACCGCCCACCGTGGCCTCACCTCCCACAACGTGCTCGCCGAGCGGGCACCGCGCAGGCACGCGAGCACCAGCCCGGTGGTGATGGTGAGCGCCCACTACGACACCGTGATCGGTGCACCGGGCGCCAACGACGACGGCTCGGGGACCGTACTCTGCCTCGAACTGGCCCGGGTGCTGCGTGCACTGCCGACCGACGCGACCATCCGTTTCGGACTGTGGGGTTCGGAGGAACAGGGGCTGATCGGATCCCGGTACTACGTGGCCCAGTTGCCCCAGGCCGAACGGGACCGGATCGTCGCGGTCTACCAGAACGACATGGTGGCGACGAGTTGGGACCCGGCGACCCGCTACTGGCTGCTGTCCTTCGACGGGTTGGCGAACCGGGCGACGACCGAGGTAGCCGGAGCAGCCACCCGACTCGGCTACGAGCCGCGTATCTCCCCGGTGACGCTGCGCGGTTCCAGCGACCACCAGTCGTTCCAGGAGGTCGGCATCGCCAGCGCCAACTTCTCCTGGCGGGGCGAGGAGTCGCCGGCACTGCTCGAACCGCCGTACCACAGCCCCGAGGACACCATCGCCAAGAACGTCAGCGCCGAACGTCTCCAGGTCTCCCTGGAACTGATCGGCTGCGCCGCCTACGCCACCGCCCGCAACCCCTGAGTACGCGCGACTCGTAACCGTCCGACGATCGTCGGCTGCTCGGACACCTGACACCCGAAGGTACGTGTGTCCGAGCAGCCGGCGGTGCCGGTCGACCGGGGAGCGGGAGGTCAGCCGTCGGTTGCCTTTCCGCTGTTGTGTTGCGCGAAGCCGGCGTTGGTGCCGCCCAGGTTCACCTGGCCACCGCTGATGTCGACGCTCCCGAACTGGTTGTGCACGTGGGTGACTCCCGCTCGGAACTCGGTGGCGTCGATGCCGTGTTCGGTCAGGAAGTCGATGATGGCGTCGCTCACCGTACGGTCGACCAACTTCACGTACTTCCAACCATCGAGCGCCTGGAGGAACTTGTACGTGTCGGGTTCGGCTCCGAGTTCCCGCACACTGAGCCGGGCTCCGTAGTCGTACAGCCGGAACTCGTGACTGTTCCGGCTCGCCTCGTCCATCCGACGTACGATCTCGCGGTGGTACACCGCGCCCCGTACCATCCGCCAGGGCGCACCGAGCACGTCGGTGGCGAAGTCGTCCCGGGCGTCCCGGGCGGGCCTGCTCATCAACCGGTCTTCGGGCAGCACGTCGGCCAACTGGTAGCCCAGACGCACCGGCGGTAGGAGCGTGGCACGCAGCTCCGCGTACAGCCTCCCGCCCTCGACCGCGAGGTGGACGAAGACCGAGACCACACAGTCCAGGTCCTGCGCATCGAGCAGGACTTCGCCGTCGTCGGCCCGGATCTGCCGCCCGCCCATCGGTACCACGATCCGTTCGTAGTACCGCAGACCCCCCTGCGGGGTCCTGATGACCGTCTTGAGCGCCTCCTTCGAGGCCAGGGTGTACGGCATCTGCGACTCGGGTTCGAGAAGCAGGTCGTCCTGCACTCTGACACCGTCGGCGACGACGTGCGGCACCAGCCTCAGCTCGGTCAGCCGTTCGCGCTCCGGCAACGCTCCGTCGGACATTCCGCGCACGGCGGCGCGTACGTGCTCCACCAGATCGACGGGGTCCACGCGTACCGCGCCGGGTGTCCCGGTCCGCTCTCCGTCGACCGGCTCGGGCACCTCCCGGCGACCCCCGGTCCGCGCACGCCGCAGGGTCACCGCGAAGGACCAGCCGTGCATCACCTGCCCGGCACCCAGGAACGGGTTCCGTTCCTGCACCGTGATGTTCCCGTGCTGGGCCGCCGCGATCCGGCCCAGCCGCCGCTCGATCCGGTCATTGGCCACCGGGTACGGGGACACCTCCAGGTCGGGGGCCAACTCGTCGACCAGAATCTCGTACGCCTCACGCCGGAACCGCAGCAGCACGAGGAACGTGACGATCGCGAGTCCGACACCGAGCAGGAGCGACAGCAGGAGATAGTCCCCGACCCGAGCTAGGACGGTTTCCGGTATCCCGTAGCCGAGCGACACCATCTCCAATTCGTCGGGGTCCGTGACGAACACGGTCGCCCCGAACAGCCCGACAGCGGCGGCGGCCAGCAATATCGGCACGACCAGCGAGCTGTGGAGCAGGAAGCCCTCCCGCGGCTCCCGTCGCCCCGCTCTGGGCAGCCTCCCGACCAGCAGAAGGCCGCCGAACAGCGACCAGCAGATGGTGGCGACGGGTGTCAGGAGCAGTCCGATCAGCAGCAACCCGGTCACGAGGAGGTCCTGGGTGAACATGATCCGGCGCGCCCGCAGACAGTGCCGCACGATCGGCACCAGGTCGAAACCCTGGGACTGTGCCACGGCGCGTCGCTCGTCGTGCAGCAGTTCCTGGATGACCTGTTCCCGGAACGTCGGGTCCAGGTAGGCGGCGGCGCAGAGATGCCGAGTGGTGCGGCTGAGTGTCTCGGCGGGCGTGTAGACCGGCACTCTCCACGGGTCGCCGCTCGACGTTTCGTCCGAGGGTTGCCGCGACGCAATCACCATGGCGCAGGACCGCCTCACACTCTGCGGGGCACGAACGGTAGCGGCCAGGCTACCGATGCCTGCGGCAACGTGTCTGTCCGGAAATGGCGCCGCCGGCGATTCGCTACGAACAGGCGGCTGCGGCGGCCCACCGGCTCCGGCGGCTCGCGCCGGGCCAGCCGCGCGGCAGCGCGCCGCCCTTGACCACGATCGCCACCGCGCCTGGCTCCCGGCGAAGTCTCGCGACGACGGCGCGCCTTCCGCGGATGTCAGCGGAAGGCGCGCCAGTTCGATCGCGTGCAGCGGGATCGGGTCACGACCGGGTCGGTTACGAGGCGGCGAGTTCGGCCCGGTGCGCGGTCAGGAACTGTTCCAGCGTCTGCACCGACGGGTTGACCGAGCGGGTGAACCCGAGGTCGCGCCGGCCGAGGAAGGCCTCCGGGAACTCGGCGTAGTACTGGAACATGTTGCCGTACTCGACGGCGGCGGGGAAACCGAGGGCGCGGTACGCGTCGTGCGTGAGCGGGCGGTAGACGACCTGCTCACCAAGGACCCTGCTGTACGTTTCGGCGATCTCGACACCGGTCAGGAACTCACCGGCGATGCCCACCGTACGGTCGACCAGGTCGGTGCCGCTCTTGAGGATCCCGAGCACGGACTTGCCGATGTCCTCGGCGGTGATCCCGGCGATCCGGCTGTCCAGCATCGGCAGTCCGAGGACCAGTTGGCCGTTCTCGTCGCGCTGCGGACCGACACCGGCGAGCAGGTTGTCCCAGTAGAACGTGGTGCGCAGGTAGGTGGTCGGCACTCCGGCGGTGGCGAAGAAGGTGTCGGCCTCGGCCTTGGCGTCGAAGTGCGGCACCTTGAAGCGACCGTCGAGGGTCGGCATCCGGTCGTCGGTCAGCGGGATCGACTCACGGGTGTCCTCGAGGGTGGACCAGACCACGTGTTGCAGCTCGGCGAACTTCGCCGCCTGGGCCAGGTTTCTCGCCTCGGTCAGTTCCTGCTCGGCCGACATGTGCGCCCAGAAGAAGGTGACGGCGAAGGCGCCGTACGCTCCGTCGAACGCCTTTTCCAGGCTGGCCCGGTCGTACAGGTCGGCCTCGACCACCTCGGCGCCGAGGTCGGCCAGTTCGCGGGCCTTCGCCGAATCCGGGTCACGGGTGATCGCGCGGACCGCGAACTCGCCGTCGGCGAGGATCGCGCGGGCCGCCGCGCCGCCCTGTGCGCCGGTCGCGCCAACCACTGCGATTACCTTCTTCTCGGTCATCTCAGGCTCTCCGATTCAATCGATGCTTGGCGATGTTTCGCTTACGGTCGGCACAACGCGCGCATCCATGCTCTTCGTCCCGCCCGGGAGGTGGCGTTCGTCATACCCCCTACGGGTATCCGGGGCGACCGGTGACGATACCTCGGGCGCGGACGGGCCCCGCCGATTCCACAAGAGACGGTAGCGGGACAGCGGTGTCGGGCCGTGACGTAGTTGGATCTATCCATGGCCGGGTCCCGGCGCCTATCGTCTGATCATCCGTCCGGGTGATCACCGGGGCGGACCTGGGTGTGAAGACGGCGCCGATCTCCATCGGGCCGGCGCCCGAGTCCCAAGGAGACAGAGTTGACGATCCCCTCGTTGCCACCGATCCGTGACCGGGCGGCGCCCCGGCCGCGGCTGACCGGACTGGTGGTGGCCACCCTCGCCGCCGCGCTGCTGCCCATGCTGGTCACCGCCACGCCCGGTACCGCGGCCCCGGCCCAACCCCAGACCCCCTGGACGAAGATCGGTGGCAACCTCGCCGCCGCTCGTTCCAGCAAGCCGATCGACATCCAGGCCAAGCGCCTCGCCGGCTTCAGCCTGGACCGGGCACTGCTCGAATCCGAGCTCGACCGGGCGCCACAGGAACGCGCCGCGCGCACCGCCAGGGTGCAGGCGCTGGTGGTCTCGCTGCCCACCCCGGAGGGCACCCTCCAGCGCTTCGAACTGGTCGACTCCCCGGTGATGGAGGCCGGGCTCGCGGCGAAACACCCCGAGATCCGGACGTACGCCGGTCGGGGGCTGGACGACAAGACCGCGACCGTACGCGCGGACCTCACCCCGCTGGGCTTCCACGCCTCGGTCCGCTCCGAACGGGGCGTCTGGTTCGTCGACCCGTACTACCACCTCGACCAGAGCGTGTACGCCAGCTACTACGGCCACGACCTCGTCAACCCCGACGAGTTGCCGGCCGAGCTGGAGGACGAACAGTCGGCGTCGACGGTGACCGAGCAGGCCGAGCCTGCCGTGGTCGGGCCGACGGTGACCCTGCGGACCTACCGACTCGCCCTGGTGACCGACCCGTCGTACGCCACCTTCTTCGGCGCGGAGAACGTCACCGCGGCCAAGGTCACGCTGGTCAACCGGGTCACTCAGGTCTACGAGGACGAGACCGCGATCCGGCTGGTGCTGGTCAACGACACGGACAAGACCAACCTCAACACGGCAGCGCTGGCCACCGAGCCCAACGGTCCCTGCGGCGCGGCCGCCTGTTTCACCCCGGCCCAGGTCGCCACCTGCGGCAGCGGCACGCTGAGCCGTAACCAGATCGTGCTCGGCCAGCTCGTCGGCGCCGGCAACTACGACGTCGGCCACATCGGTCTCGGCGTCAACGGCGGCGGCGTGGCCGGCCTCGGTGTGGTCGGCGGCGCGACCAAGGCGCGCGGCTGCACCGGCCTGCCGACCCCGGTCGGTGACTTCTACGCGGTCGACTACGTGGCGCACGAGATCGGCCACCAGTTCGCCGGCAACCACACCTTCAACGGCACCCAGTACAACTGCTCGGGTGGCAACCGCAGCGCCGCGAACTCGTACGAGCCGGGCAGCGGTTCGTCGATCATGGCGTACGCCGGCATCTGCCAGCAGGACAACCTCCAACCGCACAGCGACCCGTACTGGTCGCAGCGCAGCTACACCGAGATCACCACGTTCGTCGGTTCCGCCCGCCCGGCGATCAACGAGGTGCAGACCGCCGCGCTGCGTGGCTTCGACACCGACGGGGACTCGTTCACGATCAGCTACGCGGGCCGGGAGTCGGCGCCGGTCGTACGGGGTGCCAACTACACCACGGCCGGCATCAAGGCCGCGATCGAGGCGATCCCGGACTGGCCGGCCGGTGCGACGGTGACCGTCGCGGCGTTCGGCGGCACCGGCACCCTGGACGACACCGGTTTCCAGGTCACCTTCAACGCCGGCCCGCTCGCCGCCGTCAACGTCGAGGCGCTCACCATCACCGCGGCCACCGGCGCGTCCGGCTCGGTCGGGGAGACGGTCAAGGGCGGTGCGGTGGACAACGGCGGCTGGCTGGTCGAGCAGACCACCAACCGGGCACCCGTGGTGACCGTGCCGGCCTCGTACACCATCCCGGCCCGTACGCCGTTCACCCTGACTGGCGGCGCGACCGACGCGGACGGCGACACCATCACGTACCTGTGGGAGCAGAACGACCGGGGCGGCCTCAGCGGTGGCAGCACCGCCGGCACCGCGCTGGTCAACAACACCAAGACCAACGGCCCGCTGTTCCGCCAGTTCGGCACCGCGGCGGTGGTCAGCCCCACCGACACCCTGGAGTACTACTCGCCGGGCCTGAACGCGGTGGACACGAACCCGACCCGCGACTTCCCGGACCTGGCGCAGATCGCGGCGAACAACACCAACGCCAAGACCGGCACCTGCCCGGCGGCACCGCCCGCACCGCCGACCGGCGGGGCGACCAACGTGCCGGCCACCACGATCGACTGCTACTCCGAGTTCCTGCCGACCGGCGACTGGGTCGGTTTCGACAACACCCGCACCATGCACTTCCGGCTCACCGCCCGCGACGGGCACCCGGGTGCCGGTGGCCTCGGCAGCGCGGACACCGCGCTGGTCGTGGCACCGACCGCGGGGCCGTTCCTGGTCACCTCCCAGGGCGCCGAGGGCACCGTCGTCGGGGGCTCGGCGCAGGACATCACCTGGGACGTGGCCGGCACCGACGTCGCGCCGATCGGCGTGACCGAGGTGAAGATCTCGCTCTCCACCGACGACGGGGCGACATTCCCGTACGTGCTGGCGGAGCGGACGGCCAACGACGGCAGCGCGACCGTGTCGGTGCCGAACGTCGCCACCACGACCGCGCGGATCAGGGTCGAGGCGGTCGGCAACGTCTTCTTCGACCTGAACGACGACAAGATCACGATCAAGGCCGGGCCGGAGGTCTCCAACGACGCACCGGCCGGCGGCGCGACCGTGCAGTACAGCGACGGCGTGTCGCCCGAGGTGCACGTCCGGGCAACCGACCCGGACAGCGACGGCGGCTCGCTGACGGCGACCGCGACCGGACTGCCCGCCGGACTGTCCCTGGCCCCCGGCGCGTCGTCGGACCCGGGCACCCGTCCGGGCACCCGGCAGTGGACCGTGACCGGCAGCACCACCGGCGCACCGGGCGACTACCCGGTCACCGTCACCGTCTCGGACGAGACCGGCGGCGCCAGCACCACCACCTTCACCATCCGGGTGGTACGGGAAAACGCCGAGGTCACGTACACAGGCGACACGTTGGCGTACGGGCGCAACGGTGGCGGCAGCACCGCCTCGCTGCGGGCGACCGTACGCGACGGTGCGGTGGCGGGCGACCCGACCGACTCCCGGCCGGGTGACATCCGTACCGCGACGGTGACGTTCGCGGCCGGCGGCCGGACACTCTGCACCGGAGCGCTCGGGCTGATCGACCCGGCCAACACCGCCGTGGCCTCGGCGAGCTGCGAGGCCACCCTGCCGACCGGCAACCACCAGGTGACGGTCACGGTCGGCGGCAACTACACCGGCACCGCCTCGGCCCGGGTCGAGATCAGCCGGGCGGAGAACCGGGCGGTGATCGGCGCGGGCACGCTCACCCCGACCCGTTCGGCCGGCGTCTACCCCGTCGACCGGGGCTCGCGGGCGGACTTCACGCTGCTCGTGGCCCAGGCTCGCGGGGGAGCGACCGGGCTGGCCACGGTGACGTTCCAGTCCGGCGGTCGGCGTTACGAGATCCGTAGCACCGACGTCAAGTCGTTCGGCGCGCGTACCGGTGCCGGGGCGGACGTACTGGAGTGGCGGAGCAGGGCCAACCTGTTCGACGTCACCGATCCGCGGCGGACGGTCGCGGTCGGCACCGGACTCACCCTCCGGTTGACCGCGACCGACCGTGGGCTGCTCTCCTCGAAGGACGGGCTGGGCATCACCCTCACCGACGGTGAGCGGCTGCTGCTCTCCTCGGACTGGAACGGGGTGCGGACCGGGGAGATCAACGTGTCCGGCGGGACGATCCTGATCCTGTAACCGCATTTTCCGTACGCGGAGAAGGGTGGCTGACCTCGGTCGGTCACCCTTTTCCATGCCTGGTGGTGCTCGTCGGTGTCCGGTCGGTTGCCTCCGGTCAGGCTCGATCCGGTTAACAGTCGGTAACGGCATTGCAACGGTCGAGTGGCCTAGGCTCATCCGGGCCGGGTTTCTCATGCTGGCTGGATACATTCCCGCGATGTCTGATCCACTTCCCTCGACATGCGTCGACCGGGTGTGCCGATGACGAGGCTCATCGCGCCCGCCGGGCGTACGCTGCGACTGCTACTGGTGACCGTGGCGGTGCTGCATGCGCTGAGTCTCACGGTCAACGTCCTGCACCGGGGTCTGGAGTCGGCACCCTTCGTCCACTTCGACTGGGTGTACGCCTTCCTCGACGTCGACCAGGAGCACAACCTGCCGACGTGGTTCGCGTCCTCGCTGCTGCTGTTCAGTGCGCTGGTGCTGGCCGAGATCGGAATCACCGCCGGCCGGGTCGGGGACCGGTTCGCCCGGCACTGGAAAGTGTTGGCGCTGGTCTTCGTCTTCCTGGCGCTCGACGAGGCGACCCAGATCCACGAGGCGGCCAACGTGCTGCGGGACGCGTTCGACCTCACCGGGCTGCTCTACCTGTCCTGGATCCTGGTGGCGATGCCGCTGGTGGTCCTCTTCGCCCTGGCCTACCTGCGGTTCCTCGGACACCTGCCGAAGCCGGTACGGCTGCTCGTGCTCGTCGGCGGCGCGCTCTACGTGGGCGGCGCGGTCGGCATGGAGGTTGTCGGCAGTGTGCTCTGGGACAACGGCCCCGGCTACGACTCGATGGCGTACGCGTTCAGCACCGCCGTGGAGGAACTGCTGGAGATGCTGGGCAGCGTCAGCTTCCTGTACGGCGTCGCCAGCTACCTGCACCGGTACCCGCCGTCTGCCGACGGCAGCCCGGTGCAGGAGACCGTGACGCGACGAACTGGCGGGATCTTGGCGGTTGGTGGCCGGCACGCCCCTGGTCCGGGCTTCCCCGGGCAGCCACGATCGGTCCCATGACGAACCTGCTCCGCACGACCGAACTGCTTCCCGAGACGGGCCCGCCATCCACTGGGGGCCTGCTCCCGGAGACGCCCAGCGTCCTGCGTACCCCGCCCGGATCGCCCGCCGACGCGGTCGCCCACTTCACCGCGCGGCTGGCCTTCGAGACCGACGTCAGCGACGTCCACGCCGACCTGGAGGCCGGCGTGTCCCGGCTGGTGGTGGTCGACTCGCGCGACGAGCGGGCGTGGCGGCAGGGGCACCTGCCCGGCGCCGTCCACCTGCCCAGGGCCGAGATCGCGCGGCGGGCAGCGGACGTGATCCCGGCCGGCACGGCGGTGGTCACCTACTGCTGGGGGCCGGGGTGCAACGGCGCGACCCGGGCGGCGCTGGAGTTCGCCCGGCTCGGGTACCCGGTGAAGGAGATGCTCGGTGGTTACGAATACTGGGTCCGGGAGGGCTTCGCGGTACAGACCGCGACCGGACCGGTACGCCGCCCGGTCGACGACCTGACCGCACCCGTACTCGGCGACGCCTGCGGCTGCTGAACGCCGGTCCGTCCGGAATTCCTGCGCCGACTCCCGGCTCGGTACGTGCGTCACCGGCGGATGGTGGGTAGGGTGACGGTGGCGCCATCCCGCGCCCTACCTCCGTTCCGGCGCTCACGCCGCCGGCCTCGTGGAGGCAAAGGGGACCTCGCGTCCTCGGGATGCCGTATCAGCTGCCCCGTTCCGGTGGGGCCAACGGGAGCGTGAGTCCCGGGGGTCGCGCCGTGCACCGGGAGCAGTTGATGACGAGCCGAAAATCCTTCAAGGCCACCATCCGGGCCAGGATGGCGAAGACGGGCGAGAGTTACCTGACCGCCCGACGCCAGCTCCTCGACCGGGCCGACCGAGCGGCGCCGCCCGTGCCGGGCACCGCCACCGCAGCCGGGGCCCAACCGATCGCGGACGAGACCGTACGCGAGCGCACCGGGCGAGGCCGCGACGAGTGGTTCGCCCTGCTCGACACCTGGGGTGCCACCGGACGTACGCACACCGAGATCGCCCGTTGGCTGGTGCACGAGCACGAGGTCCCCGGCTGGTGGTCGCAACACCTCACCGTCGCGTACGAGCAGGCCAGGTTGATGCGCGCGCCCGGTCAGCAGTACGACGGCAGCTTCGCGGCCAGCGTGACCAAGATCGTGGCGGTCCCCGTCGACCAGCTCTTCGCCGCCTTCGCCGAGCCCACGATCCGCCAGCGGTGGCTGCCCGACGCCACGATCCGGCTCCGTACGGCCACCGCACCGAAGTCGTTGCGGGCGGACTGGGCCGATGACGGCACCCGGATCGTGGTCGGCTTCACCGCCAAGGGTGAGGGCAAGGCACAGGTGGCGGTGCTGCACGAGAAGCTGCCCGACAGCGAGTCGACGGTACGGCTCAAGGCGTACTGGCGGGAGCGGCTGTCCGTACTCAAAGAGTTGATCGAGGGCTGACGCGGTGATGTCGGCCGGGGACAACCGGACAACCCACAGGGAGAGGACCAGCATGACGACCAGGAAGACGTTCATCAACCTGCCGGTGAAGGACCTGCGGCGGACCGCCGAGTTCTTCGGCGCGCTCGGCCTCACCTTCGATCCCGCGTTCAGCGACGGGACCAGCACCCGGATGGTCGTCAGCGACGACGTCTCCGTGCTGTTCCAGGTGGAAGCGTCCTTCGAGGGCTTCACCGGCAGGGCCGTGACCGACACGGCGACGAGCGCGGAGGTGATCATCGGGCTGTCGGCGCAGAGCCGGGAGCAGGTCGACGACCTTGCCGACCGGGTGCTGACCGCCGGCGGCCAGGTCCTGGGCGAACCCGACGACCAGGGTTTCATGTACATGCGGGGCTTTCTCGACCCCGACGGACACCAGTGGTCCTTCCTCTACCTGGACCCCGCGCCGATGGGTTAGCCGCGATCGCAACCCCTGGCGGGCGCCAGCGCGTTCGTCAGGGCAGGGTGGCGTGCACCCGGGGGATGGCCTCCGCCACCGCTGGTGGGAACTCGCGGAACGGTGTCGCGGTGACCGTCCGCTTCGCGCCCCGGCCGGTGTGCGTCCAGGTGCCGAGCACCTGACCGTCGCCGACCACGGTCGGTCGGAACACCCCGTTGTTGCCTGGCACGATGTGGCCGGCGAACTCGGCCGGCAGCACCGCGCCACGGTCCAGGTAGCCGAGGATGAACTCGTCGAAGCCGGGCAGGAGGAAGACCCCTCGGGCCTGCGCCCGGTTGGTGTCGAGGCGCTCGGGGGTGCCCGGATCCATCAGGTATTCGACGCCGTCGACCTCGATCCGGGCCAGGGCGGGTCGGGCGAGCGCGAGCCCGATCTTCACGTCGGCCGCGACCAGGTTCGTCCACCGGGTGAAGTCCTTGACCGTGGCCGGGCCGTGGCTGCGGAAGTAACGCAGGACCAGCTCACCGAGTGCCTCCTCGCGTTCGAGCCGGCGCGGTCGTGGTATCCACTCGTCCGCCAGCACGATCAGTTGTTCGCGGTCGTCCATGGGACCGAAGCAGAGGGTGCCGGTCTGGGACAGGTACCAGATCAGGTGGTAGCCGCGTTGACTGGTCGTCTCCAGACCGGCCGCGTTCCAGACCCCGAGCAGTTCGTTACGACGCAGCCGCCGCCCGCCGGTCAGTGCCTCCACCGCCAACTCACGCGCCCACTCCAGGGTGGGCGGGTCGAGCCCGAGTTGCGCCTGGCGTCCGACCGCGCGGGCCACCAGCCGTGGTGTGGTGAGCTGCAGGATCCAGGCCAGGTCCTCGGCCGCGACGAGGTGCAGGGTGCCACGCATCGGCCAGGACCGGACGATCTCGCCGCGGTCGAGCGCGGCCTCGACCGCCTGCCGGGTGCCACCCGCCGTACGTAGGACAACCGAGGTGAGCGCGCCGGGGAGGTCCTGCGCCTGCGCTGCGGTCAGCCACGCCACCGCCTCGGTCGGGTTCGTCAGCCCCGGGCCGGCGAGGTGCTGTGCCGCCAGCCGGAGCAGGCCGATCTCGTGCTGCGTGGTCATGACCGCGGCCACGCGATGTTCGGCCGATGGGTCGGCGGCTGCGGCTGGGGCGGATTCATTCCCCGAGGATGCCAGATTCGTCGGACAGCTTCGGCCCCGGCGGCAGCCGGCGTGTCACCCGGGCGGTTCCCGGCTCGTGCCCCGACCGGTGCCGTCATCCGGCTGGCGGCATCGGCCAATCGGTCACAGGAATGCGCTTTCTTGAGGGATGTTCGAAGGCCGCCCCGAGCAACGGATACTTACCGGATCGAGCTGTCCCGATCGGTGGCGGCCGCCGCGAGCACTGTCGACAATGGAGCGGAGGTGCGCCATGGCGGTACGCGGCGACGCTGTCCAACCCGTTCCGGTGACCCCGGCCCGACCCGTCACCACGACCACCTCCCTCCCGCCCGCCCCGTGCGTCGCGGGGGCGAGGACCGAGTGGACGCGTACCGGCTTCGTGGGCCCCGAGGAGTCGCCGGCACCACTGACCTGGGGTCAGCGCGCTCTTTGGATCGCCATCGAACGGCACGGGCCGGGATACGTGATGATCAGCCTGCGCCGGACCCTGTCGGTGCCCCGCCGGGCGTCGGCCGACCCCGCCGACGTACTGCGGGCGGTCGGTGCGTGGATCGGCCGGCACAGTTCGCTGCGTACCCGGCTGCGGTTAATCGACGGGCAGCGGTGCCAGGTGGTGGCGGACCGTGGCGAGCTGCCGGTGCTGCTGGTGCACGCCGACCCCGGCTCTGAGCCGGCGACCGGATCGGACGCGGGTCACCACGACGGAGCCGCGCTTGCCCGTACGGTCGCCGAGCAGGTGGCCGACCACCAGTTCGACCACGCCTTGGAGTGGCCGCAGCGGGTGGCGCTGGTGCTGTTCAGCGGGCAGGTCCGCCAGGTGGTGGTGGTCTTCAGCCACACCACGGTCGACTTCCAGGCCGCCGAGATGGCGCTGCGGGACCTGCGGCTGCTGCTGTTACGTGGCACCCTCGCGACGCCGGCCGGTCTGCAGTCGGCCGACATCGCCCGCCGGGAGCAGGACGTCGACCAGCGCCGCCGGGCCGAACGTTCGGTTGCCCACTGGGTCGACAGCTTCGGCCGCCTCCCCGCGGACACCCTGCCCCGGCTCGGTCCGCCGCTCACACCCCGATGGGTACGGGCGGTGCTGACCTCCCCGGCCGCCGACACCGCGATCCGGCTGGTCGCCGACCGGCACCGGGTCACCAGCTCCACCGTGCTGTTGGCGGCCACCGCGATCGTCTGCGCCAACTGGTCGGGCAACGATGTCGTCGGCATCCACACGATGGCCAACAACCGGGCCATGGCGGGCTACCGGGACGCGATCGCGAAGCTCAACCAGCTCGGGCTGGTGGTGGTGGACCTGGCCGACCGGCCCGACTTCGCGGATCTGCTGCCCCGGGTCTGGCGGGCCGCGCTCGACGCGTACCGGCACGCGTACTACGACCCGATCAGGATCCGGGAGGCGTTCCAGGCCGCCGGTTACCCGTACGCGGTGGGGGTGAGTCCGCACCTCTACCTGAACGACATCCGGCTCTCCACCGACGTCGACCTGTTCGGCCGGGCGACCGGCGAAGCCGAGGTACGGGCGGCACTGGCCCACTCGTCGTTCGAGCGGACGCACGGGCTCGACACCTTCACCTGGCGTACCCGGATCGAGATCGTCGACCGGCCTGGCGCGGTGGGGCTGGCCCTCACCGCGGACACCGCGCACCTGCCCCCGGACGCGATCGAGCGTTTCCTGCGCGACCTGGAGCGACTGCTGGTCGAGGCGGCATTCGGAAACGTGCCCTGGCCGTGGCGATAACCACCGGCCGTGGCGGCAGCCAGTTGTCAATCGAACCGACGCGCGTGTCGATGAGGAGTGTGGCGTGACCATGACCGAGCTGCCGCTGTCGCCGGCCCAGGAACGCCTCTGGTTCCTCGACCGGTTCGACCCGGGACAGCCGAACAACATCGCCTTCGCCCGGCGCCTGCGCGGACCGGTCGATCCCGATCTGCTGGCTCGGGCGTTCGCCGTGGTCACCTCCCGGCACGAGGCGTTGCGTGCCACGTTCCTCGACCGTGCCGGTGTGCCGGTGCAGGTGATCGCCGAGCCAGGTGCGTTCGACCTCGAACGGCTGGACCTGACCGGGGAGCCGGAGTCGCTGCGTGAGGAGCGGGCCCGGGAGATCGGCCGCCAACTCTTCGACACCCGGTTCGACCTGGCCAGTGGACCATTGATCCGGGCGGCCCTGCTGACCCTGGCGGCCGACGACCGGGTGCTCGTCGTGGTCGTCCACCACGTGATCTTCGACGGCAGTTCACAGTCGATCCTGCTCGACGAACTCGGTACGGCCTACGGCGCGCTGCTCGACGGTGCCCCGCCCGAGCTGCCGGTGCTGCCGGTCGGTTGGGCCGACTACGTTCGTGAGCAGGCGGATCAGCCGGCCGGGAAGGTGGAGCAGGATCTCGCGTACTGGCGGGAACGGCTGGCCGACGTACCCACGCTCACCCTGCCGACCGACCTGCCCAGGCCCCTGTTCAAGACCCCGCGCACGGCACGCGTACGGCACAACCTCGACGGCGATCTCACGAGCAGCCTGCAACGGCTGGCCCGGGTCCAGCGGTGCACGTTGTTCATGGTGATGCTCGCCGGTTACCAGGTGTTGCTGGGGCGGCACGCCGGTCAGGACGACGTGAGCGTCGGTACGGCCAGCGCCGGTCGTTCCCGCGCCGAACTGGAACCGCTCGTGGGGTACTTCGTGCACACCCTCGTGCTCCGGGGTGACCTCTCCGGTGATCCGACCGTACGCGAGCTGCTGCGGCGCACCCGGAGCACCGCGCTGGAGGCGTACGCACACCAGGAGGTGTTGTTCGAGCGGTTGGTGAGCGAGCTGGACGTGACCCGAGACGTGAGCCGTACGCCGTTGTTCGAGACGATGTTCGTGCTGCACACCCAGGGTCAGTCGAAGGTCTCCGTGCTGCCCGGAGTGTCCGGTGGCCCATTCACCGTCGGTGTGGTGCAGACCCTGTTCGACCTGGTGGTGGACGCCTGGATCACCCCCACCGGTCTGGCGATGACGGCGCGTTACGACACCGGACTGTTCACCGAGGAGACCGTCGCGGCGATGTTGCGTCGGTTCGAGGTGTTGTTGCGGGCGTGTACGGAGGATGTGGATCGGCGGGTGTCGGAGCTGCCGATGGATGATGCGGTGGGGTTGCGGTCGGTGCTGGCGCGGGGTCAGGGGGTGCGTCGTCCGTACTCGGGGACGGTTCTGTCGTTGTTCGGGGCGCGGGTGGCTGCGGCTCCGGGCGCGTTGGCGGTGGGTTCCCAGACGTACCGGGCGTTGGACGAGCGGGCGAATCGGATTGCCCGGTATCTGCGGCGGTCGGGGGTCGCGCCGGGTGCCGTGGTCGGCGTCCGTCTGCACCGGACACCGGACGTGGTGGCGACCTTGTTGGCGGTGTGGCGGTGTGGTGCGGCGTACCTGCCGTTGGATCCTGGGCTGCCGCCGGCCAGGATGTCGTGGCTACTCACCGACTCTCGCGCCGGCTTCGTAGTGACACAACAGAACGCCGGCACCCCCGTGGACGAAGTCGATGCGGGGCGATTGTTGTGGTTGGACCGGGATGCGGCGGAGATCGAAACCGAGTCCGCCGAGCCGTTAGGGCACTCGTCTGATTCAGGCGCTTTGGCGTATCTGTTGTATACGTCGGGGTCGACGGGGTGGCCGAAGGGTGTGGGGGTGCCGCATTCGGCGTTGACGAACCTGTTGTTGTCGATGCGGGACGCGCTTGGGAGTGGGTCCTCCGATGTGTGGTTGGGGTTGACGTCGTTGTCGTTTGATATCAGTGGGTTGGAGTTGTTCCTGCCGTTGGTGGTCGGTGCTCGTCTGGTCCTTGTTGATGAGGAGCGGGTGAGGGATGGTGCGGCGGTTGTGCGTCTGGTGGGGGTGGAGGGGGTGTCGCATGTGCAGGCGACGCCGTCGGGGTGGCGGATGTTGCTTGATGCGGGTTTTGATGTTCGGTCGGTGGTGGCGTTGACCGGTGGTGAGGAGTTGCCGGTGGGGTTGGGTCGGGAGTTGCGGTCGCGGGTGTCGCGGTTGGTGAATGTGTACGGGCCGACGGAGACGACGATTTGGTCCACGTTCGCCGAGGTACCCGTCGGGGTGGGTGTGGTGTCGTTGGGTGCGCCGATCGGGAACACGCAGGTGTATGTGGTGGATCGGGGTTTGCGGCCGGTTCCGGTTGGGGTTCCGGGTGAGTTGGTTATTGGTGG
>NZ_JBFAPP010000043.1:0-29111 GCF_040676775.1 Micromonospora sp. NPDC049523 | reverse complement strand
CACTGGCTTATCAAGCACCCTGTTGAGTTCTCAAAGAACAAACACACACCGAACCGCCAACCCCAATCAAGGGGCCCACAACCCGGGGCTTTTCACTCCCACTTCAACACCCGGCGTTCCCGCCCGGCGCTTTTACTACGTTACCCGGTCGTTTCCGCCGAGTCAAACCGGAATTTCCCGGTTTGTCTAACTCGTCCCCACAGAAAGTCACGGCGGGTGACCCGCCGTAGAAGTCCCAGAAGGATTCGCAGGCCGTCCTGTCTGCGGTCTCACCCGCACGTCGTCCGGTTCCCTGCCGACCCACAACCATACCCGGTCGGTCTCGCGACGCCAAATCGACCCGACCAGCAGATCGTCCGTGTCGCTCCGCCCGCCAGTCTCGTACCCGGCGGTTGCCCGCCGCGAGAGCCTGGAGGTTGTCCCGCAGTTCCGGCCTTCCGGTGTTGTTCACACCGTTTCTGTCCGTTCCCCTGCGGGCAGACAGAAAGTTACGCGCCCGGCGGATTGATCGTCAAATCCGCCGGGCGCGTTCCCCGTCACATCAGCAGACGCGACTAAACGGCCAGCTCGATGCCGGCGAAGGTGCGCTTGCCCCGGCGCAGTACGAGGTAGCGCCCATGCAGCAACGACTGCGGCCCCACCTCGGCGTCCACATCCGACACCCGCTCGTTGTTGACGTACGCACCACCCTCGCTGATCGCCCTACGGGCCTCGTTCAGGCTGGCGACCAGACCGGCCTCCTTGAGCAACACGGCAACGGACGGCAGCTCGGCGAGGCGTACGAGTCCGGCTTCGGTGAGCGCGGCCCGCAACGTCTGCGGGGCGAGTTCGTCCAGCGAGCCCCGACCGAACAGGGCCTGGCTGGCGGCGACCGCCTGCCGGGTCTCCTCCTCCCCGTGCACCAGCGTGGTCAGCTCCTCGGCCAGCGCCCGCTGAGCCAACCGGGCCTGCGGCCGTTCCGCCGTCGCCCGCTCCAACTCCTCGATCTCCGCGTGCGAGCGGAAGCTGAAGTAGCGCAGGTAGCGGCCGACGTCCTGGTCGGCCGCGTTGATCCAGAACTGGTAGAAGGCGTACGGGCTGGTCATGGTCGGGTCGAGCCAGACGGCGCCACCCTCGCTCTTACCGAACTTGGTGCCGTCGGCCTTGGTGACCAGCGGGGTCACGAAGGCGTGCACCGGCCCCGCCCCGCGGCGACGGATGTAGTCGACCCCGGCGGTGATGTTGCCCCACTGGTCCGAGCCGCCGAACTGCAGCTGGCAGCCGTACCGGGTGTGCAGTTCGTAGTAGTCGTGCGACTGGAGGAGCTGGTAGCTGAACTCGGTGTAGCTGATCCCGCTCTCCAGCCGGGCCCGTACCACCTCGCGGGCGAGCATCTTGTTGACCGGGAAGTGCTTGCCGACGTCCCGCAGGAACTCGACCACCGACATGACACCGGTCCAGTCGAGGTTGTTGACGAGCTGGGCGGCGTTGTCACCGGTGTAGCTGACGAACGGCGAGAGCTGCTCGCGGATCCGCTCCACCCAGCTGGCCACCACCTCGGGTGGGTTCAGCGACCGCTCCGCGCTCTCCTTGGGGTCACCGATCTGCCCGGTCGCGCCCCCCACCAGCAGCAATGGGCGGTTTCCGGCCAGTTGCAAGCGGCGCGCGGTGGCGATCTGCATCAGGTTGCCGACGTGCAGGCTCGGCGCGGTCGGGTCGAAGCCGACATAGAAGGTCACCGTCCCGTTGTCGAACTGCGCCCGCAGTTCGTCCAGGCCGGTGGAGTCCTGGATCAGGCCCCGCCATTGCAGGTCGTCGATCAGCGGTCCCGACCCGGTCGACCCGGCGGACGCGGCGCTGCTCTCGGTCACGGTGCTGCTATCGGTCACGGAGGGATTCTCCCCCATCGGGCCTGGTGGGCCCCACCCGGTTATCCGGACCGGTAGGGTGGCCGGCGGATGATCACCGCCGGAGCCCGTCGGGCCGGTCGAGGAGGAGCAGCCGTGGATTTCTCTGAACTGACCGGCGGCTTCGCCGGCCTGCTCGGCCTGCGGCTCGACGAGGCGACGCCGGAGCGCGTGGTGATCACCTGGGACTGCGGGCCGGATCTGCACCAGCCGTACGGGATCCAGCACGGCGGCGTCTACAGCTCGGTGGTCGAGACCGCAGGCAGCATCGGCGGCGCGATCTGGTGGGGTGACCGGGGCCAGGTGGTCGGGGTGTCGAACCAGACCGACTTCCTGCGCGCGGTGCGCGAGGGTGAACTGACGGCGGTCGCGACCCCGGTGCACCAGGGTCGCAGCCAGCAGTTGTGGCAGGTCGACATCACCGACGCCGGGGGCCGGCTGGTCGCACGCGGCCAGGTCCGCCTGCAGAATCTGACCCCCGCGCCACCGGCCGCCGGGTAGTCACCCGCTCTCCGTAACCCGAGCCCGACCTCCGGGTACGCACACAGCCATGCCCCGGCCGGCGCCGTGGCGCGCGTACCCGGGATCGGCGGGGTGGTGTGCGTAGCCGGGATCGGCGCGTTGGTGTGCGTACCCGGGGGTTGGGGCGGTGGCGCGCGTACCCCGGACCGGAGGAGCGTGTCTCGGCCCGGCGGCTGCCGACGGGCGTCGGCGTGCCGTTGCCGGCGCACGGCAGGCGACGGGGAACCGTCCGATCATCCGATCGACCGCTCTTGACCTGAGGATCGCCGTCCCTCACAATCCCTATCAACTAAGTAGGGAACAACTTCGCCCGTGTCCTGTTCCTCGCGCCGGACCCCCACGCACGCCACCGGCGACTGACCGCAGGGAAAGGAACCACCGTGCGCAAACTCCTCCTTCTCGCCCTGGTGGGCCTCGGCGCCCAACTCGTGGACGGGAGCCTGGGCATGGCCTACGGCGTCACCTCCACCACCCTGCTCCTGGCGATCGGCACCAACCCGGCCGCCGCCTCCGCGACCGTCCACCTGGCCGAGATCGGCACCACGCTCGCCTCGGGCGCCTCGCACTGGAAGTTCGGCAACGTCGACTGGAAGGTCGTCGCGAAGATCGGTATACCTGGTGCGGTCGGGGCGTTCGCTGGTGCGACCTTCCTGTCCGGACTGTCCACCGAGGTCGCCGCGCCGGTGATGGCGCTCATCCTGCTGGTGCTCGGCATCTACATCCTGGTCCGCTTCACCGCGTTCGGCATCCCGCGTGACCGACTCGGCCAGCCGCTGCGCAAGCGCTTCCTCGGGCCGCTGGGTGTGGTCGCCGGATTCGTCGACGCCACCGGTGGCGGTGGCTGGGGGCCGGTCGGCACTCCCGCCATCCTGGCCAGTGGCCGGATGGAACCGCGCAAGGTGATCGGGTCGATCGACACCAGCGAGTTCCTGGTCGCGATCGCGGCCAGCCTCGGCTTCCTGGTCGGGATCGGCAGCGAGAACATCGACTTCGGCTGGGTGGCGGCACTGCTGATCGGTGGCGTGATCGCGGCGCCGATCGCCGCCTGGCTGGTCCGGCACATCCCGCCCCGGATCCTCGGTTCCGCGGTCGGTGGCGTCATCATCCTCACCAACACCCGCTCGCTGCTGCGCAGCGACTGGATCGATGCCTCGGACGCCACGCGTTACACCTTCTATGCGGTGATCTACCTGGTGTGGGCGGGGGCGCTGGCGTACTCGATCAAGCAGTACCGGGCCAACCGGGACGCGGAGCAACTGGAGTCGACAGCCACCGAGCAGCGGCCATCGGAGGCGACGCCGGTCTGATCCGAGGTCCGGCCGGGCCGGAACCGGAGCTCACGCCGCCGTGGGGAGTTGGTTCCCCACGGCGGCGTTGCGTGTGCTCGTCGCATGCTCGGGTGCTAATGACTCCATTAGACGATGAAAATGAAAACCACTAGCGTCTCCTTCGTCGAGATAACGAGGGAGGCATTGTTGAGAGCGTCAGCATCCTGGGCGATCCGGGCGGTGATCGCGGTCACGACGGTATCCGCCGTGGCCGCGTGCGGTTCCGGAAGCGACGACGGTACGGCCGCGTCCCCGACCGACGGGCAGAAGTTGTCGGTTGTGGCGACCACGCCGGAGGTGGCCGACTTCGTACGCAATGTGGGCGGCGACGGAGTGCGGGTGACCCAGCTCATCAAACCGAACGTCGACCCGCACGAGTACGAACCCACTCCCGCCGACATCCAGGCCATCAGTACCGCTTCCGTGGTCGTCAAGAACGGTGTGGGAATGGAGAAGTGGCTGGACCAGACGATCGAGGCGGCCGGCTTCGAAGGCACCGTCGTGGACACCAGCCAGGGGGTCACCCTGCGCAAGGGCGACCCGGACGACGAGGAGATGGCCGAGGGCGACCCGCACATCTGGCACAACCCGTTGAACGCCAAAATCATGGCGGAGAACATCGAAAAGGCGTTTGTCGCCGCCGATTCCGGCCGGGCGGCGACGTACCGGAAGAACTACCAGGATTACGCCGCGAAGCTCGACGCACTCGACGCCGAGAACACGAAGAAGTTCGAGGCGCTGCCGGTCGACCAACGCAAACTGGTGACCAACCACGACGCCTTCGGCTATTACATCGACCGCTACCGGCTCGAATTCGTCGGCTCCGTCATCCCCAGCATGGACACCAGCGCGGAACTCTCCGCCTCCCAACTCACCGACCTGGTTGCCAAGATCAAGGCCACCGGCACCAAGGCGATCTTCAGTGAGAGCTCGCTGCCGCCGAAGAGCGCCGAGGCGATCGCCCAGCAGGCCGGCGTCAAGGTGGTCGGCGGCGAGGACGCGCTGTACGGGGACAGCCTCGGCACCGAGGGCACGCCACAGGGCACCTACCTCGGCGCGGAGGAACACAACACCGACACGATCGTGAAGGCACTTGGTGGCTGAGTCGCCTGATGGCGTACCGGCGGCCGACGTTGCCCTGCGGTTCTCCCAGGCCAGCGTCGGCTACGCCGGCCGTGCCGTGCTCACCGGTGTGCACCTGGCGGTGTCGCCGGGAGACGCACTCGCCCTGGTCGGCCCGAACGGCGCCGGGAAGTCCACGCTGATCAAAGCGGTCCTCGGCCTCGCCCAGGTGCTCGACGGCTCACTGACCATCCTCGGCCAGCCACCCGCGCGCTCGCGCGGTCGGGCCGCGTACGTGCCACAGATCGACAGCCTGGACGCCGACTTCCCGGTGACCGCCGGCCAGGTCGTCCTGATGGGGCGTCACCGGCACACCGGTTGGCTGCGGCCACCCGGGCGGGCCGACCGGCGGATCGCCGCCGAGGCACTCGACCGGGTCGGGCTGGCCGACCGGGCCCGTACCCGGTTCGGTCTGCTCTCCGGCGGACAGCGGCAACGGGTGCTGCTCGCCCGCGCGATCGCGGCGCAGCCACGCCTGCTGCTGCTGGACGAACCGTTCAACGGCCTCGACGCGCCCAGCCAGGAGGAGATCCTGCGGGTGATGGCGCAACTGCGGACGGCCGGCACCGCGCTGGTGGTCAGCACTCACGACCTGGGCATCGCCCGGGACGCCTGCGACACGGTGTGCCTGCTCAACGGACGGCAGTACGGCTTCGGCCCGGTCGAGGAGGTCCTTTCCCCCGCGTTGCTGCGACAGACGTACGGCAACCACGCGGTCGAACTGGACGGCGGCGCCACGATGCTGGTCGAGCCCTGATGCGCGGCCTGCTGGTGGACCCGTTCGACGCCCCGTTCATGGCCCGCGCGCTCGCGGAACTGGCGCTGCTGGCGCTGATGTGCGGGCCGGTGAGCGTGTTCGTCTTCGTCCGCCGGCTCTCCTTCGTCGCGGACGCGCTGACCCACACCGTCTTCCCCGGCGTGGTGGTCGGTTACCTGGCCGGTGGAGTGGAGGGCATCTTCGGTGGGGCGCTCGTCGCCGGCCTGGTCACCGCGCTCGCGCTCAGCCTGCTGACCCGGCACGGTCGGCTCAGCGAGGACGCGGCGATCGCGGTCATGCTCACCGCGATGTTCTCCGTCGGCGTCATCCTGGTCTCCCGTCGCTCGTCGTACACCGCCGACCTGACCTCGTTGCTGTTCGGGCGGGTGCTCACCGTCAGCCGGGCGCAGCTCGTGCAGACCGGGGTGCTCGCGATCGTGGTGCTGGGCCTGCTTGCGGTCAGCGCCCGACTGTTGATCTTCCGCGCCTTCGACCCGGTCGGTGCCGCCGCGGCCGGCTACCGGATCGGATGGCTCGACGCCTGGCTGAACGTGATCGTCGCCCTGGTCGTGGTCGCCGCCGTCCGCGCCGTGGGCACCGTACTCGTGGTCGCCCTGCTGCTGGTGCCGGCCGCGACCGCGCGGCTGCTCACCGACCGGCTGCTCGCCATGGCGGCGATCGGCGTCGGGGTCACCCTCGGCGCGGGTTACCTGGGCCTGCTGGCGAGTTGGACCGCGTCGGTCGACCACGGCCTGCGACTCACTTCGGCCTCCGCGGTCGTGCTGGCGCTGGTCGCGGCGTACCTGCTGGCGCTGCCGGTCGGCGCGCTGCGCGCCTGCCGGGCCCGACGACGGGCGACAACCGTCCGGGGTACGTCAGCCGCCGTGCCGGGACCGGGCGGGCTGGTGCACCGATGAGCTGGTTCGACGACGTCTTGCACCGGGCCATGGTGGCGGCGGTGCTGGTCGGCCTGCTCGCCGGGCTGATCGGGGTGCAGGTGGTGCTGCGCCGGCTCTCCTTCTTCACCATGGCGATGAGCCACGCCACCTTTCCCGGTGTGGTCGCGGCCAGCATCATCGGGCTGAACATCTACCTCGGCGGCGCGGTCGCCGGCCTGGTCGTCGCCATCGGGGTGGCCGCGTTGAGTCGGGCCCGGGGGCAGGACGCCGCCGCGGCGACCGGGGTGATCCTCGCCGGTGGTTTCGCGATCGGGATCGGCCTGGTCGCCACCCAGAACGGCTTCAGCCGGGACCTGTCGTCGTTCCTGGTCGGTTCGATCCTCACCGTGTCCACCGGTGACCTGCTGATGATCGCGGCCGTGCTGGGCGTGGTCGCGCTGGTGCTGACCATCGGTGCCCGGCCACTGCTGTTCGTCGGCTTCGACCGGGTCGGCGCCCGCGCCGCCGGCTACCGCCCCGGACTGGTCGACCTGGTGCTACTGGTGCTGATCGAGTTGGTGATCGTCGCGGTCGTGCCGGTGGTCGGCACCATCCTGACCCTGGCGCTGGTCGTCGCACCCGCGGCGGCGGGCCGGGCCTGGTCCGACCGGATCGGCGTCGTCACCGCGTTGGCGATGGTGTTCGGCGCGGTCAGCGGGGTCGTCGGGCTGCTGGCGTCGAGCGCGTACGACGTGGCTGCGGGGGCGAGCATCACATTGGCGGCGACCGCGATCCTGGTGCTGTCCCTGATCGGGGGACGGTGGTTGGGACCGGCGCCGCGCGGACGCGAGGGTGCTGTCCGGACGTGAGCTGCTGGCCCGCAGGTGATCGGTCCGGCGGTCGCGGGTGCCGGGGGAAAGTGACGGAACCCGCGACCGCCGGAGGCGTCAGTCCTGCGCCTTGCCGGTGGTCAACCGGGCCAGCAGCAGGGCGACCAGGATGATCAGGCCGTAGATGGCCTGGATCCACTGTGCGGAGACCCCGGCCAGGGTCAGGATGTTGTTGATCAGACCGAGCACGATCACACCGCAGAGTGCACCGAACAGGGTGCCCTTGCCACCGTCCATGCTCACCCCGCCGATCACCGCCGCGGCGAACACGGTGAAGATCATGCCCTGCCCCTGGGCGGCGGCGACCGAGCCGAGCCGACCGGTCATCAGCAGCCCGGCCAGCGCGGCCAGCACACCGGCCACCATGAACACGATGAACACCACCCGGTCGGTACGGATACCCGCCGCCCGGGCCGCGTCGGCGTTACCACCGACGGCGTAGATCGACCGGCCCGACCGGAAGAACCCGAGTACGACGATGCCGACCGCGAACAGCACCCCGCAGAGCCAGATCGAGGCGGGCAGCCCCAGCCACAGCGCGTTGCCCAGGTAGAGCACCGACGGCGGCAACTCGAACAGGTTCTGTCCACCGGTGATGCCGATCTGCAGCCCCCGCAGCACGATCAGCATGCCCAGCGTCACGATGAACGCCGACAGCCCGAGCCGCAGGATCAGCATCCCGTTGAACGCGCCGACCAGCAACCCGATGAGCAGGCAGATCGGGATGGCGAAGGTGGTCGGCCAGTCCGTACCGAGGCCGTTGCTGGCGGCCGGGATCACCAGCGCGACCGCGAGCGCGGGCGCCAACCCGACGGTCGACTCCAGCGACAGGTCGAACTTCCCACCGATCAGGATGATCGCCTCGGCCAGCACCAGCAGGGACAGCTCGGTCTGCTGCTGCAACACGTTGATGATGTTCGCGGTGCTCAGGAACACCGGATCGACCAGCGCGCCGACCAGGATCAGCACCAGGATCGCGGGCACCAGCGCGAGATCGCGCAGGCGGGCCAGGCGCAGCCGGCGTCCGGCGGCCACCGTGGGGGGCGCCACGGTGGCGGTGGTGGTACCGGTCATTGTTGTGCTCCTTCCGGGGCCGCCGGCTGTTCCGCGGCCACTCCCTCCACGGCGGCGACGACGTCGGCGTCCGCCCAGCCGGGTGCCAGCTCCCGGGTCACCCGACCGTGGAACATCACCAGGACCCGGTCACACGTACGCAGGTCGTCGAGCTCGTCCGAGACCATCAGCACCGCGGTGCCGGCGGCGGCCGCGTCGCGTACGGCACCGAGCAGTGATTCCTTGGACCGCACATCCACCCCTGCGGTCGGGTTGATCAGCACCAGCACCCGGGGATCGGTGGAGAGCGCCCGGGCCAGCACCACCTTCTGGGCGTTGCCGCCGGAGAGGCTGTTCACCGGTGCGTCCGGGCCGGGCGCCTTGATGTCGTAGCGCTCGATCATGCGATCGGCGGCGGCGGCCCGGCGTTTCGGGACGATCAGGCCGGCCGGCCCGAAGCTGCCGTTGATCGGCAGGGTGGCGTTCTCGGCGATGCTGAGCAACGGGATCAGCCCCTCGCGGTGCCGGTCCTGGGGCACCGTGCCGATCCCGGCGGCCAGTGCCGCCGGCACACTGCCCGGCGGTACGACCCGGTCGCCGACCACGACCGTGCCGGTGTCGGCACGGCGCAGACCGCTGATCGTCTCGGCCAGCGACACCTTGCCGCTGCTACCGGAGCCGGTCACACCGACCATCTCACCGGAGCGCACCTCGAGGTCGATGTCCCCGTAGACATCGCCCAGACGCAGCCCGTCGACCCGCAGGCTGACCGGCGTGTCCGCCGGCAACGGTGGCCGGGCGGTGCCGGTCACCAGGCCGACGGCCTCCCCGGTCATCGCCTCGACCAGCGCCTCCCGGCCAAGTTCGGCGACCGGGCGGGTGAGCACCCAGCGGGCGTCGCGCAGCACCGTCACCGTGTCGCAGACCTCGTACACCTCCTGCAGGTGGTGCGAGATGAACAGCAGGGTCACCCCGGCGGCGGACAGGCTGCGCAACCGGTCGAAGAGCCGCTCGATGGCGACGCCGTCGAGCTGCGCGGTCGGTTCGTCCAGGATGATGAACCGGGCACCGGTGGAGAGGGCGCGGGCGATCTCCACCAGTTGCCGCTGTTCGACGTTCAGGTCACCGGCGAGCCGGCCCGGATCGACCGCCAGGCCGAACTCCTCCAACAGGTCACCGGCCCGGCGGCGAAGCTGCCGCCAGGCGATCGGGCCGCGTTCGGCCTGCCGGTTGAGGAAGAGGTTCTCCGCCACGCTGAGCGTCGGGATGATGGTCGACTTCTGGTACACGCAGGCGACTCGGCGCCGCCAGGCGTTCCGGTCCGACAGCGGCGGTGCCAGCTCGCCACCGAAGCGGACCTCGCCGCTGTCCGGCCGTTGCAGGCCGGTGAGGATCGAGACCAGGGTGGACTTGCCGGCGCCGTTGCGTCCGACCAGGGCATGCGTCTCGCCCGTGGTGATCGAGATTCCGGCGTCGGCCAGCGCCGTGGTGGCACCGAACCGCTTGCTGACGCCGACCGCCTCGACGGCCACGCCGGGTGCCGCGCCCGTGCCCGGGGCGGTGGCCCCGGGCACGGCGACACTGTTCTGGTTGTCGGCTGCGGACATCACTTCTTGACCTGGTTGCCCCACAACCCGGCGTCGTCGACGTTGGCCGCGGTGACCAGCGGCGCCGGGAGTTGGTCTTCGAGCTGACCGTTGCCGACGTCGACGATGGTGCTGCCGTGGTCGGTCGGGCCGGGGCTGAAGGTCTTGTTCTCGACCGCGGCCTTGGCGTAGAAGAGCGCGTACTTGGCGTACAGGTCGGCCGGCTGGGAGACGGTCGCGTCGATCTCACCCTTGCGGATCGCCTCGAACTCCTGCGGAATGCCGTCGTTGGAGACGATGAAGATGTGCTTGGGGTCGGTCGGCGGCACCAGCAGGTTCTTCGACCGGAGCAGCTGCAGGGTCGGGGCCAGGAACACGCCGCCGGCCTGCATGTAGACACCCTTGATGTCGGGGTGCTGGGCGAGCCGGGTCTGCAGCGCGGCGGACGCCTTGGGGCCCTCCCACTCGGTCGGCTCGGCGAAGATCGTGATGTTCGGGAACTTGGTCTTCATGCACTCGGCGAACGCCTCGGAGCGGTCCCGGCCGTTGACCGAGGAGAGCGAGCCCTGGAACTCGATCACCTTGCCGTTGCCGCCGAGCTTCTCGCCGAGGAACTCGCACGCCTTCTGCCCGTACGCCCGGTTGTCGGCGCGTACGACCATGAAGACCTTGCCCTTGTCCGGCCGGGTGTCGACCGACACCACCGGGATCTTCTTCTGTTCCAGCTGGGCCAGGGTGGTGGCGATCGCACCGGTGTCCTGCGGCGCCATCACGATCGCCTTGGCGCCCTGGCTGGTCAGGGCCTGGGCGTTGGCAACCAGCTTCGCGATGTCGTTCTGCGAGTTGGTCGGGTCCATCAGGTTGATGCCCTCTTCGGACGCGTACTGCGGGATGTACTTCGCGTACGAGTTCCAGAAGTCCGAGTCCGCGCGGGGCAGGTCGACGGCGATCGGCGGCTTGTCGCCGCCCGTACCGCCGGTGGAGGTGTCCGCGGAGTCGCCGCAGCCGGTGGCGGTAAGGGCAAAGGTGACGACCAGCGCCGCGGTGACCGCGGCGCGCCTGGTCAGTTCCATGGTGATCCTCACTGTCGGGACGGAAACGCTGGGTGGGGATGCGCTGGTCTTACCGTGTGACAGGTTGCTTACCGTGGTGACAGGTGTCGCTTGGGTACTTCTTCTTCGGTGCGTGCGTGACTACTTCGGTGGTGCCGGTAACCGGAGCCCGTGCATGCCGCCGTCGACGGCGAGCACGGTTCCGGTGGTCGCGCCGGCCAGCGGACTGGCCAGGTAGGCGATGGCTGCGGCGACCTCGTCCGCACTGACCAGCCGGCCGGTGGGTTGGCGGGCCTGCAGGGCGGCGAGTTCGGCGTCCGGGTCGGCGGCGGCGGCGAGCAGACGGCGTACCCAGGGGGTGTCCACGGTGCCGGGGTTGACGCAGCAGACCCGGATCCCCTCGCGTACGTGGTCGGCCGCCATCGCGGCGGTCAACGCCTGCACGGCGCCCTTGGTCGCGCTGTAGAGCGCCCGGTTGGGCAGCCCGGCGTGCGCGGCGATCGAGCAGGTGTTGACGATGACCGGGTGGCGGGACTCGCGCAGCCGGGGCAGGGCGGCCCGGCTCACCCGGACCAGACCCACCACGTTGACGTCGTAGACCCGGTGCCACTCCTCGTCCGGGTTGCTCTCCACCGTGCCGACCGCACCGATGCCGGCGTTGTTGACCAGGATGTCGAGCCCTCCGAGCCGCTCGACCACCCGGTCGATCGCGGCCCGGACCGAGTTGTCGTCGCGGACGTCGGCGGGTACGCCGAACAGCGGCTCGGGCACGGCCGTGTGGTCGAGGTCGAGGCAGGCCACCCGCGCTCCCCGGGCGGCGAGGAACCGGGCGGTGGCCAGCCCGATGCCGGAGGCGCCGCCGGTGACCGCGGCGACCAGACCGTCGAACTCGCGGCTGACCTGGGCGATGTCGCTCATGACGGGTCCACCTTCCAGACCGGACCGTCGGGGTAGACGTGGTCGGCGAGGCTGCGCGGGTGCATGGTGGAGCTGAAGCCGGCGGTGGTGGGTGCCTGGTAGCGGCCGTTGCGGATGCGTACCGGGTCGACGAAGTGTTCGTGCAGGTGGTCGACGTACTCGATGATCCGGTTTTCCATCGTTCCCGTCACCGCGACGTAGTCGAACATCGACAGATGTTGTACCAGTTCGCAGAGGCCCACGCCGCCCGCGTGCGGGCAGACCGGGACACCGAACTTGGCGGCGAGCAACAGGATCGCGATGTTCTCGTTGACCCCGGCGACCCGGGCCGCGTCGAGTTGGACGAAGGCGACCGCGTCGAGCTGGAGCAGCTGTTTGAACATCACCCGGTTCTGTACGTGCTCGCCGGTGGCGACCGGGATCGGCGCGATCCGCCGGGCGATCGCCGCGTGGCCGAGTACGTCGTCCGGGCTGGTCGGCTCCTCCACCCACCAGGGCGAGTACTCGGCGAGCGCCTGCACCCAGGTGACGGCGGCGTCCACGTCCCAGCGCTGGTTGGCGTCGATCGCGATCCGGATGTCCGGCCCGCAGGTCTCCCGGGCGATCCGCATCCGCCGGATGTCGTCGTCCAGGTCGGCGCCGACCTTGAGTTTGATCTGGGTGAACCCGGCGTCGATCGCCTCCCGGCAGAGCCGGCGCAGCTTGTCGTCGTCGTAGCCGAGCCAGCCGGGCGAGGTGGTGTACGCGGGGTAGCCCTCGGCGAGCAGCCGGGCCACCCGCTCGTCGCGCCCCTGCGCACCGGCACGCAGGATCGCCAGTGCCTCGTCCGGTGTCAGCGCGTCGGTCAGGTAGCGGAAGTCGACCAGCGCGACCAGGTCCTCGGGGGTCATCGAGGCGAGCAGTTGCCACAGCGGCATGCCGGCGCGCTTGGCCTTGAGGTCCCACAGGGCGTTGACCACGGCGGAGATCGCCATGTGCATGACGCCCTTCTCCGGGCCGAGCCAGCGCAGTTGCGAGTCGTGCACCAGCTCGCGCCAGAGCCCGCCGAGGTCGTCCAGCACGTCCTTGACCAGCCGGCCGACCAGGTACGGGCGCAGCGCGGCGATCGCCGCCTCCTGCACCTCGTTGCCCCGGCCGATGGTGAAGGCGAAGCCGTGTCCCTCGTGGTCGTCGGGTGCGTCGGTACGCAGCACGACGTACGCGGCCGAGTAGTCGGGATCGGGGTTCATCGCGTCAGAGCCGTCCAGCTCGCGCGAGGTGGGGAAGCGGATGTCGTACGTGTCCAGGGCGACGAAACGGCTGCTCACCACGCGACCCCCAGTCGCTGGCGCTGCCGACCGAGTCCGTCGATCTCCAACTCGACCACGTCACCGGGGCGCAGGTACGGCTTCGGCTCGGGCATGCCGAGCGCGACGCCGGCCGGGGTGCCGGTGTTGACGATGTCGCCGGGGTAGAGCGTCATGAACTGGCTGACGTAGCGGATGATCTCCGGCACGTTGAAGATCATGTCCTTGGTGTTCCCGTTCTGTCGCAGCGTGCCGTTGACCCAGAGCCGCAGCCCGAGGTGCCCGGGATCGGGGATTTCGTCCTTGGTGACCAGCCACGGGCCGAACGGATTGAACGTCTCGCAGGACTTGCCCTTGTCCCACTGGCCGCCGCGTTCGAGTTGGAACGCGCGCTCGGAGACGTCGTGCGAGATGGCATAACCCGCCACGCACTCCATCGCCTCCTCGGCCGAGGGGAGGTACCGCGCGGTCCTGCCGATGACCACGGCCAATTCGACCTCCCAGTCGGTCTTCTCGCCGCCGTGCGGCACCAGCACCTCGTCGCAGGCTCCGACGACGGTGTCCGGGGCCTTGAGGAAGAGGACCGGCTCGGTGGGTACGTCCGCGCCGGTCTCGCGCGCGTGGTCGTGGTAGTTCAGCCCGACACAGACGATCTTTCCGGGGCGGCGCAGGGGCGGGCCGAGCCGCAGTCCGCGTCCGCGCAGCGGCGGCTGCCGCAGTTCGAGCAGCCCGCGTACGCGGTTGATGCCGCCGTCGGCGAGGAAGTCACCGTCGAAGTCGGTGATCGAACCGGAGAGGTCGAGGAGCGTGCCGTCCTCGGCCAGCACGGCGGGGCGCTCGCCGCCGGGTGGACCGACCCGTAAGAGCTTCACGGCAGCGGTTCCTTTGTGTCGATGGTGTTTCCCCGCGTCATACATCGGATGTCTATCAGTCCATCGACAAGCGCACAAGGCCGAGGACGGGGCGTTTAGGCCCATCTACTGCGCTCCACACCGGATTGTGCGCTCGGGGTAATGCCCGTACGTCCTATCTTGACTGAGCCATACATCCAATGTTAACTCCGTGTGACGGGATGGGCCGGATCGACGGAACTCATCGCCGATGCCGCAAACCGCACGCGGATGCGTCAATACGCAGGTAGGAGGGCCGATGGGGGTCGGACCGCAGCCCTCCCCCGGTCGCGTGTCGGACCCGGCCCTCGCTCTGCGGTACGACCGGCCGGCTACGGACTGGGAGACCGAATCGTTGCCGATCGGCAACGGGGCGCTGGGCGCCAACGTGTTCGGCGGCGTACGCACCGAGCGGTTGACGTACAACGAGAAGACGCTGTGGACCGGCGGACCGGGTGGTGACGGCGGCCCGTACCGCAACGGCGACTGGGTGTTTCCCCGGCCGACCGCGCTGGACGAGGTACGCGCCAGGATCGACCGCGACGGCCGGGTCCCGCCGGAGGCGGTGGCGGCCGTGCTGGCCGGACCACGGGCCGGGTTCGGCGCCTACCAGCCCTTCGGCGAGATCCTGCTGGAGCCGACCGGCCTCGAGTACGACGAGTCTCCGGGTGCTCCGGAGGCGAGCGGGCTGCCCGCCGGGGTCGACGGCTACCGGCGTGAACTGGACCTGACCGAGGCGACCGTGCGGGTGGGCTACCGGCACGACGGCGTGCGCCATCTGCGGGAGTTCTTCGCCAGCCACCCGGCGAACGTGATCGTGATCAGGTTGACCGCCGACCGGGACGGGCAGGTCTCGTTCGTGCTGCGACACCGCTGCCCGCACGTCGGCGGATCGGTCACCGTCGCCGGTGACCGGCTGACCGTGCGGGGCGCGCTGCCCGACAACGGCCTGGTCTACGAGTCGCAACTGCGGGTGGTGACCGACGGCGGGACCCGGACCTGCGCCGCCGACCGGATCACCGTCACCGGCGCCGACCAGGCCATCATCGTCCTGGCCGCCGGCACCGACTACGCCGCCGAGCACCCGCACTACCGTGGCGCCGACCCGCACGAACGGCTGCGCCGGACGGTGGACGACGCGGCCGGGCAAGGCTTCACCGCGCTGCGCCGGGCGCACCTGGGCGACTACACCACCCTGTTCGACCGGGTCAGGCTCGACCTCGGGGCACGGATGCCCGACCTGACCACCGACCGGCTGCGGGCCGGCTACACCGGCGGCGGCAGCGCCGCCGACCTGGCCCTGGAGGCGCTCTTCTTCGCGTACGGGCGTTACCTGCTGATCTCCTCGTCGCGGTCCGGCTCACTGCCGGCGAACCTGCAGGGAGTGTGGAACGACTCGGTCAGTCCGGCCTGGAGCGCGGATTACCACGTCAACATCAACCTCCAGATGAACTACTGGCCGGCGGAGGCCACCAACCTGGCCGAGACCGCCGAGCCGCTGTTCGACTTCGTCGACGCGCTGCGCGCTCCCGGCCGGCGGTCCGCCCTGACCCTGTTCGACTCCCCCGGCTGGGTGGTCCAGAACGAGACCACCCCGTACGGCTACACGGGTGTGCACGACTGGCCGACCGCGTTCTGGTTCCCCGAGGCGAACGCCTGGCTGAGCCACCACCTCTACGACCACTACCGGTTTGGCCGCGACCTCGACTTCCTGCGCGAGCGGGCGTACCCGGTGATGGTGGAGGCGGCACGGTTCTGGCTGGCCAACCTGCACACCGATCCGCGCGACGGCACCCTGGTGGTGTCACCGAGCTACTCCCCCGAGCACGGCGACTTCACCGCCGGGGCGGCGATGTCGCAGCAGATCGTCCGGGAGTTGCTCGCCGACACCCTGGCCGCCGCCACCCTGCTCGACCGGGACCCGGTGCTGCGCGGGCGGCTGCGGGCAGCACTCGACGCCCTCGATCCGGGGCTGCGGATCGGCTGCTGGGGTCAGGTGCAGGAGTGGAAGGGCGACTGGGACAGCCGTACCGACACCCACCGGCACGTCTCGCACCTGTACGCGCTGCACCCCGGCCGGCAGTTGCGCGTACCCGCTGATCCGGTGCGCGGATCGGGTGATCCGGGGCTGGCCGACGCCGCCCGGGTGACGCTGGAGGCGCGGGGCGACGGCGGCACCGGCTGGAGCAAGGCCTGGAAGATCAATTTCTGGGCCCGGCTGCGCGACGGCGACCGGGCCCGCAGGCTGCTGGGCGAGCAGTTGCGTGAGAGCACGCTGCCGAACCTCTGGGACACCCACCCGCCATTCCAGATCGACGGGAACCTCGGTGCGGTCGCCGGCATGGCCGAGATGCTGCTGCAGAGCCAGCACGACGTGATCGACGTACTGCCGGCGCTGCCGAGCGGATGGGCGGCCGGGTCGGTCACCGGGCTGCGAGCACGCGGCAACGCCACCGTCGACGTGGGGTGGCGGGACCGGGCCGCGATCCGGATCGTGGTCACGGCGGGCAGCTCGGGCGAGTTGACCGTACGCAGTCCGCTGCTGCTCACCGCGCCCGTGGTCGACCTGGGAACGGGTCGGTCCGTACCGGTGGTCCGCGACGGCCCGGAGGTCACCTTCGCCGCCGTCGCCGGCCACCGTTACCGAGCGGGCACCGCCGCTTCCGACTCCGTGTCGTCCTCCTCGTCGTCTTCCTCGCCCGGTCCTGTTCTGCCTGCCTCAGGTCTGCCTGCCTCAGGTCTGCCTGCCTCAGCCGATGCCGAGTCGGTCGCACGGGCCCCGAAGCTCGGTCCAAGCGGCGCGACAACGTGACCGTTTCCAGCAGGTTCGGCGACCAGGCGGAGCTGACGGCCCGACGGACCACCAGCCGCGTCACGGGTGCCAGAAGCGCACCTCGGGGAATTCGGGTGTGGGTCCGTCGAGTACCGACGGTGAGCGCCCGCGCAGGTGCTCGTCGAGGAACGCGGTGACGTACGCACGGGTGATCTGGACACATCGCCGCGCCGGCAGCGGCTGGAGGCGACGACCGAGCTGTTCCTCCAGCGGGGCGAAGTCGGTGAACGAGGTGTGCGACATGTCGTCCACGCCGAGCCAGCGTTTCCAACCGGTGAGCCGGGACCAGCTTTCGGTCCAGTCCGGGTTCCCCGGTGGCCGGCCCCGTTCCGCCGCCCCGACGATCAGAACCGGTCGGTCGAGTTCCCGGTCGAGGGTTGGTTGGAAAGCCCCGTCCAGGTTGACCCCGGCCCGGATCCGCCGGTCGGCCAGCATCGACCGGACCGCGGCGGCGCCACCCATCGAGTGCCCCACCACCGCGATCCGGGACGGGTCGATCACCCAACCGCCCCACCAGGGCGAAGCCGGACCGGTCAGCCGGTCGAGCACGAACGACACGTCGGTGGCCCGGTCACCGGCCACGGTCGGCCCGTCCGGATCCAGGTCCCCGGCCAGGCATTCGGTGATCCGACCACCCGGAAACGTGGTGGCCACCGACTCGTGGTTGTGATCGATTCCGGCCACCACGTACCCGTGACTGGCCAGTTCCTCGGCCAGTCCGGTCAGCGACGTACGCGGCAGCGCGAAGCCTGGCGAGAGCACCACCAGCGGCAGCCGCCCCCGGGACAGCACCGGGACGTCGAGCCGGGCATGGGTACGGGTGGTGCTCAGCACGTCCGCCGGCTCGCCGGTCACCTCTCGGGCGGCCAGGATCAGCTCGGATTCCGCCGCGCTGACGTACCGCGCCCGCGGACCCCGTACGCCGGCCGCCGGGTACCAGATCGACACCATCAGCTCACGTCGCTGGTCCGCCACCCAGGGGTCGCTCCGTTCCCGGTCGACCAGGTGCAGGGTGGTCCGGCCGACCGGGAGCGGTCCGGTCGGCGCCGGCAGTGCCAGTTCCGCCGATCCGGAGTCCGCCCAGGCGGCCACCGGGGAGAACGTCCACGCCACCATCGCCGCCGCCAACACCACAGCCAGGCCGCGTCTCGTCCCACCACTGTGTGCATTCCGGTCGTACATGGCTCCTCCATCCGTCCCTCGCCCACGCGCCGCATCGCGCTGGCCATCCCAGCCTTGACGGGCCGCGCCACCCCCGCATCCGGGGCGAGCCCAGTCGCGTCTGCGACAGGTGGATCGCAGGAGTCGGCCGACCCTGTGCGGGCGGGACAGAATCAGGGTTTGCGGGGCACGTGGCGGCGGTAGGTGCTCACCGTCGGGTCGCCGGCCAGCCAGAACCGCCACGGCAGGTCGTGGGCGCCGGTCACCCCGACCCGTGGCCCGGCCGCGATCGCCGCCGACGGCACCGGATCGGCGGGCGGTGCCAGGCGTACCGGGCCGTCGTCGAGCAGGAACAGCCCGTAGGCCGCGCGGTCCACCCCGAGCGCCGCGCAGAGCCGGGCCGGACCACGAGCAAGATCCAGATCCCGGCGTACGGCGGTCCGCCTGCTCCGCGCCACGTCGAGCCCGTCGACCACCTCACCCGCCCGCAGGAGTACGGCCGACGCCTCCCCCTCCGTACCGGTCACCACGTTCATGCACCAGTACATGCCGTAGGTGAAGTAGACGTAGGCGTACCCGGCTGGGCCGAACATCACCGAGTTGCGGGGCGTACGTCCGCGGTGTGCGTGCGAGGCTGCGTCCCCGCCGGTCCCCGCGTACGCCTCGACCTCGGTGAGACGGACGGTGACGCCGCCAGCGGAGAGGGTGCAGTTCAGCAGGCCGCGCGCCGCCGGCAACAGCGGCCCGGCCAACAACGTGGCCAGGTCGGTACGCGCGCGGTCGATCACGGGATCAGCACAGCACAGCCGGAGCCGGTCCTACCCGCCGCCCCCGGCATCGACGTGGTGGGGGCCGGGCCGACCGAGGCCGCGTGAGGTGAGCGAATGGAGATGATTCATGGCGCGAACGACTCACTCGCTCGGTATCCGCTGACGAAACCTTGCAGCTCACGGCGTGTTACCCGCATTGTTACCTTCTGTCGCCAATACCCTCGGCGGCGCCCCGCGCCGCCGGTTCCGGTCGATGGACGGAGGGCTTGTCGTGCTCGTCACCGTGACAGCGATCAGCGGCATGACGGTCGGCTTCATCGCCGGCCTGTACGCGTACCGGGCATCCCGACGCTGGTGCGCCGCCTGCGGCAGCAGCCTTAGCTGCCCCGCCTGCTCCACCCTGGGCGTACGACGCAACGCCGCGACCCGGCGGTTCTGATGGACGCCACGCCCTCCCCACCACACGTACCGGCCGGCACCGTGTTGCGGTTGGCCAAGGAGGATTGGCGCTACGGCGGCTTCACCCTGTTCCTCCGGGTCGAGGCGGTACGCGACGACCTGTCCAGCTACTACGACGACGAGTGGGTCTGGGTCAGCGGCCAGCAACTCGCCCGTGACGGCACCCCGCTCGGCCAACTCGACGCGCTCGTACGCGTCTCGGCCCTGCCCCGCGGCGGCGTCGAGCCCCCATCACCCGTACGGAAGGAGCCCGGCCGGTAGGCCGAACTCGTCGTCGGCGGGCTTCGGTTCAGGGGCGGGGCCGGGGTTGGCCGAGGTGCGCGGTGAAGAAGGTGACCGAATCGGCGACCACGGCGGCTCCGGTGCCGTGCGAGAGCAGGATCGTCGGGCGGGGTTCGTCGGCCCCGGGCCGGAAGGCTTCTACGATGACCGGCCGGGCGCTGTCGCGCCGCCAGTGCTTGCGCCGGTCGTCGAACCAGTCGTACCGCTCGTGCCACTCACTCATGGGGCGAGGTTATGCGGTCATACCATCCGGACCGGCCCTCAGGCCGGTCCGGATGGTGACGCCTACGGCGCCGCAGTCGTCGATCGGCGTTGCTGTTGCCGATTCACGTCGCTGGTTGCCGACTCACGTCGCGCGTTGCCGATCCACGTCGCAGGTTGCCGATCCACGTCGCAGGTTGCCGACCCACGCCGCGCGTTGCCGATCCAGGGGTCTGGTTGCCGATCCTGAGGCCTGGCCGACCGGGGCTGGCCGTTCGGCGGGACGACCTTTGTTCGCTCAGCGCGGGACGACCTGCTCGATTGCCCATCGGCGCCAGCCGTCGAGCTGCTCGGTGGCGGCGGCGAGCTGGTCGGCGACCGGGCCCGGGCCGGTGGAACCGGGTGTGGTCCTGGCCGCCAGCGCCGAACGAACCGACAGCACGCTGCGGACCTCCGGGTCGAGGTGCTCGCTGACCAGGGCGAGGTCGGAATCGGAAACCTCGTCCAGGGCGCACTCGCGGGCCACGCAGAGGGCGACCAGACGACCGGTCACCTCGTGCGCGTCACGGAACGGCACGCCCCGGCGGACCAGCCAGTCGGCGACCTCGGTGGCGAGCGAGTAGCCGACCGGGGCGGCGGCGGCGAGCCGGTCGGCCCGGACCGTCATGGTGGAGATCATGCCGGCGAGCGCGGGCAGCAGGAGCTGCAGCGTGTCCACCGCGTCGAACGCCGGCTCCTTGTCCTCCTGCATGTCCCGGTCGTAGGTCAGCGGCAGACCCTTGAGCATGGTCAGCACCGCCACCAGGCCACCGACCAGCCGGCCGGACTTGCCCCGGGCCAGCTCGGCGATGTCCGCGTTCTTCTTCTGCGGCATGATCGACGAACCGGTGGCGAACGAGTCGTCGAGTTCCACCCAGCCGAACTCCTGGGAGGTCCAGAGCACGACCTCCTCGCCGAGGCGGGACAGGTGCACGCCGATCATCGCCGTGATGAAGAGGAACTCGGCGACGAAGTCCCGGTCGGCGACCGCGTCCATGGAGTTGGCGAACGAGGACCGGAAGCCGAGCTCCTTGGCCACCGCCACCGGGTCCAGCGGCAGGCCGGAGCCGGCCAGCGCACCGGCACCGAGCGGACTGATCGCCGTACGGTGGTCCCAGTCGCGCAGCCGTTCGAGGTCACGCAGCAGCGGCTGCACGTGCGCCAGGAGCCAATGGCCGAAGGAGACCGGCTGGGCGTGCTGCACGTGGGTCATGCCGGGAGCCGGCGTGTCCAGGTGCCGTCCGGCCTGCTCGGTCAGTGCGTCGGCCAGTTCGACCAGCCGGGCCGCCACCCCACGGGCGTGGTCACGCAGGTAGAGCCGCAGGTCGGTGGCGACCTGGTCGTTGCGGGACCGGCCCGCCCGCAGCTTGCCGCCGAGGCTGCCGAGCCGCTCCAGGAGTCCCCGTTCCAGGGCGGTGTGCACGTCCTCGTCGTCGACCGTGGGCCGGAACGCCCCGGAGGCGCAGGCGGCCTCCAGGTCGTCCAGTGCGGCGAGGATCTGCCCCAGTTCGTCGGGGTCGAGCAGGCCCGCCCCGGCCAGCACCCGCGCGTGGGCACGGGAGCCGGCCAGGTCGTACGGAGCGAGGCGCCAGTCGAACTGCACGCTGACCGAGAGACGCGCCAGTGCCTCGGCGGGGCCGCCGGCGAACCGGCCGCCCCACAGGCTGGTGCGGTTGGTGCCGGCGCTGTTCTCGGTCAGGCTCTTGTCGTCCACGCCCGCTATTCTGAACGTCACTGTGCGGAGCCACCCAACCGGGCGTCCCGGGCGGTGGCGAGCCGGCTCGGCAGGCCCCAGAGCTGCACGAAGCCCTTGGCGAGCGACTGGTCGAAGGTGTCGCCGGTGTCGTACGTGGCCATGCCGAAGTCGTAGAGGCTGGCGTCGGAGCGCCGGCCGGTGACCACCGCGCGACCGCCGTGCAGGGTGAGCCGAACCTCGCCGGAGACGTGCTGCTGGGTCTCGTCGATGAAGGCGTCCAGCGCCCGCTTGAGCGGCGAGAACCAGAGGCCGTCGTAGACCAGCTCGGCCCAACGCTGGTCGACGCCCTTCTTGAACCGGGCCACGTCGCGCTCGACGGTGACGTTCTCCAGCTCCTGGTGGGCGACGATCAGCGCGATGGCGCCCGGTGCCTCGTACACCTCGCGGCTCTTGATGCCGACCAGCCGGTCCTCGACCATGTCGAGGCGGCCGACGCCCTGGGCGCCCGCCCGCCGGTTCAGCTCCAGGATCGCCTGGTACGGGGTGACCGTCTCGCCGTCGATCGCCACCGGCACCCCGGCCTCGAAGGTGATCACTACCTGGTCCGGGTCGCGGGGCTCGGCCGGGTTGGCGGTGTAGGAGTAGACATCCTCGGTCGGCGCGTTCCAGATGTCCTCGAGGAAGCCGGTCTCCACCGCGCGTCCCCACAGGTTCTGGTCGATCGAGTACGGCGACTTGTGCGTGACGTCGATCGGCAGCCCCTTCTCCTCGGCGTACGCGATCGCCTTGTCCCGGGTCCAGGCGAAGTCACGGGCCGGCGCGAGGACCTTCAGGTCGGGGGCGAGCGCGCCGATGCCGACCTCGAAGCGGACCTGGTCGTTGCCCTTGCCGGTGCAGCCGTGCGAGACGATCGTGCCGCCGTACTTCTTGGCCGCCTCGACCAGGTGCCGGACGATCAGCGGCCGGGAGAGCGCCGAGACCAGCGGGTAGCGGTCCATGTAGAGCGCGTTCGCCCGCAGCGCCGGCAGGCAGAAGTCGGCGGCGAACTCCTCGCGTCCGTCGACCACCTCCGACTCGGCCGCGCCGCAGTCCAGGGCCCGCTGGCGGATCGCGTCCATGTCCTCGCCGCCCTGGCCCACGTCGATCGCCACCGCGATCACCTCGGCGCCGGTCTGCTCGGCCAGGTAAGGGATGGCAACCGAGGTGTCGAGTCCCCCGGAGTACGCCAAAACAACGCGCTCAGTCATGGTGTGCTGTTCCTTTCAACATTGGTGAATCCACGACCCACGTCGGCTGGCCGCCGAGTCCCGGTCGGTTCTGGTCGACGATCGGTAGTCCGGGTTGGCTCGCCGCCCACCCGGAAAGCTGTTCCCCCAGCGCCGCGCCGCCGGTGGCCTCACGTGCCACCACGAGGATGGTGTCGTCCCCGGCGATGGTGCCGACCACCTCGGGCAGCCCGGCCCGGTCCAGCGCACTGGCGAGGAACTGGGCCGCACCCGGCGGGGTACGCAGGACGGTGATGTTGCCGCTGGAGTCGACGCCGGTGAGCAGTTCACGCAGCAGTCGGACCAGGCGCGCGGGGGCCTGTTCGGCGTCGCGCAGCGGCCGCTTGCCGTCCTCGGGGATCAGGTAGACGGCCGGGCCGTCGCCGCCGCGCACCTTGACCGCACCGAGCTCGTCCAGATCACGGGAGAGGGTGGCCTGGGTGACCTGCACCCCGTCACCGGCGAGCAGCTCGGCCAGCTCGGTCTGGGAGCGGATCGGCTGTTCGCGGATCAGTTCCACGATCCGGGCATGCCGGGCGGTCCGGGTGAGCGGGCCGGTCATGACGACACGTTCCCGGCGCCCGTCGCGGCTGGCGCGGAAGGTGCGTTCCCGGCGCTCACCGAGGCTGGCGTAATCGGTGCCGCCGAACCGGTGCCGGGCGTCGCGGTCGTGCCGGTGGTGGCGCTCACCAGCCAGGAGAGCAGCGCCTTCTGCGCGTGCAGCCGGTTCTCGGCCTGGTCGAAGACCGCGCTCTGCGCGCCGTCGAGGACCTCGTCGGTGATCTCCTCGCCGCGGTGCGCCGGCAGGCAGTGCAGCACGATCGCCTCCGGTGCGGCGGCGGCGAGCAGCGCCTTGTTGAGCTGGTAGGGCCAGAACGGGGTGAGCCGGTCCCGGCCGTCGCCCTCCTGCCCCATCGAGGTCCAGGTGTCGGTGGCGACGACGTCCGCACCGTCGACCGCCTCGCGCGGGTCACGCAGCACCTGCACCGAACCGCCGGTCCAGGCGGCGATCTCGGCGGCCCGGCTCACCACCGCCGGGGACGGGTCGTAGCCGGGCGGGCCGGCGACGCGTACGTGCATACCCGCGGTGGCACCGGCGAGCAGGTACGAGTGCGACATGTTGTTGGCCGCGTCGCCGACGTAGGCCAGGATCCGGCCGGCCGTGCCACCGCAGCGCTCTCGGATGGTGAGCAGGTCGGCCAGGAGCTGGCAGGGGTGGAAGCCGTCGGTGAGCGCGTTGACCACCGGCACGGTCGCTCCGCTGGCGAGTTCGGCCAGCCGGGCGTCGCCGTGCGTACGCAGCACGATGGCGCTGACGTAGCGGGAGAGCACCTGGCCGGCGTCGGCGAGCGACTCGCCCCGGCCGAAGTGGGTGGCCTGGGTGTCCACGATGATCGGGTGCCCGCCGAGTTCGGCGATGCCCACGTCGAAGGAGATGCGGGTACGCAGGCTCGGCTTGTCGAACAGCACGGCGACGGCACGGGGCCCGGCGAGCGGACGGGCGCCGAACCGGTCGGCCTTCAGCGTCGCGGCGAGGTCGAGCACCTCGGCCTGCTCCCCGGGAGTGAGGTCGTCGTCGCGCTGGAAGTGCCGGATCACGAGGTCACCGCCGGGGCGACTGACGTGTCGGCGGCCGACGTACCGCTCGACACTTCGGCCGGCGGTGCGGCGGCGTCGAGCGCGGCCGGCAGCGCGGCGAGGAACGCGTCGACCTGCTCGGCGGTCAGGATCAGCGGCGGGGCGAGCCGGATGACGTTCGGTTGCACCGGGTTGGTGAGGAACCCGGCGTCGCGCAGCACACCGGCGAGCGCCGGGGCGGCCGGGGCGTTCAGCACCAGGCCGAGCAGCAGGCCGGCGCCGCGCACTTCGGCCACCAGCGGGTGCCCGAGGGCCTCGACTCCGCGCCGGATCCGCTCGCCGGTCCGCTTGACGTGGTCGAGCAGCCCCTCGTTGGCGATGGTGGAGACGACCGCGAGGGCGGCGGCGCAGCTGATCGGGTTGCCTCCGAAGGTGCTGGCGTGGGTGCCCGGACCGAGCAGGTCGGCGGCCGTACCGAAGGCGATCAAGGCACCGATCGGCAGCCCGCCGCCGAGCCCCTTGGCCAGGGTGACCACGTCCGGCTCGACACCCTCGGCCTGGTGGGCGAACCAGTGTCCGGTCCGGCCGATGCCGGTCTGCACCTCGTCGAGCACCAGCAGTGCGCCGTGTGCCGAGGTGATCCGCCGCGCCGCGGTCAGATAGCCCGCCGGCGGGACGACCACGCCGCTTTCGCCCTGGATAGGTTCGAGGATCACCATGGCGGTGTCGTCGGTGACGGCGGCCTCGAGCGCGGCCACGTCGCCGTAGGGGACGTGCGTGACGTCACCGGGCAGAGGCCGGAACGGGTCGGCCTTGGTCGGCTGCCCGGTCAGGGCAAGCGCGCCCATGGTGCGGCCGTGGAAGCCACCGACGGTGGAGACCACGTGGGTGCGGCCGGTCCGGCGGGAAAGCTTGAAGGCGGCCTCGTTCGCCTCGGTGCCGGAGTTCGAGAAGTAGACCCGCCCCTGCCGGCCGGCGAGGGCGAGCAGCAGCTCGGCGAGCGCCACCGGCGGTTCGGCGACGAAGAGGTTGGAGACGTGGCCGAGCGTGGCGACCTGCTTCGACACCGCGGCGACCACCGCCGGGTGGGCGTGGCCGAGGGCGTTGACGGCGATCCCGCCGAGCAGGTCGACGTACTCGCGGCCCGCCTCGTCGACCACGACCGCGCCGTTGCCGCGGACCAGCGCCAGCGACGGGGTGCCGTAGTTGTCCATCATGGACTGCGACCAGCGGTCGATCAGCGACGTCATGACGAGCTCACCATGGTTCCGAATCCTTCCGAGGTGAAGACTTCCAGCAGTGTCGAGTGCGCCACCCGGCCGTCGACCACGTGTGCCGCCGGGACGCCGCCGCGCACCGCGCGCAGGCACGCCTCCATCTTCGGCACCATGCCGGACTCCAGGCTGGGCAGCAGTTCGGCCAGCTCGTCGGCGGTGAGCGCGGAGATGAGGCTGGAGGTGTCCGGCCAGTTCGCGTAGAGCCCGGGCACGTCGGTGAGCACGACGAGCTTGCGTGCCTGCAGTGCCACCGCCAGTGCGGCGGCGGCGGTGTCGGCGTTGAGGTTGTGCAGTACGCCGTCGACGTCGGGCGCCACCGTGGAGATGACCGGGATCCGGCCGGCGGTGAGGATGTCGGTCAGCGCGTCGACGTTGACCGCGTCGACGTCACCGACCTGGCCGATGTCGACCGCCTCGCCGTCGACGTAGGCCGGACGGCGCACCGCGGTGAACAGCCGGGCGTCCTCGCCGGAGAGGCCGACCGCGAACGGGCCGTGTTCGTTGATCAGCCCGACCAGTTCCCGCCCGACCTGGCCGACCAGCACCATCCGGACGACGTCCATCGCCTCGGGTGTGGTGACCCGCAGCCCGCCCTTGAACTCGCTGACGATGCCGAGCCGGCCCAGCATGGACGAGATCTGCGGGCCCCCGCCGTGCACCACGACCGGGCGCAGTCCGGCGTACCGCAGGAACACCATGTCGGCGGCGAACGCCCGCTGCAACTCCGGGTTGACCATGGCGTTGCCGCCGTATTTGATCACGACGGTGGCACCGGAGAAGCGGGCCAGCCAGGGCAGCGCCTCGATCAGGGCGGCGGCCTTGAGTTGCGCCTGGCTCAGGTCACGGGAGAGCGCGCTGCCGGCCGCCGAGCCGCCGTTGCCGGCCGCCGAGATGTGCACCGTCATGACGAGTACGCCGAGTTCTCGTGCACGTAGGCGTGCGACAGGTCGTTGGTCCAGATCGTGGCCGCCTCGGCACCGGCGTTCAGCCGGACCTGGATGGTCACGTCGCGGGCGGCCAGGTCGACCTTGGCCCGATCCTCGGCGGCGGCACCGGAACGGCACACCCAGACGCCGTTGACCGCCACGTCGATCCTGTCCGGCTCGAAGGCCGCGCCGGTGGTGCCGACCGCGGCCAGGATCCGCCCCCAGTTGGGGTCGTTGCCGAACAGGGCGGTCTTGACCAGGTTGTTCCGGGCCACCGACCTGCCGACCTCGACCGCGTCGTCCTCGCTCGCCGCGTCGATCACGTCGATCGCTATCTGCTTGGTGGCGCCCTCGGCGTCGGCGATGAGCTGTTGGGCCAGGTCGTGGCAGGCGGAGGTCACCGCTGCGGTCAGCTCCGCCTGGGTCGGCTCGATCCCGGACGCGCCGCTGGCCAGCAGCAACACGGTGTCGTTGGTCGACATGCAGCCGTCGGAGTCGACCCGGTCGAAGGTGACCCGGCAGGCCGCCCGCAGCGCGGTGTCCAGCGCCTCCGAGCCGGCCACCGCGTCGGTGGTGAGCACGCAGAGCATGGTCGCCATCGCGGGGGCCAGCATGCCGGCGCCCTTGGCCATCCCGCCGACGGTCCAGCCGGTGCCGGGCACGATGGTCGTCTTCGACCGGGTGTCGGTTGTCATGATCGCCTCGGCGGCGGCCAGGCCACCGTCACGGGCCAGTCCGCGCACCGCGGCCCGGACGCCGGGCAGCAGCTTCTCCATCGGCAGCCGCTCGCCGATCAGGCCGGTCGAGCAGACCGCGACCTCACCGGCGCCCAGGATGAGCCGGGCGTTGGACCCGGTCAGGCTGGCCGCGGTCTGTTCGGCGGTGGCGTGGGTGTCCTGGAAGCCGGGTGATCCGGTGCAGGCGTTGGCGCCGCCGGAGTTGAGCACCACCGCGCGGACCACCCCGCCACGGATGATCTGTTCGGTCCAGAGCACCGGCGCGGCCTTGACCCGGTTGGCGGTGAACACGCCCGCCGCGGTCGCGTCGGGCCCGTCGTTGACGACCAGTGCCACGTCGGACTGGCCGGTGCTCTTGAGGCCGGCGGCAACGCCGGCTGCCCGGAAACCCCGGGGTGCGGTCACGCTCATGATTGGCGCTCCTGGCTCGGGTGCGGCGCGGCAATGCCGCAGCCGATCTTCGATCCGGTCACGGCGCCACCCCGTGGACCGGCAGGCCGGCGGTCTCCGGCAGGCCGAGCATCAGGTTGGCGCACTGCACGGCCTGACCGGACGCGCCCTTGCCCAGGTTGTCGATCGCGCTCACCACGATCACCCGGCCGGAGTCGACGTCGACGGTTGCCTGCAGGTGGCACGAGTTGGAGCCGTAGGTGGCGGCGGTGTGCGGCCAGGTGCCCTCGCGCAGGAGGTGCACGAACGGCGAGTCCGCGTACGCCTCGGCGAGCACCGCGCGGGGGTCGGTCGCACCGGAGCCCACCGGCAGCGCGGTGACGGTGGCGAGGATGCCACGCGGCATCGGCGCCAGCACCGGCGTGAAGGAGAGACTGGTCGCGCCGGTCGCCTGCTTGATCTCCGGCACGTGTTGGTGGACGCCGACCTTGTATGGCGTCAGATCACCCATCACCTCGCTGCCGAGCAGGTTGACCTTTGCCGACCGGCCCGCGCCGGAGGTGCCGGACGCGGCCACCACCACGACGTCCTGCGCGGCGACCGCACCGGCGGCGACCAGCGGCGCGAGCGCGAGGGAGATCGACACCGCGTAGCAGCCGGTGGCCGCGACCCGGTTCGAAGCCGCGATGGCGGAACGCTGGCCGGGCAGCTCGGGCAGGCCGTAGGTCCACCAGCCGGCGTGGCTGCCGCCGTAGTAGCGCTGCCAGGCAGCACCGTCGCGCAGCCGGTGGTCGGCGCCGAGGTCGACCACCTTGACCGTCTCCGGCAGGGCCGCGGCGACGGCGGCCGACTCACCGTGCGGCAGGGCCAGGAAGACCAGGTCCGCGTCGGCGAGCGTGTCCGGGTCGGTCCGGCCGAGGATCAGGTCCAGCCCGACCAGGTGCGGGTGCACCGCCGACACGGGCGTGCCGGCCTGGCTGTGGGCGGTGGCGGCGACGAGATCGAACTCGGGGTGCCCGGCGATCAGGCGCAGCAACTCACCACCCGCGTATCCACTGGCCCCGGCGACCGCAACTCGGATACCCATGCCCACCTCCGCATTTGTATGCAGCCAAGGTAACAGGGAAGGGCGCCGGGACGCAATACTATACGGCCCACTGGATGATCACTCAGTTGCCGGTTTTCGGCCGGTCCCGACCCGAACCGCCGGGAAACGGCAGCCGGCGCAGGCCCGAAACGCGTCGTGGGGGGGGGGGGCCCCCCCCCCCCCCCCCCCCCCCCCCCCCCCGGGGGGCGGCCCGCCCGGGGGGGCCCGGCCCGGGCCCCCCC
>NZ_JBFAPP010000042.1:0-33539 GCF_040676775.1 Micromonospora sp. NPDC049523 | reverse complement strand
AGCCGCGTCATCACCTGCTCCGGCTACATGCGCGACCAGGTCAACAACCTCTTCAACCTCCCCACCACCCACATCGACGTCGTACCCAACGGCGTCGACGACCGGGCCTGGCACGCCAAGCCGAGGGCGGTCGCCTCGGCCAGGGCCAAGTTCGCCGGGGAGGGACCGCTGATCGCCTTCGCCGGCCGGCTGGTCTACGAAAAGGGCGTCCAGCACCTGGTGCACGCCATCCCCCGACTACGCGACCGGCACCCCGGACTGCGCCTGGTCATCGCGGGCGACGGGCCGTACCGCAGCGAGTTGCAGCACGAGGCGGACCGGCTCCGGCTCGACCAGACGGTCAACTTCCTCGGCTTCATGAACGAGAGCCAACTGCCGGCGGTGCTCGGTGCCACCGACGCGACCGTGGTGCCCAGCCTCTACGAGCCGTTCGGCATGGTCGCGCTGGAGGCCGCGGCGGCCGGCGCCCCGCTCGCCGTCGCCGCCACCGGCGGGCTCGCCGAGATCGTCGAACAGGGCGTCACCGGGGTGACCTTCCCGCACAGCGACCCGGAGGCACTGGCCGGTGCCGTCGACACGCTGCTCGCCGACGGGGTCTTCGCCCGCCGGGTGGCGCGGCGGGCCAGGACCATGGTCAGCGAACGGTACGGCTGGTCGGCGATCGCGGCCCGTACCGCGGCCACCTACACCAGCGCCGTACGCGAGGCCGGTGCCGCCGGCAACCGGCTGACCGCCGGGCGCCCACAGCGGATGGTGGTGCCGGAGGGCAACCTGCTCGCGCTCGACTCCGCCGCCTGCTGACCCTGACCCCGACCACACCCCTTCCCACCAGCGACAATCCCCCGACGGACGGCCGGTTCACTGATCCGGAGGATGTCCAACCACCCCACGGCTGGCTATCGTTTACGGCGGGTGGCGGATGGGGGATCGTGACGTGCAGCAGGTGCTTATCGCTGGGCGCTACCGCCTGCTGCACACCGTCGGGCGGGGCGGCATGGGCCGGGTCTGGCTCGCCCGCGACGAGATGCTGCACCGGGACGTGGCGGTCAAGGAGATCGTGCCTCCCGAGTGGATGACCGAGGCCGAACGCGACGACCTGCGGCAACGTACGCTGCGGGAGGCGCGTACGGCCGCCCGGTTGAACCACCCCAACGTGGTACGCGTCTACGACGTCATCCACACCGGCGACACCCCCTGGATCGTGATGGAGTACGTACCGTCCCGCTCCGTACAGGAGGTGCTGCAGACCGACGGTCCACTCTCCCCGCTGCGTACCGCCCAGATCGGCCGGGAGGTGCTGGCCGCGTTGCGTGCCGCGCACCAGGCCGGGGTGCTGCACCGCGACGTCAAACCACACAACGTGCTCATCTCCGACGAGGGCCGGGTGGTGCTCACCGACTTCGGACTGGCCACGGTCGACGGTGGTGACGGCGCGATGACCCGGGCCGGCATCGTGCTCGGCTCCCCGCAGTACGTCGCGCCGGAACGCGCCGCCGAGGGCACCTCCAGTATCGAGGCGGATCTCTGGTCCCTCGGCGCCACCCTCTACGCCGCGGTGGAGGGACGTTCGCCATACGCCCGGTCGACCGCGATGGCGACGCTGACCGCGCTGGCGGTGGCGCCACCGGACCGGACCCGGCTGGCCGGTCCGCTGCGCCCGGTGCTGAACGGCCTGCTCCGCCGCGACCCCAGGCAACGGCTCAGCGCGTCGGAGGTCGACCGCCTGCTGCGCCGGATCACCGACGACGACCCGAAGTCGCTGCGGCACACCTTCACCCGGCCACGGCGGCCCGAACCGGCGCCCGCGCCGGCACCCGTACCGCCGGTGGACGCGCCGACCCCGGCCGGGAGCGCCACCAGCGTCGCGTTCGCCGCCCCGCCCGGCGTACCGCGCCGGATCGGCTGGCGGGCCGGGACCGCGGTCGCGGTCGGCCTGGTCCTGCTCGCCGCGGTGGGCACCGCCCTGACCGTACGGGCGCAGCGGGACGCGGACCGGGCCGGCGCCGCGACGGCGGGTACGGACCCGACACCCCGGCCCTCGGCACCACCACCAGCACCAGCACCGGCACCGGCGTTCCCGTGCTCCGCACGCTCCGACGCCGCCACCCGGGTCGTCGAGTCCCCGCCACCGGCCGGTGAACGGTACGCGCTGGTGTCGGGTTGGACCTGGTACAGCGACCCGACCGGGTTCCGGATCGCCGCCCCGATCGGCTGGCGGGTCTTCACCGACGGGCCGGTGGTCTGCTTCCAGGAGGCGGACGGCCTGCGGGTGCTCAGTGTGGACCCGTCCACCGACCCGACACCGGACGCGCAGGCGTACTGGCGGGCGGAGGAGGAACGACTCACCGACCGGGGTGCGCTGCCCGGCTACAGCCTGGTCACCATCGGCCCGCTGGACCTGCACGAGGGCGGCGCCGAGTGGGAGTGCCGCTGGACCAACGCGGCCGGCAAGCCGGTCCACACCAACCGGATGCTGTTCCACACCTCCGCGACGCGGGCGTACACGATCGCCTGGCTGACACCGGAGTTCGACTGGCAGGTCAACCGGGTCTACCTGCCGATGCTGCGGTTCAGCTTCCGGCCGGCCCGATAGCCGGTTTCGGCCCCACCGGTCAAGTCGGACCGGGCCCGGGTCGCCATCCCGACGCGTCTCCGGAATGGAGGGTCCCGGTGATTGCCTGGGGGCGTCGCGTTTGGCAGAGTGATCGCGCTACGTGGGGTGATCCTGGGGAGGACGCACAACATGATGGGACCGTCCCATGCACTGTCCGGCGCTGCCGTCTGGCTCGCCGGTTCCTGGGGGTTGTACCAGTTCGCCGGCTACGAGCAGTCGCCGCTGGCGATCGCGGTCGGTACTGCGGTCTGTGCCGGCGGGGCGCTCTTCCCCGACCTCGACATGTCCGGCAAGGTCACCCGCAACCAGGGCGGCGCGACCGTGGCCCGTACCTTCGGGGTGGTGTCGCTCTTCTTCGCCGAGGTGATGGAGAAGATCTCACTCGGCGTCTACCACGCGACGAAGCTGAGCAAGGACCCGGATCGCAAGAACGGGCACCGTACGCTGACCCACACCCTGCCCTTCACCTTCTTGATCGGCTGGGGCACCACCGCCCTGTGCACGGCGTACGGCAAGTGGGCGGTCATCGGGATCCTGTTCTTCATGATCGGGCTGGCGCTGCGCGGCCTGTTCGACGAGTGGGCCAAGAAGGCCGGCTGGGTGATCGTGACGCTGGTGTCGGCGGGGGCGGCGTACTTCACCTTCCTGCACCTGCCCGGTGACCGTGGTTATCCCATGCTCGGGTTGGCGGTCGGCGTCGGCTGTTTCGTGCACATCATGGGCGACTTCATCACCAGCGCGGGCGTACCGATCCTCTGGCCGATCCCGATCAAGCGTCGGATGTGGTGGATGATCGGCCTCCCGAACAAGATCGCGGTGGAGGTCGGCGGCAAGGTCGAGACGAAGGTGCTGCGGATCGCGTTCACCGTGGTGTCGCTGTTGGCCGCGGCGGGTCTGGTGGCACCGGGGGTGCTGTCCCGGTTCAACATCGAGATCTGACCCGGCTGGTTCGGGCACGGCAACACCGACGGGCGGTCCTGATCGGACCGCCCGTGACGCTTGCGCTCAGACCGCGACCCGCTGGGCCGGCACCGGTACGGTCAGCCCCCAGTGCGCCATCAGTTCGGGTGAGTCCACCCTGCTTCCGTCGGCGATCGCGTCGCAGGCGATGTCGACGATCTGGTGCTTGTGTGCGAGTAGGTACGGCCGGGCGCCGACGTCGGCGTTCGCCAGCGTGGCGATCCCGGCCCAGTGTCGCCGGCCGAACAGCATCGGGTAGCCGCGCAGCCCGCTGTAGGTGGCACAGACCAGCACGTCCGGGTACGGCAACGCGGTCACCCGGCGGATCGCGGCACTGGTCAGGCCGGGCATGTCCACCGGCACCACCACCACGGCCTCGATGTCCGGGTCACCGAGGGCGTCCAGCCCCATCCGCATGGAGGAGCCGATCCCGGTCCCCCACGACCGGTTCACCACGACCGTCGCCTCGGACAGGTCGGCGGTTGCCCGTACCTGCTCGGCGGCGGCCCCGAGTACGACCACGACGGGATCGCAGCCGGCGTCCCGCACGCTGTCGAACACCTGATTCACCAGTGGCCGCTCACCCTGGTGCAGCAACGCCTCCGGGCCACCGATCCGGCGTCCCCCGCCCGCGGCGATGATCATTCCTGCGATCCGACTCAGCTGCGTCACCTTCCACGCCGGCGTACGACGGCGTCGTACGCACACCGGGCCCAACGACCCGAGTCAGGCGAAGGTATCGGCACCAAAAGGGCAAATTCGGAACTACGCCGCGTCAGCGTAGCAATCAACCACGGATACGTCGACCGGGAAGCGGACCGGGGTGGCCCCGAAGAGCAACTGCCCGGCCCGGTCCGACGCCGACCGGACCAGTTCGACCACCTCGGCCGCCTGCTCCTCGGGGCAGTGCACCAGCACCTCGTCGTGCTGGAAGAAGACCAGTTGGGCGGCGGTGCCGGCGAGCGCCCCGCGCAGGATGGCGAGCAGGGTGAGCGCCCACTCGGCGGCGGTCGCCTGGATGACGAAGTTGCGGGTGAACCGGCCCCGGGAACGGGCGAGCGCACGGGCCCGAGGGCCGAACGGGTCGACCTCGGCGCGCACCTCGAAGTCCGTACCCTCACCGTCCTCGCGCAGACCGACGGACGACGGCGGGCAGGTCCGGCCGAGCCATGACCGCACCAACCCACCCGCCTCCCCGGTACGGGCGGCGCTCTCCACGTATTCGAAGGCGGTCGGGTAACTGCGCCGCAGCACGGCCAGCGCCGGGATCGCGGAACCACCGGTCTGGCCGTACATGGCGCCGAGCAGGGCCAGCTTCGCCTTGGCCCGGTCACCGTCGAACGAGTCCCGGGCCAGGGCGGCGTAGAGGTCACCCGCGCCACCGGCGGCGGCCAGCCGGGCGTCACCGGAGACCGCGGCCAGCACCCGAGGCTCCAACTGGCCGGCGTCGGCGACCACGAAGCGCCAGCCCGGATCGGACCGTACGGCCCGCCGGACCACCTTGGGGATCTGCAACGCTCCCCCACCACGGGTGGCCCAACGGCCGGAGACCACGCCGGCCGGCACGTATTCCGGGCGGAACCGCCCGTCGTGCACCCAGGTGTCCCGCCAGGCCCAGCCGTGCGCGGTCCAGATCCGGTACAGCTCCTTGTACTCCAGCAGCAGCGGCACGGCCGGATGGTCGACCCCGCGCAGCACCCAGGCCCTGGTGCTGGGCAGCTCTATCCCGGCGCGGGCGAAGGCACGCAGCACCTCGGCCGGCGACTCGGCGTGCAGTTGCCGGACCCCGAACGCCGCCGCGATCCCGGCGGACAGCTCGACCAGCCGGCGCGGCGGCCCGACCGGCGACGGCTCGCCGAGCAGCTCGTGCAGCAGTTCGTCATGTACGTCGCCGCGCCACGGCAGCCCGTCGGCGGCCATCTCGACCGCGATCAGTGCCCCGGCGGACTCGGCCGCGACCAGCAGGCGGAACCGGCCCGGGTCGGTGGTCGCCTCGATCCGTGCGTGCTGGTCGGCGTAGACCGCGACCAGCGCGGCCAGACCCATCGCCGGGGCCTCGGAGACCGGCTCGAAGAGCGCGGCCTGTGCGTTGCCCGGCGGGGTGGCGGCGCGCGGGGCCGGGTCGGCCGGCACCGGTGTCCCGGACAGCCGGGCCCAGGCAGCGGCGAGCGAGCGCGGCTCGCCCCACCGGCCGGCATGGCCGAGCAGCAGCGCCTCGGTCAGCTCCACGTCGTGGCAGCGGTCGACGCGTACGCCGGCCCGCCGCAGGGGCGAATAGCTCGGGGCGGTGGCGGGCCAGATCCAGCGCGGCCGGTCCCGCGCCTCCCGCTCGGCGATCGCGGCGACCAGGTCTGTCACCGCCTCGGCCGCCCCGGCCGGGCGGCCGTCCGGATGCAGCGGCTGCCACTCGCCCCCGCCGCCCTCGTCGGGCATCACCGCCACCAGCACGGTGGCGATTCTGCCCGGCCCCTCCGACATGTTCGCTCGGGTGGGCCGGGCAGTGCGACGCGGATTACCGGTGCGGCGGTCGGTCCGGTGGGACTACTTGCCTGCTCCGGCGGTCAGGCCGGACTGGATCTGGCGCTGGAAGATCGCGTACACGATGATCATCGGGAGGATCGCGATGGTGAGCGCCGCGAACAGGCCGGACCAGTCCGCCTCGTACCCGGCGTTGACCGAGATGTCGGCGATGCCCTGGGTGAGCACCCACTTGTCCTTGGCACTGGAGACCAGCACCAGCGGTAGCTGGTACTGCGCCCACTGGCCGATGATGTTGAAGATCGTCACGCTGATCATGCCGGGTTTCGCCATCGGCAGCATGACCTGGAAGAACAACCGGGTGTGCGACGCGCCGTCGATCATCGCCGCCTCGGCCACCGAGTTCGGCAGCGTACGGAAGAAGGCGACCAGGAAGAAGACGGTGAACGGCAGCGAGTACGCGGTGTAGACCAGCACCAGACCGGTGTACGTGTCCAGCAGTCCCAGGTTGCGCACCACGAAGAAGAGCGGCACCAGGGCCAGGAAGACCGGGAACGCCAATCCGGAGACGAACAGGTAGTAGATGAACCGGTTGCCCCAGAACTTGTACCTGGCCAGCACGTACGCGGCCATCGAACCGAGCAGCATGGTCAGGAAGGTGGCGCAGCTGACCACGAGGACGCTGTTGAGGAAGTAGCGGCCGACGTGTGCCTTGGTCCAGGCCCGCCCCCAGTTCTCCCAGCGCAGTTCCGCCGGCAGGGTCCAGGGGCTGCTGAAGATCTCCGTGGTGTTCTTGAACGAGGCGAGGAAGACCCAGATGATCGGCACCACGACGATCACTGCCCAGAAGAACAGCGCCAGATGGCCGACGCCGTTGAGCAGACTCACCTCGCCCCGGTCGGCGCGCTTGCCGCGTCGGGGTTCCTCCACCGGCGGGAGGGGTCGGGGGCCGGGACCGTCCGGCGGGTCGATCCTGGTCGTGGTCAGCTGTGTACCCATCAGTACTCGACGCTTTCCCGCTTGGTTACCCGCAGCGTGAACACTGCGAAGGTGATGGTCAGGAAGAACAGCGCCACACCCATCGCCGAGGCGTACCCGTACTTGGAGTAGGTGAAGGCGTTGCGGTAGATCTCCAGCGCCAGGACGGTGGTCGCCCCGTCCGGACCGCCGTTGTCGACCGAGAGCACCGCCACCACCGCGAACGCGTCGAACGCGGCGATGCCCAGGTAGACCCAGGCGACCTGGAGGGTGTCCCAGAGCAACGGCAGGGTCACCCGGAAGAAGAGCGTGATCCGGCTGGCCCCGTCCATCTCGGCGGCCTCGTAGATCTCACCCGGGATCGAGGCGATGCCGGCCGAGAAGAGCACCACGTAGAAGCCGACCGCCTGCCAGACCAGCACGCCCAGGATCGACCAGAGCGCGATGTTCGGGTTGACCAGGAACAGGATCGGATCCAGGCCGATCTTCATCAACACGCCGTTGATCAGGCCGGACTCGTTCGGCCGGTAGACCGTCTGGAACAGCACCGCGATGATCGCCACGGCGAGGACCTGGGGAAAGAAGAACACCACCCGGTAGAACCCCGAGCCCCAGACCCCCGTCCGCTTACCCCCGCTGCTCTTGCCCGCCACGTTGAGCATGAACGAGAAGAACAGGGCGATGGCGATGGTGATCAGCGGCAGGGCGATCAGCAGTACCAGGTGATGCTGGATCGCCTGCCAGAAGCGGTGGTCCTCGACCAACTGTCGATAGTTGTCGAAGCCCACCCACTTCGGGGCGGACAATCCCCTCCAGTTGGTCATCGAGATCTGGAACGCCTGGGCGTACGGGGCGATCACGAAGACCGAGTACAACAGCACCGGAGCGGCCAGGAAGCCGATCACGAATGGATACTTGCCGTGCCGCATGACCTACGCTCCGATCAGCGCTTGAACTTGGTGACGGACGAGTCCTTCTTGATCGCGTCCGCCTTCTTCTGGATCCGCTCGCAGTACGCGTCGGCCTTGATCCGACCGAACATCAGCTCGTTGGTCGCGGTACGGGCCTCGGTGTCGAGCTCCTTGTACCAGCCGTCGAAGAAGAGGTTCACCACGTTCTGACCGGCGGCGGCGAGCGCGGCCTGCGAGCTGGCCACACCGGGCGGGAACGCGTAGCCGGTCGAGCCGGCGGTCACGACCGTAGCGGACTTGACCACCTCGGTGAAGCCCTTGGCACCGGCGGTGGAGAGCATCTGGCGCATGTACTCCATCGCGCCGCGCGGGTTCGCGCTCTTGGCCGAGACGAAGTAGCCCTCGGCCGCGGTGGCCCGTACGGTGCCGGCCGGCAGCTTGTCCGACGCGGTCAGGCTCGGCAGCGTCATCATCTGGTACTCGAAACCGGGCGGGGTGTCCTTGGCCTGCTCGTTCTCCAGCCAGTCACCGCTGGGGTAGAAGCCGACCTTGTACTGGTTCTGGAGCAGCTGCACGTCGGTGTGCTTGAGCCCCTCGAAGCTCTTGTCCAGGTACTTGGCGCCGATCTCGGCCCACGCGGCGGCGGCCTGCTTGACCGGCTCGGCGGTCCAGGCACCGTCCTCGAGGTTGTCGATGTTCTTCAGTACGTCCGGTCCGCCGATCTTCGCGGCGTGGGTGAGGATCACGTTCCAGACGTAGTACGGCGCGTTCGCACCGGCGTAGCCGAACGGGGTGATGCCCTTGGCCTTGATCTTGTCGAGCAGCGCGGTGAACTCCTCCCAGGTCTTGGCGGGAGCCCAACCGTTTTCCTTGAACAGCTTGCCGGAGTACCAGAGGCCGAACACGGTGGAGACGTAGTTGAGCACGTACGGCTTGCCGTTGAACGTACCGACGTCGACGGTGCCGGGGACGACGGTGTCCCGTACCTTCTTCGACGGGTCGTCCACCGACGGGGCGTCCCACAGCTCGGTCAGGTCCTGGAGCTGACCGTCGGCGACCAGGGCGCCGAAGTCCAGCGACTTCTCACCGGAGTTGTTGACGAACTCCGGCGGGTTGCCGGCGGCGAACCGGGGCTGGAGCACGGTGGAGATGGCCTGGCTGGCCTCGTGCTTGATGGTCGCCTTCGGGAACTTCGCCTTGTAGAGCGGCTCGTGCACGTCGGTGGCGTACTTGTCGCCGTAGCCACCGTTGAAGATGACCACCTCGAGCTGGGCGTCCTCCTTGACGCCGAACGGGTTCTCGGCGCTCTTGGTGCCCTCGCTCTGCTCCTGCGTCTCGTCGTCACCGCTGGTGGCGCAGGCGCTGAGCAGACCGGCCGCCGGCACGGCGAGCAGGCCGGCCGCGGCCGCCCGCTGCAGGACGATGCGGCGGCTGAGATCCGACGGCTTGTCGGGGGTTACGGACATCTTCGTCTCCTCGGTTAGGTTTCGTCGTCGCCACAAAATGTCAGGGTCAGGCGGTACGTCGGATACGCCCGGCATACCGCGACTCCAGGGCGGTGTTGTGCTCGTCCCCGCCGGGGACGTTCGCGGATCGGTAAATTGGGGGTACCTCTCCCACGACGTGGAACCGTCGCACGACCTCCGCGGTCAGCAGCTGCGCCAGCAGCGCGGTGGTGACCGAGGAGACCGCACAGACCGCGCCGCCGCCGTCCAGCGGCAGCAGTGCGTCACCGTACGGCGCGCCATTGTCCAGCACGACGTCGGCAATGTCGGCGAGCCGTTGACCGGACGGGTGCCGTGGTGCGACCCGTGCCGTGTGCTCGACCGAGGTGACCGCGATCAGGTCGTGACCGCGTTCTTTCACCAGCCTCGCCAGCTCGACGACCGAGCCGTTGATGCCGGACTGGGACGCCACCACGAACACGTCACGCGGCTGGGGTGCCGCGAGCGCGTAGATCTGGTGGGCGATTTTGGGGTCGCGTTCGAGTTTGGGGTCGCCGAGTACGTCCGGCGACGCGTCGCCGTACAGCACCAGGTCCCAGAGCGAAAGCTGGTTGGTCGGGACCAGTCCGCCGGCGCGGGCGACCAGTTCGGCCGCGAACGCCTCGGAGTGGCCGGCGCCGAACGCCTGGAGCACGCCGTCGCCACGCAGGCTGTCGGCGATCAGGTCGGCCGCCCGGCCCACCCCGTCGACCTGCGTGTCCAGCAGCCGGTCGAGCACCGGGCGGACCGCGTCGGCGTACCCCTGCATGCTGATCATTTGTTCGCCCCGATCCGTACGGTGGGGTGGCCCTGGTCGCTCATCCCCGTACCTCCTTCGCCGCCTTGTGCCCGCCGACGGCCCGCGCGGTCCGCTGGAACGCCGAGTGGGCACGGTCGTGGGTCCGCTGGGCGACCGCGATGTAGAGCAGGTCGAGAACGACCAGTTGCGGATGCCGGGCGGAGAGCGCGTCCGGGCGGAAGGTGGTGGCCTGGCTGGCGGTGAGCAGCACGATGTCGGCCAACTCCGCCAGGGGCGAACGGGGAAAGCTGGTCAGCGCGACGGTGGTGGCGCCGTGGCTGCCCGCCTCGGCCAGCATCTCGATCGTCTCGCGGGTCTCGCCGGTGTGCGAGATGCCGAGCGCCACGTCGCCGTCGCGCAGCAGGGCGGCGCTGGCCAGCCCCTCGTGGACGTCGTGCCAGGACCAGGCGGGTACGCCGATGCGGTGCAGGCTGAACTGCATCTCGGCGCCGACCAGGGCGCTGCCGCTGGCGCCGAAGATGTTGACCCGGGTGGCGGCGGCGATCGCCTCCGCGGCCCGTTCGACCTCCCGCAGGTCGAGCAGCGTCGCGGTGTCGTGCATGGCCTGGGTGTCCGCGGCCATGATCTGGCCGAGCACCCGCTCCAGCGGGTCACCGGGCTGGATCTCCCGGCCGATGTCGACCGTCCAGCCGGCCGAGCGTGCCCGCCCGGTCTCCGCGGCGATGCCCAGCCGCAGGTCGGCGTAGCCTTCGAAGCCCATCGCCCGGCAGAACCGGGTGACCGTGGCCGGTGAGGTGCCGCTGCGTTCGGCCAGTTCGACGATGGTGGCGCGGGCGGCGGCCTCCGGGTCGGCGAGCACCTGTTCGGCGACGCGTTGCAGGGCGCCGGTGAATTCCGGCAGCCGGGCGCGCACCCGGACCAGGACGCTGTCGCTCGGGGAGAGTCCGGCGGCTAGTCGCCGGTCGAACGCCTCAGCGTCGACCACCGCGGTTCGCGCGGCGGTGTCCACCTCGTGATCGACCATGTGAACGCCTTCCGGAAAGAGTGTTAACTGTTAGTGGTAAAAGTTCTTACTAAGACCCCCTCCGTGTCAAGACTGTGGGCGAAGTTTTCAAACCGTTACCTGCCCCGCCGGGTCCTCGGGCGACTCGAAACCCATCCCCGACACGCCCTCTGACCAGCACAAACATGGCCGGCTGCGACCCTGTCCGGCAGTGATCGGTCCCGATCGGCTCCCGGTGGCCTCCCGATCGTCGCCACGGCGGCGAGCACGCCGCCGAGGGGGTCGACCTGTGAACGGCCGGGGAACGGAGCGCCGGCTCCCCGGCCGAGGCCGAGCCCCGGCGTCGCGGGTTTGCCGGTTCCCCCGGGAGATCCGCCCTAGCCTGGTCACATGCGGCGTCGGCTGGGGCAGCTCGCCCGGGAGACGCCCGCCGAGCGGGAACGCTATCTCGACCTGCTACGCGCGGTGGCCATCGCGGCCGTGGTCATCGGCCACTGGCTGATCATCGTGATCGACTACGACCGGTCCGGCCGGCTCACCGGGCGCTCTGCCCTGGTGGAACTCTCCGCCGGCCGACCGGGCACCTGGCTGTTCCAGGTCATGCCGATCTTCTTCCTGGTCGGTGGGTACGCCAACGCCGCCTCGCTGAACAGCCACCGGCAACGCGGCGGCCGTTCCGTCGACTGGCTGCTGGACCGGTGCGGGCGACTGCTGCGGCCCACCACCGCACTGATCGTGGTGCTGGCCGGCGCGGCGCTGGGCGCCCAGTTGGTCGGGGCCGACGCCGAACAGGTACGCCCGGTGGTCTGGTTCGCCACCATCCCGCTGTGGTTCCTGGCCGCGTACCTGGCGGTGGTGGCGCTGACCCCGCTGACGTACGCGCTGCACCGGCGCTTCGGGCTCGCCGTACCGGTGGTGCTGCTGGCGCTGGTGGTGGGCGGTGACCTGGCTCGGCTGACCGGGCCGGAGTCGTACGCCAGCGGCAACTTCCTGTTCGGCTGGCTCGCCGTACACCAGTTCGGTTATGCCTGGCGGGACAGCCGGACCCGCACCGGTCGGGGCGGCGGCGGACTGCTGCGCACCCAGTTGCCGATGGGGCCGACGGTCGGCGTCGGGCTGCTGCTCGGCGGGTTCGCCGCGCTGCTGGCCCTGACGCTGGCCGGGCCGTACCCGGTCAGCATGGTCAACATCCCGGGCGAACGGCTGCACAACATGTCACCGCCGAGCATCGCCCTGCTCGCCAACGCGACCTGGCAACTCGGTCTCATCCTGCTGCTGCGTGGCCCGGCGGAACGCTGGCTGCACCGGCACCGGCCCTGGCTGGTGGTGATCGCGGCGAACGCGGTCGTGCTGACGGTCTTCCTCTGGCACATCACCGCCGCGGTGCTGCTGGTCGGCGCACTGGACGCGCTGCACGCGCTGCCCACCCCGGCCGTGGGCAGCGCCGCCTGGTGGCTCTGGCGGCTGCCCTGGCTGGTCACCCTGACCGTCGTGCTGGCGATCCTGGTGGCGGTCTTCAGCCCGATCGAGACCGGGGCCGGACGCCGGTCGGAGTTCCTGCCCGGCTGGCCGATCGGGTCCTCCGGGTCCATCCGACGACGGGGCGGCGGAGATTCCGCCCGCGTCGTCGCGATGTCCGAGCGGATGGTGCCCCGGGCGGTGCTCACCGGTGCCGGGATCGCGGCCGTGGTGGCCGCGCTGCTCGACAACAGCCTGACCTCGAAGGACTCGCCGGATCCACTCGGGCTGCCGACGGCGGCCCTGGTCAGCTACCTGGCCGGGGCCGCCGTACTCCGCTGGCTCAGGTCACGTCCGGACCGACGTGAGGCAGCACCAGCGGCGCCGCCTTCCTCACCTGGACCCTCACCCAACGACACAGCGAGGACCTGATCGATATCAGTCAGCGAGCGGCGACCGTGGCGATCGCGGCGCTGAGGATGTCCAGCCCCTCACGGGCCTCCGACTCGGTGAGTGTCAGCGGCGGACCCATCCGCAGCACGTTGCCGTACAGCCCGCCCTTGCCGACCAGCAACCCGCCCCGGCGGCACTCCTCGAAAACCCGTACGGCGTTCGCCGGGTCCGGCTCACGGCTGCCCGGCCGGACGAACTCGACCGCCAGCATCAGCCCCTTGCCGCGTACCTCGCCGACGATGTCGTGCTGCCGTACCGCCTCGTCCAGGCCCTGGCGCAGGATCGCGCCGACCCGGTGGGCGTTGCCCTGCAGGTCGTGGTCGAGCAGGTAGTCCAGCACCGCGTTGCCGGCGGCGGTGGCGATCGGGTTGCCGCCGAAGGTGGAGAAGCTGATCGCCTTGACCTCCTCCAGCACCGGCGCCCGCCCGACCACACCGGCCAGGGCGAAACCGTTGCCGATGCCCTTGGCGAAGGTGAGCAGGTCGGGCACCACATCGTGCGCCTGGTAACCCCAGAAGTGCTCCCCGGTCCGCCCCCAGCCGGTCTGCACCTCGTCGGAGATGAGCAGGATGCCGGACTCGTCGAGCACCTTCTTGTACGCCCCCAGCAGCCCGTCCGGCGGGTGGACGAATCCGCCCACGCCCTGGATCGGCTCGGCGATCAGGCACGCCACGTCCCCGCTGGTCTGGGTGGCCAGCACCTCACGCAGGTCGTCCACGGCCGCGTCGACCTGCTCTTCCGGGTCGAGCCGGGCCAGCAGTCCCCGCATCCGGTCGCTCGAATGCAGCCAGCTCACCTGCAACGGGTTCAGCGAACTCGCCGACCAGCTCCGGTGCCCGGTGATGCCCATGGTCGCGTACGACCGGCCGTGGTAGCTGTTGCGCACGGCCAGGATCTGGTGCGACCGGCGGTAGTTCGTGGCGACCAGCAGGGCCGCCTCGTTCGCCTCGGTGCCGGAGTTGGTGAAGAAGACCCGCGCGTCCGGGATGCCGGAGAGCCGGGCGATCTTCTCGGCCAGCTCGACCTGGTGCCGGATCAGGTAGAGCGTGGAGCTGTGCACCACGCCGGTGCCGAGCTGGCGGGCGACCGCGTCACGGATCTCGGCGATGTCGTAGCCGATCATGTTGGTCAGCACGCCGCCGAAGAAGTCCAGGTAGCTGCGACCGGTCGAGTCGGTGACCCGGCGCCCCGAGCCGGAGACCAGCTCGATCGGCTCCTCGTAGTAGAGCGGCATCCAGGACGGCAGCACGGCTCGGTGCCGCGCCAGCAGGTCGTCGGTGGTCATCGTCATCACACCCTTCACCCCGGGTACGCGGATGACTGCACGCTTTCATCGATCCGCCGTCCCCGGCAACTGCCACCCTGTAGCCGGTGCGGCCCCCGGCACTGACACACCGTCAGCCCCGCCGCGTCCTCGTCGGGTTGGACGGATCGCCCGGCTACGATCCGCGGCCGTACCGAGCGGGACTACTATGGCCTGTGCGCAACGGACAACTCAGGCAGATGACCGACTTTTCGTTCCCGTCTTACTCGGTCGACCTCGCCACCGGTACCGCATCGTTCGACTACGCCCTGTCCGGCCCGGACGGCGAGCAGCGGTTCACCGAGGTGATCACCTTCCCGGTGCCGGCGATCCCGCCCACCGCGGCCACCGAGGCGACCTTCCGCCGGGTGCTGGACCTGCTGCACCTGGTCGCCGGGGTGAGCTACTACAAGGCCGCCGCGCCGCCCCGGCTGCTGGTGCCGGCGCCGCTGGGCGAGGCCGCCGTCGCGCTGGTCACCGCCATCTACACCAAGGGCCTGGCGGAGTACGCCTACCGCAACGACCTGCCGTACGTGCTGGACCTGGAGCCGACGGTGCCGGCCGGGCAGGTGCCGGAGCCGGCCCTGCTGGACAACTCCGACGGCCGTCCGCTCTGTGCGGTCGGCGGCGGCAAGGACTCGATCGTGAGCCTGGAGGCGCTGCGCCGGGCCGGCCTCGACCCGGTGCCGTTCTCGGTCAACCCCAATTCGGTGATCGTCTCGGTGAACCAGGCGTCCGGGCTGACCGCCCTGGCCGCCCGCCGACGGATCGACCCGGTGCTGTTCGAGCTGAACGCCGAGGGGGCCCGCAACGGGCACATCCCGGTGACCGCGATCAACTCGCTGATCGCGGTGGCCACCGCGGTGCTGCACGGGCTCGGGCCGGTGGTGATGTCGAACGAGCGTTCCGCGTCCGACCCGAACCTGATCTGGAACGGTCATGAGATCAACCACCAGTGGTCCAAGGGGGTCGAGGCCGAGGGGCTGCTCCGGGGGGCGCTGGCCGGTCATGCCGGCCTGACCGAGCCGTACTTCTCGCTGCTGCGCCCGCTGTCGGAGCTGCACATCGCCAAGCTGTTCGCGCAGTTCGACCGGTACGACGACGTGGTGACGAGCTGCAACAAGGCGTTCAAGCTGCACGACCCGACCGTACGGTGGTGCGGCGACTGCCCCAAGTGCCGGTTCGTGTTCCTGGCACTGTCCCCCTTCATGCCCCGCGAGCGGCTGGTGCACATCTTCGGGGTGGACCTGCTCGCCGACTCGTTGCAGGTGCCGGGTTACCTGGAACTGCTCGGCATCGACGCGCACAAGCCGTTCGAGTGCGTCGGTGAGGTCGAGGAGTCGGTGGTGGCGCTCGGGTTGATCGCCGAGCAGGAGCAGTGGCGGGATGCCCCGGTCGTACGGTCGCTGGTCCAGATGGTGCCGTCGGCCGCGTGGGCGACCGCGGCGAACTCGGAGGTGTTCACCCCTGGCGGCCCGAACTTCGTCCCCCCGTCCTACACCAAGGCCCGCGCCGACCTGGACTGATCCGGCCGCCCCCGGCGGTGACTCGTCAGACGTCGCGGACCGCGTCGAGGGCGAGCAGGGCGACGTGCAGCGATAGGCAGTCGTCCACCGCGTCGAGATCGGCGTCGAGGATCCGGGCGATCCGGGCCAGCCGCTCGTAGAACGCCGGCCGGGACAGGTGCGCCGCGGTGGCCGCCGCCGACTTGTTCCGCCCGTGGTCCAGGTACGCCCGCAGCGTGCCGAGCAGCCGTTCCTTCGGGTGCTCGGCATCGTGGGCCAGCAGCGGCCCGAGTTCCCGCTCGACGAAGGTCTGTAGCCGGGGCTCGTCGCGCAGCAGGTGCAGCAGACCGGCGAGCCCGACGTGCGGCAACCGGAACACGGCCAGGTCGTGCCGCCCGCGACGGGCCGCGTCGGCGACCTGGCGGGCCTCCACCAGTGACCGGCGGGCCTCCCGGAGCGAGTCGACTCCGGAACCGGCCGCCACGATCACCGCGTCCGGGGCGGTGCCACCCGGCCCGGGCGGGGCGGCGTCCCGGCGTACCCGGTGCAACGCGGCGGCGAACGCGGCCAGTGACGGGTCCTCGGCCGCCGGGTCGCGCAGTGCGAGCAGCGCGCCCACGGCCTGGTCGTCCAGCGCGCTGGCCAGCCCGGTCAGCTCGGCCTCGCGCAGCGCCTGCCCGACCGCGTCGGCCAGGTCCCGCAGCCGGGCCTGGGCCATCGGCGTGCCGGCCTCGTCGGCCCGGTGCCGGACCACCACCCCGACCAGGTGCCGGCGCTCCAGCGTCACCCCGAGGGCACGGGCCCGCAGCGCTACCTCGTCCACCGGCCGGGCGTGGTCGAGCAGGGCGGTGAGCAGGTTGCGGTGGATCTGGCGTTCCAGCCCCTCGGCGTCGCGCCGAATCAGCCGGCCCAGCGCCAGCGTCGACGCGGCCCGCTCGACCAGGATGGTCAGCCGGGTCGGCGGGGCGGGTGGGGTCGCCGCGCCGGGTGCCAGGTCGGCGCCGGGCCAACGCAGCAGCAGCCGACCCCAGTCCTGTCCGCGGGCGCCGACGGTGGTCACCAACCACCCCGCGTCCGGGTCGTACGCGGTCCGCCCGGCCGGCTGGATCCGCCTCGACTGCTGCTCCCAGCTCCCGAGCAGCATCTCGGCCCGCTCCCCCGCCGTGTCGTACGCGAGCACCTGCCGGGACAGGTTCTCCAGCACCACCGGGCAGCCGGCGAGCCGGGCCGCCTGGTGCACCACCTCGGCCGGTTCGGCACCCTCGACCGACAGGTCGGTGAACCGCTGGTGGATCTCCTCGGTGGCGCGCAACTCGGTGAGCTGGGCGTCCACGATCAGGGCGTGCACCGCCTCGGTGATCCGGACAAACGGCGTCACCCTGCGTAGTTCCACCAGTGGCAGCCCGCGCCGTTCCGCCGCCGCGACCATGACCCTGGGCACGCTGGTCGGGTAGCGCCGGCCGAGTTCGACCAGCAGCCCGGAGACCCCGACATCGGCCAGCTCACCGATGAACGCGCGCAGCCCGGCATCGTCCGAGGGCAGGCCAATCCCGGTGGTGAGCACCAGCTCACCACCGTTGAGCAGGGCGGCGATGTCCGGCACCTCGGCCGCGTGCACCCAGCGGACGAGCCGGTCCAGGCCGTCCTGCCCGGCCACCAGCCGGGGTCCGCCGTGTCGCACCGGGTCGAGGGCGAGCACCTCATGGACGGTAGGGAACACGCTGGTCACCGTACCGTCCGGGGGCTCGGAGCGACCACATCCGGCCCCGGCGTGACCCGACCGCCAAGATCAGGGATCGGCCGGGAGGTGTGCCGGTGTCAGCGACGTCGTGGGGATTCGTGATCGGATCCGTGGAAGACAGCGGCGTCCAGACTCAGCCAGTCGTCGTCCCCCCGGTCATCCACCCACCGGGGCGCCCACTCGATCCGGAACGCGTGCCCGAGTTGTACGGCGACGGCGCGGGCAACCTCGGGGATGTCCGCGAGTTCGATCGTCTCGCCTCGCATGGCGAGTTGCGCGTGCAGTTCACACGCGATGGCGTTCCGCAGGCGGGCGAGGTCCGGTGAATCGTCGTCGCTCGCGTCGGGGATCGGCTGGATATTCACAGGCAACACGGTCGACCCGCCGCCGGCACGTCGTCAATCCCGCGTTGGATATCCCACAGGTACGACAATCGCCTTTCCGATCTTGAGTCGGTCATCCACCTCCGGTCGTCATCCCGGAATCTCCGTGCGCTTTAGCCATTCAGCACCATTCCACTAGTGACAGTCCACTCCCCATTCACCTATGCTCACCCAGACAAACCGCTGCCCACCAGCGTGTTCTCACCGCGCAATCCGTATTTGTCCGATGCTTGTCCGATGCTTGTCCGTCGATTGTCCGGAGGTTGTCCGTGAGCCACTCGCCCGTTCTCGAACTGTTCGCCGAGGAACTGAAGATCTTCCGCACCGCCGCCGGCATGACACAGGCGGAACTCGCCGAGGAAATCTCCTATTCGAGTGCCCTCATCGGCAAGATCGAGAGTTGCGATCGGCGGCCGAGCGCCGACTTCGCCCGCCGCTGCGACAAGGTGTTCAACACCGACGGCATCCTGGCCCGCATCCAACGCAAGCTCGGCCGGGACTCGCTCGTGGCCTGGTTCCGCGAGTGGGCCGAACTCGAACAGGAAGCCGAGGCGCTGCGATGGTTTGAGCCGCTGTTCGTGCCGGGCCTGCTCCAGACCGAGGCGTACGCCCGCACCGTCCTGTCCGGCAGCGGCCTGCTCCGGTCCGACGCGCTGGAGCAGCAGGTCACCGCGCGGCTTGAACGGCAGGAACTGCTCACCCACGACCACTCCCCGCTGCTGACGGTGGTGATGGACGCATCGGTACTGCGCCGCCGCGTGGGCAGCCCTGAGGTGATGCGCGAACAACTGCGACACCTGACCAAACTCGGCGGTTCCCTCCCCCGCCTGCGGATCCACGTCGTCCCCGAGACGGCCGGTGCCTACGCCGGCCTGAACGGCCCGTTCGTTATGGCCACACCGCCCACCGGAGAGGACATCGTCTACATTGAAGGACAGCTCAACGGGCAGACCTACGACCGGGCCGAGGACGTGAAACGCACCGTCCAGGTGTGGGAGTCGATCCGGGGCGAGGCACTGCCGCACCAGCAGTCGCTGGAGTTGATATCGGAGGTGGCCGAGACATGGACCTGACCGGCGCCAGGTGGCGCAAGAGCACCCGCAGCAACGGCAACGGCGGCGCATGCGTCGAGGTCGCCGACAACCTGCCCCACACCATCGGCGTACGCGACAGCAAAGACCAACACGGCCCCGCCCTCACCTTCACCCCTACCGCCTGGCGCGTCTTCCTCGGCTCCATTAGCAGCACCCACCGCTTTGGCCTTGTCGCGGATCACTCAAAGTAGCCCTGTGCTGCGCTTTCAGTTCGAGCTGCACCCGCTCGCTGGGGTGCCACCGTGGGGTGGCGACCAGCCGACGCTGCATTGGTTCGGGTTGACCAGCGGCTGGTACTGGGTCGAGGCTGACCGTCATCAACTGCTGCGATACCACGAGCAGGCAGTACGCCGCTGGAACCTGAGCCGCCCCTATCCGGACTACTACGTGGTCCGGCTCTGGGAGGACCTCCTCTTGCTGCGCTGGGCTCTGACCGAGCCGGTGCCTGCCGATGTTGTTCCTTTCGTTGACGGGAGCTTTTCAAAGAGGGAGTTCCCGGACGACGACACCAGCACCGACGTGGACGCGGCATTTGAGCTGCAGAGCGACTACCAGCTCGATGTGGGCTACCTGACCGATTCGCCGGCCATCGCCTGCTGGCGACACACTCATGCGGGACAGGACCTGGTAACCATCAGTCAGCGATTGCTGCCAGCCGACCAGGTCACCTTCGACGGGCCGGAACTTCTTGAGGTCAGCGTGCCGACGGCCGAGTTCTTCGCCGCGGTGCAAGACCTCGATCATCAGCTCATCGCGGCGATGGACAAGCGTGTCACCGAACTGGAACGGACTGGGCCGCCAGCGGGGGTGGAACTCGACCTGGACCTCCTGCGCGCCGAGCACGTACGCCGGAGCCACTGGCTGGCGGAGCGTCTGGCGGTTCCCCGGCAAGTCGACTGGGACCAAATACGGTCCGGCATCGCCGACATCTCATCCTGGCCCCTGATGGAAACCGGGACCTGACCCGGCCACGGCCCGGCGAAGGTCAGCCGATGACCCCCGCCAGGCCGGACAGGTCCGCGACCTCGTGGACCACCGGCACGTCCGGCGGCTGGACCTGCCCGCGACGGTTGATCCAGGCCGCCCGGATCCCGGCCGCATGAGCCCCGCGTACGTCGGCACGCAGCGAGTCTCCGACGTGCATCAGCACCGTTTCGAGGCTTCGCAGCACGTGTTCCCGAGCGACCGGAACGGCGTACCACCGGCGACCCTCTCGTACTCCTGGTTTCAAGCCGCGCCCACCTCCAGCGCGGTGACCGGTGTGACGGCGGCCCCTGCCGCCACACCGGTCCGCGATCCCCGCCACGATGAGGTCGTCGTCCTCCACGACGGTGCCGTAGAAGTCGAGCAGCAGTTCCCTGATCATGGCCGGATCCTCTAACCCGAAACCCGGTCAGTACGCGGTGCCGACGAGTTCCTTCGGGTCCTCGGCCTCGGCGGCAGCCTCGTCGAAGCCGCCACCGACTCGGGCGTGGAACCGACGCAGCGGTCCCGGCGCCCACCAGTTGTACCGGCCCAGCATCGTCATCGTCGCGGGGACCAGCAGCATCCGTACGATCGTCGCGTCGAGCAGCACCGCCAGTACGAGACCGAGCCCGATCGCCCGGATCGGTGTGAAGCCGCCGACCAGGAAGCCCGCGAACACGACGGCGAGGAGCAGCGCCGCGGCGGTCACGATGCGACCGGTCAGTTGGATGCCCTCGGCGACCGCCTCGTCCGGTGCCGCGCCCGCGCGCCAACGCTCCCGGATCCGGGAGAGCAGGAACACCTCGTAGTCGACGGACAGGCCGAACGCGATCGCCGCCACCAGCACCGGGACCGACAGGTTGGTGCCGCCGATGTCGGGCTGGCCGAGGTTGCCGTGCTGGAACACCCACACCACCGCGCCGAGCGCCGCGCCGATGCTCAGCAGGTTGGTGAGCACCGCCTTGATCGGCAGGAGCACCGAACCGGTGAAGAGGAACAGCAGGACCAGGGTGCCGAGCGCGACGAGCCCGGCCGCCCACGGTAGCCGTTCGCCGAGCATCTGCCGGTAGTCCATCAGGGATGCCGCGTCCCCGGCGACGAGGACCTCGACCGGGGAGGTCAGGTCACGTGCCGCGCGGGCGACCGCTTCCTGGTTCTCCTGGTCGACGTCGGCGTTCAACAGGGTCAGGTCGCCGACCGGTACGACCTCCACCTCACGCACGCCCGCCATCCCGGCGATCGACTGTCGCAGCCTGCTGACCTCGACACTGTCCGGAGCGGCGTCGACCATCGTCGAAACCGGGTCGGGGCGGACCCGGTCGGGATAGTGTCGCGCCCTCTCCTCGTACAGGGCTCGGGTCTGGGTGCTCGCCGGCAGCAGCCGTGGATCGCCCAGCGACAGCCGCAGGTCGAGCACGGGAAGCGCGATGACCACCATCACGGCGAGCACGGAGAGCGCGACCGCCGCTGGGCGGCGCTGCACGAAGCGGGCCACCAGCGCGAAGAAGCCCTTACCGGCCGGCTGCGCCGCGCGCGGGCTGATCCGCCTGCCCAGCAGCGCCAGCAGGGCCGGCAGCAGGGTCAGCGCGGCGAGCATGTCGATCACGACGACAGCCACGCCGGCCAGGCCCATCGAGCGTAGGAACGGATCCGGGAACACGGTCAGCCCGGCCAGCGCGACCGCGACCGTCAACCCGGAGAAGAACACGGTCCGGCCGGCCGTGCCCGCCGTACGCAGCACGGCACCGCCGACCTCGGCGTCGACGGCCCGCTCTTCCCGGAACCGGTTGACGATCAGCAGCGCATAGTCGACGGCGAGGCCCACCGCCAACATCGTCACCACCTGGATCGCGTACACCGACACGTCGCTGACCTCGCTGAACGCGAACAACACACCGAACGTGCCGCCGACTCCGGCGACCGCCACGAGCAGCGGCAGACCGGCCGCGAGTAAACCCCCGAAAACCAACAAGAGCAGCATGAGTACGACCGGCGTGGTGAGAATTTCGGCTCGTGCGACGTCACGGGCTGCCTGGCTGCTGAACTCGTTCGCGGTGAGCGAGCCCCCGGCGACGGTGACGGTGCTACCCGGGAGGTCACCGTCGAGTGCGTGGATGCGCTCGGCCGCCTGTTCGGCGACCGCGTCGGCGGGGTCCTCGGCGTCCGGCGTGCCAGACTGCGTCGTACCGGGCGCGAGCGTGATGCTGAAGATCAGCGCCTGTCCCGTTTCCGGTGACGGCACCGCCGGGGCCACCGAGTCGACGCCGGGCATCGACCGCACCTCGGCGGCGGCCCGGTCGACGGCGGCCCGCACGTCGGGACTGTTCGCGTCGACGCCGGTCACGATCGCGGTCAGCCGTTGCGGCTCCGGGGCCACGGTTTCGCGCAGTTCCAGGACCCGGTCGGATTCGCTGCCCGGCACGACACCGACGGTGCCGACGAGACGTTCGAAGACGCCGATGCCGACCGTGAAGCCGGCGGCGACGACGGCCAACCAGAGCACCAACACGATGACCGGGCGGCGTACGGAGAAGCGGGCGAGTGAGCTTGTCATGGCGTCGATCCTTCGCGGGCGGCGCGGAAAGCGGATCGCCGTGCGGAGTGGATCCGGGCTCACTCCCCGGAGCGAGGAACCACCAGACCCGACTCGTACGCGAGGACGACCGCCTGCACCCGGTCGCGCAGCCCGAGCTTGCTCAGCACGTTGCTGACGTGGGTCTTGACGGTGTGTTCGGTGACGTGGAACTCGGCCGCTATCTCAGCGTTGGACAGCCCCCGGGCGACGGCGCGCAGCATCTCCGACTCGCGTACGGTCAGCGTGGCCAGCCGTCCCGCGCCCGGTGGCGGCCCGGCCGGGGCGGAGCGCGCGACCACGTCGGCGATGAGTCGCCGGGTGACCGACGGAGCGAGCAGCGCCTCACCCGTCGCCACCACCCGCACCGCGCTGACCAGCTCGTCGCGGCGCATGTCCTTGAGCAGGAAGCCACTCGCGCCCGCGCGCAGCGCGTCGTAGACGTACTCGTCCAGGTCGAAGGTGGTCAGCACGAGGACCTTGGTGTCCGAGGCGGCACAGATCCTGGCCGTGGCGGCGATGCCGTCCAGGCGGGGCATCCGGACGTCCATCAGCACCACGTCCGGGGCCAACGCGGCGGTGGCCTCGACCGCTTCGACTCCGTCGGCTGCCTCGCCGACGACGGTGATGTCCGGCTGGGCGTCGAGGATGAGTGCGAATCCGCCCCGTACCAGTTCCTGGTCGTCGACGACCAGGACCCGGATCTGGTCAGCCATCGACGTTCGCGGCGGCCGGTGCCTGCTCCATGAGGGGCAGCCTAGCGGCGACCCGAAAGCCGCCGCCGTCGTCGGCACGCCCGGCCGAGAGGGTGCCGCCACAGGCCGCGACCCGTTCCCGCATGCCGATCAGGCCGTGGCCGCCGGAGGGCAACCGACCGGGGCCGCCACGCCCGTCGCGGCCCCGCCCGTCGTCGCGGATCTCCAGGTCGAGGCCGTCCTCGTCCCACCGCAGTCGTACGTCGACCCGGCTCGCGTGGGCATGCTTGATCGCGTTGGTCAGCGACTCCTGCACCACCCGGTAGACGGCCACGGCGACGTCCGGCGCGATCGGCCGGCGGTGTCCCCGCTCGGTCAACGTCGTCGGCATTCCCGTCCCACGCGCCTGGGCCACCAGCGAGTCCAGCCCGTCGAGCCCCGGCTGTGGTGTACGGGAGGCGGGTTCGGAGCGCAGCACGCCTAACGTACGCCGGAGTTGGGTGAGCGCGTCGCGGCCCGCGTCGGCGATCGCGTCGAAGATCGTCACCGCCCGCGCCGGGTCGCTGTGCACCACCACCGGCCCGGCCTCGGCCTGCACCACCATGAGGTTGACCGAGTGGGCGAGGATGTCGTGCATGTCCCGGGCGATGCGTTCCCGCTCCCGCGACGCGGCCTCGGCATAGTCGGCGGCGAGCGTCCGGGCCCGCGCCTCCAGGGTTTCGATCAACCCCCGGCGCGACCGGGCGATCGCGCCGAGCGCGTAAGCCCCGCCGAAGATGAGAATGGTGCTCCCGATCGGCAGGACGTTCGTCTTTTCGGCGAGTGCGAACGCGATCCCGGCGACTGTCCCGGCGATGGCGATGGCACGCTCGAAAGGCTTGCTCAGCGAGGCGACCGTGTAGGTCGCCACCAACTGTCCGTAGGGAACCTCGTGGACCATTCCCAGCCGGGTGGCGGCGATGGTGGCAAACCCGGTGACGATCAGTACGAGGAGCGGCGAGCGCCGACGCCACACCAGCGGCAGTGACGCGAACGCGGCAAGGCTGTACGAGGTGATGTCGCCGTTGTGTGCATCCGGTCCGGCGATCGCCGCCAGGTAGCAGCCCAGTGCGATGAACGTGTCGATCGCCAGGGTGGGCAGGGCATGCGCGGCAGCGACGCCCCGGCTGGCCAGATCCCTCCACACGCTGCCAGTATCCGCCGCCAGCCGCTCCCGCCGCCTCCCTCTCAGGAGCGATCCCGACCTGCACCGGGAACGGACGTACGGCTGGGAGTGCTAGCCGGCGAGCAGACGGTCCAGTGGCCGGGGGACCTGGTCCGGTTCGAGGGCGTCGACGAGCGCGTAGGCGTAACGGGCCTTCCGACCACTGGTCGTGCCCATGAAGCGGCGCAGTTGCCGCTCGACCGTCCGCCCGCGCTGCGCGGGCTGGTTCTGGAAGACCCGGAATCGGGCCAGGTCGTGTTCGGCCTCGATGACCCGCTCGACGCCTTCGGTACCGAGCGCCCGGATCAACTCCTCCTCCAGGTCGGCGACGCAGACGTGGAAGCCGAGCGCCTCCATGGTGGACCGGGTCAAGCCGGTGCCGTAGCCGGTCTGTTCCAACCCGCGCCGGAAGTAGCCCTCCTCGGCCTCGTCACAGAGCCCCCGTACGTCGATGTCGAGCCCCAACGCGGCGAAGATCCGCAGGAACCGGCCGACGCTCGTCGCGCCGCCCATCGACACCACGCAGATGCCCTCGCCGGCCAGGTCGCGGTCGCGTCGGGCGGCCAGCGCCTCCACCGCGCTCCGGTCGCTGACCCCCTCGACGAGTACGACCATGGCGAGGCCGTCGTCGGCGAGTTCACGGGCGGTCGTGGCGGCGGCTGCGGAGTTCGTACCGCCGGCCGCCCAGATGGTGACGGCGGCCCGGAAGCGACCCGGCTCTCGCACGGATCAGAGTGTCGCAACGGCAGGCCCGGACCGGCAACCGGATTGTCTGGGGCGGCGCCGCATCCCGCTCGCGTGCTCGGCGTACGTGGGTGGCTCGGCGTCCTCGGCGGCAGGTGGTCGCGGGTCGGCGGGGTCGGCGCTACACCACTCGACCGTCACACACGGTGTCAAGATGAGTTGACAACATGGCTCGTGTCAACTTACCTTGACAACGTGGACGACAACCAGGGACTCACCAAGGCGGCCGGCGCTGCCGACCCCGCCGTCGGCCTGCGGGCCGTCGCCGCGCTCCGGAAGCTGGTCGAGCAACTGGAGTCGCTCCAGGTGCGCAACGCCCGTACACATGGTTGGGCCTGGCAGGCGATCGCCGACGCGTTGGGGGTCACCCGGCAGGCCGTCCACCAGAAGCATGCACATCGGACGCGAGACTAGGAGTGTTGGTCATGTTCGAACGGTTCACCAGGAACGCGCGCCGCGTCATCACCAGCGGGGTCGCGATCGCCACCGAACGCGGCGCAGCCAAGGCCGGACCGGAGCACCTGCTGCTCGGGCTGGCCGGCGACGAGCGGAGCACCGGCGCCCGGGTGCTGGCCGAATACGGCGTCACCGCGGCCGTGCTGCGAGCCGCCGAGGCGACACCGCCGGGCCGGGCCGGACTCACCGACGCCGAGATCACCGCCCTACGCGCCGTCGGCGTGGACGCAGAGGAGGTGTTCCGCCTGGTCGAGGAGGCGTTCGGCCCGGACGCGTGGGACGGCGCGGATCAGCCGCAGCCGCCCCGCCGCCGAGGCCATTTCGGCGCGCCCGTCGACCAGCGGGCGAAGAAGGTGATCGAGCTGGGGCTGCACGAGGCGGTCGCGCTGCGGCACCGGGAGATCAACTCCGGTCACCTGCTGCTGGCGCTGCTGAAGCACGGGATGACCGGGCCGATGTCCGTGGTCCTCACCGAGCACGGCGTGACGTACGACGACGCCAAGCGCCGCGTCCTCCTCGCGCAGTACGAAGCGGCGTAACGCCCGAGGGAACGGATGGGGTGTTACGGACGCGGCGGGAGGCGGTACACGGAGACGTGGGAGCGCGAGTCGGGGGTGAATTCGGCGCCGGCCCAGTCGGCGTGCCTGCTCTCCAGCTCGAAGCCGGCCAACTGAGCCATCAGGTCGAGTTCGGCGGGCCAGATGTAGCGGTGCGGGCTACGGGTCAGCCGCGCCTGCCGGCTCTCGTCGAAGGTGAAGTGGTGCGACACGACATGCTGACGCAGCACGTCGTACGTGTCCAGGCCGATGTAACCGGGCTCGGAGTGCCAGACCATCGCCGGTGAACCCGGTGGAAGTTTGCGCAGCTCGGGCACCCAGAGCTCGATCACGAACCGGCCGCCGGGGGTGAGGTGACGGGCGGCGTTGCGGAAGCAGGCAACCTGCTCGGCCTGGCTGAGCAGGTTGGAGATGGTGTTGTAGACCAGGTAGACCAGGGTGTACTCCCCCAGCGCTACGGCGGTTGCCATGTCGCCGACGATCACCGGGATCGTTGCCTCGTCCGCCTTCGTACGCAATTGGTCGATCATCGGCGTGGACAGTTCGACACCGGTGACGGAGACTCCCCGCTCGGCGAGCGGTACGGCCACCCGACCGGTGCCGATGGCGAACTCCAGCGCCTTTCCGTCGCCGGCCAGTTCGGCCAGGCGGTCCACGGTCGGCCCCAGCACGTCGGGCGAGAACATGCCGGTACCGGGTGTGTCATAACGACCGGCGGCTTCGACGTCCCAGATCTCGTCCTGGCGCATGCCACCAACAATCGCGATGGATCTACCGGGTGTCCAACCATTTTGCAACCCTCCGGCCGCGTTCTGGAACGTGGACCGACCACCACCCGAACTGGCACACGACGGTGGTGGTCACCGCGGCGCGGACCGGCTAGAGCTGATCGTCGCGGCCGAGTTCCCAGAAGGCGACGGCGGCGGCCGCGGCGACGTTCAACGAGTCCACTCCGCGGCGCATCGGGATGGACACCTTCACGTCGCTGGCGGCCTGGGCGGCCGCCGTGAGGCCGGGGCCCTCCGCGCCCAGCAGCAGCGCCGACCGCTCCCGCTGCGCCGGGGTGAGGCGTTGCATCGGTACGGCGTCCGCCGACGGCGTCATCGCGAGCACGGTGAAACCCGCCTCCCGTACCTGGTCCAGGCCCTCCGGCCAGCGCTCGAACTTGGCGTACGGCACCGCGAAGACCTCGCCCATGCTGACCCGTACGCTGCGCCGGTAGAGCGGGTCGGCACAGGTCGGTGACAGGAGTACGGCGTCGATGCCGAGGGCCGCCGCCCCTCGGTAGATGGCACCGAGGTTGGTGTGGTTGTTGACGTCTTCCAGGATCACCACCCGGCGGGCGGCGGCGAGGACCTCGGCCGGTGTCGGCAGCACCCGCCGGTGGAACGAGGCGAGTACGCCCCGGTGCACGTGGAAGCCGGTTGCCCGTTCCAGCACGTCCGGGCTGGCGGCGTAGACCGGTGCGGTGCCGGTGTCCAGGTCCCCGAGTTGGTCGACCCGCTTCGCGTCCACCAGGAACGAGCGCGGCGGGTAGCCGGCCCGCAGCGCCCGGCGCAGGACCAGTTCACCTTCGGCGATGAAAAGCCCGTGCGGCGGTTCCCACCGGGTGCGCAACTCGACATCGGTGAGCGCCCGGTAGTCGGCGATCCGCTCGTCGTCGGGGTTGGTGATCTCGTGGACAGGCACGCGCCGATTGTCGCCGTACCGGTGGGTGGGTCTCCTGGCGGGGTGCGGGCGGGCCGACCGCGACGGTGACCGGCCGCGGCCGGGCCGGATCACCGGGCGACCCGCCGGTCAGGGGGCGATCTCCAGCCGGTCGATCAGGTCGTCGCGCAGGCCGAAGCGGAACCGGAGGTCGACCACGTTGCCTGGGAAGTTGCCTTCGAGCCTGGTGGTGACCAGGTATTCGTCGGCCCCGGCCGGCTCGGCGCCGAGGATCTCGACGGTGTACTCGTAGGCGGTGGCGACCTCGTCGCGCCACTGGCGGATCTCGGCCCGGCCGCGCCGGGTCCGGCCCTCGTCGACCACCACGGCGTCCTCGGTGAAACAGGCCACCAGCACGTCCTTCTCGCCGCTGTCGGTGGCCTCGAAGTACCTGGCGACAACGCCGGGAACGGGTACGGACATCTGCTTTCTCCTCACCATCGGCGGCGCCCGCAGGGCGCACACGCTATATGCGATACACCCGCCACTATAGCGGCGATATGGGTGGGTGGCCGGTCAGCGGGGCGAAGCCGCACCCACCGGCACCCCCGCCGCCGGTTTGCGCTCACGGTCACCACCGAGTGTGCGGTCGAACAGGGCGAGCAGGGCGGCAACACCGGTCGCGGCGGCGATCAGCCAACCGATGGCGTGGATGCCGTCGTCGGACGGCCGCTCACCGAAGGTGAGGCCGATGACACCGGAGGAGACGATCGCCCCGAGGTAGATCGCGGTGCGCGAGAGGCCGGACGCGACCCCGAGCTGCTCCGACGGCGCCTGCCGGTAGAGCGCGGCCTGGTTCGCCACCGAGGCCAGGCCCTGCGGTACGCCGAACAGCGCGGCGACCGCAAGCAGCAGCCAGACCGGTGAGTTCGAGCTGAGCGTGACGATGATCAGCCCGCCCAGACACGGCAGCAGGCCGGCGAGGATGAGCGGACGGCGCAGTGCGGTGGATCGGGCGATCGAGATCGAGGCGAAACCGGCGAGGACCGCGGTGGGCAGTTGCAGGAAGCCGGCGACGTCGCTGCCGAAGCCGGCGGCGCCCTGGAGCCACTGGCTGAAGCCGTACGTCATCGAGTAGGCGGAGAGGTAGACCAGGAACAACCGGGCGTAGGTCCGGCTCAACGGCCCGTTGCTGGCGAGCATCCGCAGGTCGAGGAAGGGCTTCGGCCGGCGCAACTCCCAGTACGCGAGCAACCCGGCGAGCACGACCGCGACGGCGAGCAGCCACCAGTGCCCCGAGGCGAGGTCGAGCAGGAAGACCAGCAGGGCGGCGATGGTGATGGCGAAGAGCAGGATGCCGACCGGGTCGATCGCGGTCAACAGTGACCCGGTCCGAGGCACCCTCGGACGGGTCCGGTCCGACGGCAGCCAGAACACGGTCATGGCCATGGCCAGCAGCGACAACGGCACGTTGACCAGGAAGATCGCCCGCCAGTCGAGCGACTCGACCAGGACGCCGCCGAGGACCGGACCGACCGCGCCGGTGGTCAGGCTCGCGATGGAGATCGCCGAGAGCAGTGCCGGCGGGGTGTCCACACCGAGCCGGTCGGACCGGTCGCGGATGAGCGACATCGCCGACGGGTACGCGGCGGAGGTGCCGATGCCGATCAGCACCCGTGCGGTCACGACCCCGGCGAAGTGCGCGTCGAGGACCGGAAGCACCCCGCCGACCAGGACAAAAACCAGACCGACGAGGTAGATCCTCCGCGGGCCGAACAGGTCGGCGAGCTTGCCCATGGTCGGCTGCGCGATGGCGCTGGCCAGGTAGAGACCCGCGACGAGCCAGATCACGACCGAGGACGTGACGCCGAGATCACGGGCGATCGGCACCAGCGCCACCGAGATCATGGTGGTGTTGATCGGATTGAGCACCGGCCCGATCAGGACCGGTGCGATGAACCGGGGGCTGAAGCCCACCTGGCGCAAGCTCACCCGGCCTGCTCCGCGACCCGCTCCAGCAGGGCGAGGGACTCGACGACGACCAGCCGCTCCGGCTCGGTGAGGTGTGTCTCGATCAGCGTGGCAAGGTCCCGGTCGCGTTGTTCGGCGATGCTGGCGAGGGTGCGTACGCCGGCCTCGGTGAGGGAGACGATCTCCCGCCGGCCGTCGGTGGGATCGGGGCTCTTCCTGACCAGGCCGCCGACGAGCAGTTCCGCGACCGTGGTGCCCATGGACTGGGGTCGGATCTGCTCCCAGCGGGCCAGTTCCGCGGTGCTGAGCGGCCCCTTGCGCCGCAGCCAGCTCAGTACGGACTCGTGCCGGCACGGGATGCCGTCGAGGGTCCGGCGGGCGCGCACCGTACGCCGCAGCCGGTCGATGTTGAGCCGCAACTCCTGGGCGAGCCACAGGGGGTCGGGGGCGTTGGTGGTTGCCACCTCGCCACGATAGTAAGTTTTCCTTGCAAGTTGACCTTCTGAGATCTTTCCCTCAGACGGGAGTTGCAGGCCCGCCGCGCGGCGCAGGTGTGGAACGGGACCGAGCGGGTAGCCGGGCCTACCGCATCGGCCCAGTCGAGGTGACCATGAACCTGTCCCATCTCCCGCTGCGCGTCGCTCTCGGCGCGTACATCCTGAACTCGGGCGTGTCCAAGTGGACCCTGGAGGGAGAGTCGGCCGAGGGCCTGCACGGCATGGCGGCCGGCGCCGTGCCTGCGCTGAAGCGGTTCGACGCGCGCACCTTCGCCCGCCTGCTCGCCGGCACCGAGATCACCCTCGGGGCCGCCCTGCTGCTGCCGGTCATCCCCTCCGCGCTGGTCGGTGCGGGGCTGGTCGGGCTCGGCGGCGGCCTGATGCGGCTCTACTGGGTGACCCCCGGTCTGCGCCGACCGAACGACGTCCGACCGACGGAACAGGGCACCGGGATCGCCAAGGACTCCTGGCTGCTCGGAGCCGGCCTGACCATGATCCTCGACGACGTGGTCCACCGAGGGCACCGGATGCGCCGCCGACGACGGTGACCGGCTGGACGACCGTGCCCCCGGTCCAGCGACCGGGGGCACGGCTGGCGGCTTCCGATACCGGCGCGGTCCCGTCACCGCGTCCGACGGAGATCACCGCATCCGACGGAGATCACGCCGTTCGTCGGCGTCGCGGACCTACGGGACGATGTCCGCTCCGCTGACCCCGGCGCCCGCCGACGGCGGGCTGGAGGAGGCGGATCCGGCCGAATAGCTGTACGGCGGCGGTGCCACGCTGCCGTCGGCGCGCAGCCAGTCCTCCATGGTCTTGCCGCTGTCGTTGGCCCGCGTGATCGTGGCCGGGTCGTAGAAGTTACTGCTGGTCCAGGTGAGCCGGGCATTGCCGAAGTCCTGGGTGATCGTCTTCGCGCCCACGACGTAGTTGCTCTCGGCGTAGATCTTGCCCTCGACACCGAGACCGATGAAGTAGTCGTCGACGCTCACGTAGTTGGCGTACACGTGGGCGTAGCCGAAGCGCACCCGCGGGTGGCGGGTGTTGGATCCGTCGAACCAGTTGTGGTGGTAGGTGACGCGCAGGTAGCCGTTGTCCTGGGCGCCGTTGCTGTCGCTGTGCCCGAGCAGCATCGACTTGTCGGTGCCGACGTACCGGTTGTAGGAGACGGTGGTCAGGTCCGACCCGCGCTTGACGTCCACCGAGCCGTCGTTGGCCGGGTAGAAGGTGTTGTGGTCGATCCACACGTGGTGCGAGTAGCACTGGACGTTCACCGAGTCGTCGGCGGAGTTCCGGAACGACAGGTTCCGGATGATCACGTTCTGTACGCGGGTGAAGCTGTCCTTCTCCGCCGGGTCGCAGAGGTCACCGCCCCACGCCACCTCCTCCGGTCCCCAGCCGTTGACGTCGAGTCCGAAGCCGCTGATCGTGGCGGTCGACCCGATGCCGATGATGGTCTTGTTCGAGCCGACGTCGAGCATCGCGTCACCGTTGCCGGTGATCGTGCCCGAGACCCGTACGATCCGCGGCACGTCGTCGGCCACGGCCGCCGCCAACTGGGCGTAGTTGCCGACCGTCACCGTGGCACCGCCGGTCCCGCCGTTCGTCCCGGTACGGCCGTACCCGCTGAGGGTGGCGAAGCCGACCAGGCCGTTCGCGTTGCCGGGCGGGCCGGTGGGCGGCGTCGTCGGGGTCGTGGTGGGTGTGGGCGTGGGAGTGCCCGGACCGGTCGGCGTGGGGGTCGGCCGGGTGGGCGTGGGGGTCGGGGTGGTCGGCGGGGTGGTGCCGCCGGTGGTCACCAGCACGTCGTCGAAGGACGCGGACGCGTACGAGGTCTGTAGGCCGATCCGGCCGGCTGACGATACGGAACTGGAGGCCGAGGCGAACTGCGTCCCGTCGATCGAGCCGCTGACGGTCGTACCGCTGGTGGTGATCGACAGCGTGTACCAGGTGCCGTTCGAGACGGTACGCGACGAACTGCCGAGCACTCCGATCGAGCTTCCCTGTACCGCCTGCAACTCGACCCGTCCGGGCAGGAGAGCCAGCCGGTAGAAGACCGTCGCACCGGTGGCCCGTGACAGCAGGCCCACGAATCCGTTCGAGCCGAGGCTGACCGGCTTGACCCTGGCCTGGACCGTGTAGTCGGTCAGGCTGGTGGAGGCGTTGAACAACCGCGCGTTCTCGGTGTCGGTCTTGGACTGGCGGGCGACCCGCGATCCGTCGTCGACCACCGCCCAGGTGCCGCCGGACTTGGACCAGCCGGTGATGCTGCCGTCCTCGAATCCCGCGCTGAAGACGGTGGCGGCACTGGCCACCGGCGCGAAGAGCACCGCACCAGCGGTGATCACCGCGGCCACACCGGCGACGAGCGGCCAGGTGGAACGTAGCTTCGGGCGCGTGGGGACGCGTACGCCCATGTTGGACCTCCCTGAGGGGTACCGGGCTCCGTACGCAGGGCTGTAGGGAGGGTGCCGGTAGACGGAGAAGCAGGTTCGATCTTGCGGATCGGTCGCCGACGCGGACGTCAAGGGACCCGACGAGCCGGCGACGACAACCGGGCCGATCCGCGAGGAAAGCGCTTTCCTGAAACAGGATAGTAACGACGCGGTTCAAGCACGTCAATGTCTTGTCGCTCGCGTCGGCCATCGGCCGCCGGGGCACCCATGATCAGGATTGCGATCGAGATCCGGTCCCGGAAAAAGGTGATAAAAGTAGCGGATGGGTATTGTCTCGCCGGGCTTCCAGGGGCGACCGAGGTCGTCGCAGCCGGCGTTGCCGCCGGGGCAGTATCTGACCGAGGATTTTCCGGTGTTGTCGGCGGGTCCGACGCCGCGGGTGTCGTTGGATACGTGGGAGTTCGCGGTGACGACGGAGGCGGGTGCGGAGCGTCGGTGGTCGTGGGCGGAGTTGTTGGCGTTGCCGCAGGAGACGCCGACGGTGGATATCCATTGTGTGACGCGTTGGTCGAAGTTGGGTACGAGTTGGCGTGGGGTGTCGCTGGACACGTTGTTGGCGGATGTGGAGACGGCGGCTGATTTCGCGTTGGTTCATTCGTACGGGGGTTATACGACGAACCTGCCGTTGGAGGATCTGCTGGATGGTCGG
>NZ_JBFAPP010000041.1:0-35296 GCF_040676775.1 Micromonospora sp. NPDC049523 | reverse complement strand
TTCGCGGGGCGGGTACGGGTGCTGCGCGGCGGGCTCGGCTAGCAACCGCCCTCGGGCGTACGGCAGGATCGTCGTGCACGGTTTTCCGTGCGGCCCGTCGACGTCTGCTGGGGGTGAACTACATGATCGTCCAGGTGTCGCCGCTGTTGAGCAGGCCGGCGAGCTGCTGCTCCGGCGTCTCGCTGGTGCCCGCCACGGCGGTGGCGACCTGCTCCTGCACGATGCTGTCGTAGGACGGCCGGGACACCTTCCGGAGCACCCCGATCGGGGTGTTGCGCAGGTCGAAGCCGGGCAGCCGGGAGAGCGCGAACGCGTACGCCGGCTCGGTCACCCCGGTGTCGTGCACCACGATGTCCTCGGGGCGTACGGCGGCGGTTTCGCGGACCTCCAGCCCGAAGCCGCCCGGCGTCTGTACGACGCAGAACTGTCCCTGCGCGCCGAACGTGATCGGCTGACCGTGCTCCAGTCGGATCAGGTAGTCGTCACGCGTGCCCGGCTCCTTGAGCTGGTCGAACGCGCCGTCGTTGAAGATGTTGCAGTTCTGGTAGATCTCCACGAACGCCGAGCCCTGGTGCTCGGCCGCGGCCCGGAGCACCGACTGGAGGTGCTTGCGGTCGGAGTCGATGGTGCGGGCGACGAAGGTCGCCTCCGCACCGAGCGCCAGCGACAGCGGGTTGAACGGCGAGTCCGCCGAGCCGACCGGAGTCGACTTGGTGATCTTGCCGACCTCCGAGGTGGGAGAATACTGACCCTTGGTCAGGCCGTAGATCCGGTTGTTGAACAGCAGGATCTTCAGGTTGACGTTGCGCCGCAGCGCGTGGATCAGGTGGTTGCCGCCGATGGAGAGGGCGTCGCCGTCACCGGTGACCACCCAGACCGACAGGTCCGGCCGGGAAACCGACAGGCCGGTCGCGATCGCCGGGGCCCGCCCGTGGATCGAGTGCATCCCGTACGTGTTCATGTAGTACGGGAAGCGGGACGAGCAGCCGATGCCGGAGACGAACACGGTCCGCTCGCGCGGGATCTGCAACTCCGGCATGAACTGCTGGATCGCGGCCAGGATCGCGTAGTCACCGCAGCCGGGGCACCAGCGCACCTCCTGATCGGACTTGAAGTCCTTGGCGGTGAGCTTGAGGGCGAGGGGCTCAGGCATTTTTCACTACCTCTTCCAGCATGGACTCCAGCTCGGCGGCGGTGAACGGCAGCCCCCGGACCTGGTTGTAGCTGATCGCGTCGACCAGGAAGCGGGCCCGGATCACGTGCGCGAGCTGACCGAGGTTCATCTCCGGGATGACCACCCGGTCGTACGCCTTCAGCACCTCGCCGAGGTTGGCCGGCATCGGCGACAGGTGGCGCAGGTGCGCCTGGGCCACCGAAAGGCCCTTCTGCCGCAGCGCGCGGCAGGCCGCGCCGATCGGGCCGTAGGTCGAACCCCAGCCGAGGACGAGCACCCGGGCGTCACCGTCGGAGTCCTCCACCTCGAGGTCCGGCACCGGGATGGCCTCGATCCGCGCCGCCCGGGTACGCACCATGAAGTCGTGGTTCGCCGGGTCGTACGAGATGTCACCGGTCTTGTCGGCCTTCTCCAGACCGCCGATCCGGTGCTCCAGGCCCGGCGTGCCGGGGATCGCCCACGGTCGGGCCAGCGTCACCGGGTCGCGCAGGTACGGCAGGAACGTGGTGCCGTCCTCGCCGTTGGGTGTGGTGGCGAAGTCGACCTGGAGGTCGGGCAGGGAGTCGACCTCGGGCAGCAGCCACGGCTCGGAGCCGTTGGCGACGTAGTTGTCCGAGAGCAGGATCACCGGCGTGCGGTACGTCAGCGCGATCCTGGCCGCCTCGATCGCGGCGTGGAAGCAGTCCGACGGGGACCTCGGGGCGATCACCGCGACCGGCGCCTCGCCGTGCCGGCCGTACAGCGCCATGTTCAGGTCGGCCTGCTCGGTCTTGGTCGGCATACCCGTTGACGGCCCGGCCCGCTGCACGTCGACGATCACCAGCGGCAGTTCCAGCGCCACCGCGAGCGAGATCGTCTCGCCCTTGAGGGCGACACCCGGGCCGCTGGTGGTGGTCACGCCGAGGGCGCCGCCGTAGGAGGCGCCCAGGGCCGCGCCGATCGCCGCGATCTCGTCTTCGGCCTGCACCGTCGTCACGCCGAACCGCTTGTGCTTGCTCAGCTCGTGCAGGATGTCCGAGGCCGGGGTGATCGGGTACGCGCCGAGGAAGACCGGCAGCTTCGCCCGTACGCCAGCGGCCACCAGGCCGAGCGAGAGCGCCGCGTTGCCGGTGATGTTGCGGTACGTGCCCGGGTCCATCTTGGCCGGCTTGACCTCGTACCGGACGCCGAAGTCCTCGGTGGTCTCGCCGAAGTTCCAGCCGGCCTTGAAGGCGGCGGTGTTCGCCGCGATCAGCTCGGGCCGCTTGGCGAACTTGCGTTCGAGGAACCGGATCGTGGACGCGTACGGCCGGGAGTACATCCAGGAGAGCAGGCCGAGGGCGAACATGTTCTTGGCCCGCTCGGCGTCCTTCTTGGCGACGTTCAGCTCGGCGAGCGCCCCGATGGTCATCGAGGTCAGCGCGACCGGGTGCAGCGCGTAGCCGTCCAGGGAGCCGTCTTCGAGCGGGCTGACCGTGTAGCCGACCTTGGCCAGGTTGCGCTTCGTGAACTCGTCGGTGTTGACGATGATGTCCGCGCCGCGCGGCAGGTCGGTGAGGTTCGCCTTGAGTGCCGCCGGGTTCATCGCGACCAGGACGTTGGGCGCGTCACCCGGGGTGAGGATGTCGTAGTCGGCGAAGTGCACCTGGAAGCTGGACACGCCGGGCAGGGTGCCGGCGGGTGCCCGGATCTCGGCCGGGAAGTTCGGCAGGGTGGAGATGTCGTTGCCGAGCTGCGCGGTTTCCGAGGTGAAGCGGTCGCCGGTGAGCTGCATCCCGTCGCCGGAGTCGCCGGCGAACCGGATCACCACCCGATCCAGTTGACGGACCTGCTTGGTCACGTGACCTCCTGTCGCCGGCGGCGGTTCGTACGCCAAATGGTCTGTCCCCGCCTGTCTCTCAACCGAGAGCCTACGTCGGACCCTTAGGTAAACCTTCCCCCAGGTCCGCCGGATGGGAAGGGCAAGAAAGTGCATTTGCCGGCATTTGCCGGGTCAAACTCGATCGACGTAACCCAGATCACTGGGGTTCGGGTCCGGTTCCCGATCCATCATCGCCCGAAGCCCGCGGCCCACGCCGCTGATTGCCGAGCCGAAGAGCAAGTCCGCACGATCGCGATATCCGCCCCGGTCAGGGGGTGTGCCGCCGTAGCGTCACGGCCGCCAGCGTGAGCGCCAGCACCACCAGCAGCCCGGAAACCACTATCAGTCCGATCGCGGTCCGCTGCGTGCCGGTCAGGCCGTCGTCGGGGCGTGAGACGGGTCGCACCACCGGCAGCAGCCCCTGGGAGCCGGCCGGCGCCACGCCGGCTGCCGTGGTGGTCGAGCTGGCCGCGACCGCGTTGATCCGGAAGCTCATCTGCATCCGGCCGGTCCGGCCGTGCGCCGGGGCGAGGGTGCCGATGACGGCGCCGGACAGTGGTGCCATCCGCTGTGCGTCCGGGGTGGCGTCCACCGGCAGCCGGGCGGTGGCCGTCTGCCCGGCCCGGACGGGGCCGAGGTCGCAGGCGACCCGCCGGCTACCGGCCGGTCCCGCGCCGCTCGGGCCGGGGCTGGTCGGGTCGGTACCGGCCGGTGCCGGAGCGCTCGGCGAGGGGGCGGTGGACCGGCAGCCGGACGGCGGGGTCGGCACGGTGACGCCGGCCGGCAGCACGACCTCCACGGTGCCCGCCGCGTCGGCCGCTCCGGTGTTGCCGAGTCGGACCACCAGCGTCGTCTGCCGCCCGGTCACGTCGAAGTTGACCTCGTCGGCGCCGAGCGTCACCCCGGCTGACGGCGGGCCGGGTGGGAAGAGGACCGCGAAGCCCTCCTCGTCGGTCACCGCGGCCATCGCCGGTCGCGCCGGGTCGGTGGCGCTGACCTGGACCGAGCCGTCCAGCGGCATCCGCTGCCAGGCGTCGGCCGCGACCGAGACCCGGATCCGGGCGGTGAATCGGGCACCCGCCGCGGCGGTCCAGGCCCCGCACCGGTACGTCCCGGGCCCGGCGACCGCGCAGCCCTGGGTGCCGGCGTCGGTGACGCCCTCGGGCAGCGCGTACCGCATCCGGACGAGCTGCGGTACGTCACCGGTGTTCGTCACGGTTACCGGCAGTTCCGCGGTGGTGCTCCGGGCACCCCAGTAGGCGCTGGTGAGGACGATGTCGCCGGTGGTCACGCTGACGCCGAACGATGGTTGGCCCGGTCGCGACGGTGGCCTGGGCAGGGTTCTGGGCGGTACCGGGAAGGCCGGGGTGGGGGCGGGACCGCCGGTCGAGGGCGGGTCGTCCGGCGGGGACGGCTCGGTCGGCGCGACCGTGGTCGGCCCGTCGGTCGGTGTCTCGGTGGCCGGCGCGGAGGGCGGGGTGGCCGTCGGCTGCTCGGTTTCCGGGGGCTGGCTCGGCTCCGGGTCCTCCGGGGTGGTCCCTCCGCCGCCGGGCTCCTCCGATTCGGGCACCGTCCGCGTGGTGGCGGCGGCCGGCCGGCCCGGGTCGGCGGCGGTGATCACGGCGAGTCCCGCGGCGGTGAGCGCGACGAGCGCGGCGACGGCAAGCGCGGCGTTCGCGAACACCCCGCCCGAGCTACGGGTACGGGCACCGGGGCGGCGACCGACCCGGCCGTGGGTGTGCGGGTGCGCGTGAGTACGTGGTCCGAACTCGACGCCTGCCATCCAGCCCTCCGGTGGTGCCGCTTGGTCAGCCTCATTATTCGGCGTCGCCGGGCCGGGTACGGCGACTCCACACGGAACAAATCAGTAACGGGCGGGTACCGCCGTCAGCATTTGTTGACGATCCGACCTCCGTCAACGTATGTTGACGATAAGGATGAGGAGGCTGCCGTCATGCCACTGGTCGCACAACACTCCGACGACGACCCGAGGAGGGCCCTGCGCGCCGCCGGAGAGCTGCGCCGCAGCGCCGAGCGGGCCGAGGCGCCACAGGTGCGGCGGGCCCGCAACGCCGGCCTGAACTGGCCCCAGATCGCCCTCGCGCTCGGCGTCACCCACCGCGAGGTCCGCCGCAGGTACGCCACCCACTGCCGGCTGCTGTCCGCCGGTCGCCCCTGACCACCGGGCTCCACGCTCTGCCGCTGACCACCGGGCTCCACGCTCTGCCGCTGACCACCGGGCTCCACGCTCTGCCGCTGACCACCGGGCTCCACGCTCGGCCCTGACCGGGCGCCGGTACGGGTAGGCTGCCGCGCATGAGCGGCTATCTCGGCTCGTACGCGACGCTCGGGCTCCTGTTGCTCGCCAGCGTCCTGGTTTTCGTCGGCGCGTTCTCGGCGAACCGGCTGCTCCGGCCGGCTCACCCGGCCGATCCGCCGGGCAAGCGGGCCACCTACGAGAGCGGGGTCGACCCGGTCGGCAGCGGCTGGGCCCAGGTCCAGATCCGCTACTACGTCTACGCCTACCTCTACGTGCTCTTCGCGGTAGAGGCGGTTTTCCTCTTCCCCTGGGCGGTCGTGTTCGACCGGCCCGGCTTCGGCCTGGTCACCGTCGTCGAGATGGCGATCTTCGTGGCCGTACTGGCGCTGGGCATCCTCTACGCCTGGCGCAAGAACATCCTCCGCTGGTCGGACTGAGGCGTAGCCGAGGGCCGGGCCGACGGAGGTGTAGCCGAGGGCCGGGGCTCAGGCCAAGCCGCGACGGGAGAGCGCGGGCGGGCGGTCACCCCGGATCGAGGCGACCATGTCGAGCGCCCGGCGGGTCTGGCGTACCTGGTGCGCCCGGAAGACCCGCGCGCCCAGCCAGGCGGAGACCGTGGTTGCCGCGAGCGTGCCCTCCAGCCGCTCGTCGACCGGCACGTCCAGCGTCTCGCCGACGAAGTCCTTGTTCGACAGGGCCACCAACACCGGCCAGCCGGTCGCGGTCAGCTCGTCGAGCCGACGGGTGATCTCCAGCGAGTGCCGGGTGTTCTTGCCGAAGTCGTGCGCCGGGTCGATCAGGATCCCGTCGGGTCGTACCCCGAGGGCGACCGCGCGCTCGGCGAGGCCGGTCACCGTCGACACGACGTCGGCCACCACGTCGTCGAAGGCCGCCCGGTGCGGCCGGGTACGCGGACTGAGCCCACCGGCGTGCGAGCAGACCAGCCCCGTGCCGGTGTCGGCGGCGACCTGCGCCAGTGCCGGGTCGGCACCGGACCAGGTGTCGTTGAGCAGGTCTGCACCGGCGGCCACCGCCTCGACGGCGACCTCGGCCCGCCAGGTGTCGATCGAGATCACCACGTCCGGGAACTCGGCCCGTACGGCGGCGATGGTGGCCACCGTGCGGCGGATCTCCTCGGCCACCCCGACCTCCGCCCCGGGGCCGGCCTTGACACCACCGATATCGATGATCTGCGCTCCCTCGACGAGCGCCCGCTCCACCGCACGCAGGGCGGCGTCCGCGGCGAACGTCGCGCCCCGATCGAAGAACGAGTCCGGCGTACGGTTCACGATCGCCATCACGGCCAGGTCACCGGGGGCGAAGGTCTGCGTACCCAGCCGTAACGTCCGACCCATCCGGAACCTCCCTCGAAGCCGACCACCGACGGTCCCGACGCTAACCGGCCGCCGACGAGGGCGGTGCGACGGGAGTCCGGCGGGGTGGCGGGGTCGCCCGGCCGGGTCGGGCGTGACACGATTCTTCTATGGGTCAGTTTCTCCTCCTCCTGGTTGTGGCGTTGACCGCCGCCGCGGTCGTCTTCGGCGTGACCGTGCTGTTGACCGGCACCGATCCCGGTCTGGCGCCGGCCGAGCCGGACGGTCGCGCGGTGCCGCTGCCGGCCAGCCGTCCATTGGCGGAGTCCGATGTCAGCGACGTGCGGTTCGACACCGCGCTGCGCGGGTACCGGATGAGCCAGGTCGACCAGGCGTTCGCGCGGGCGGCCTACGACATCGGTTACAAGGACGAGCTGATCGGCGTGCTGGAGGCGGAGGTGGAGGCGTTGCGCGAGGGTCGCGGTGCGGACGCCGACGAGCTGCGCCGTGCCCGGGTGGCGGCGCTCGCGACCGCCGCCGGGGGAGCGGCCGCGCAGAACGGCTCGCCGGTCCACCGGCCCGAGGTCGGCGACCCGGTCAGTGTCACCCCGGCTGCCGACCCGACCCATATTGACTCCGCCACCGCCGACCCGACCCATACCGATTCCGCCACCGCCGACCTGGGCACCGCCGACTCGGACACTGCGCCGGCCGGCTTGGGCACCGTCCCGGCCGACTCCGGCAACGCACCGGCCCGGTCCGACACCGCACCCACGCAGACCGATGCGGCCACGGCCGAGACCGACTCCGACAGTGGAGCGGTTCGGGACGTGGCGAAGGAGGACGCGGGGACGCGGGCGGAGAGCGCCGGTCCCGCGCTCCGGTCGGAGCGCGGGTGAGCGGGGCCACCGGCCCGGAAGCCTTCGACGATGCCGTACGGCAGCCGGGTGCCGGTGAGGTCACCGCGACGGTGATCGTGCGGGCGCCCGCGGCGACGGTGTTCGCCGGTTTCACCGCGTGGGAACGCCAGGGCGACTGGATCCCGTTCACCCGGGTCCGGGTGGTCGAGGGCGACGGTGGCGAGGGCAGCATGATCGAGGCGGTGACCACTGTCGGTCCGGCCGTGCTCCGCGATGAGATGCGGGTGATCCGCGTGGACGCGCCGTACGAGCTGCGGGTTCTGCACTGTGGACGGTTGCTGCGCGGCCCCGGGGTGCTGCGCTGCACCCCGATGGACCGCGAGCGGACCCAGGTGGTCTGGCACGAGTGGTTCCACCTGCCCGGCGGTACGGTCGGCCGGTGGGCCTGGCCGGTGCTCTGGCCCGGCTCGAAGCTCAGCCTCGGCCAGGCGCTGAAGCGGTTCGCCCGGCTGGTCGAGAGCGGGCAGTTGCCCTGATCACGGCCCTGCCGGCGGGTTAGCACCGGCCGGCGTCCTGACCTACCGTAGTGACCGTGACGGATCTGGTGATCGGCGCGGACGGGCTGGCCCGGTGCGGCTGGGGCGCGAGCACGCCGGACTATGCGACATATCACGACCAGGAGTGGGGGCGGCCACTGCGCGGCGACGACGCCCTCTTCGAGCGGCTCACCCTGGAGGCGTTCCAGTCCGGGCTCTCCTGGCTGACCATCCTGCGCAAGCGCGAGGCCTTCCGGGTGGCGTTCGACCGGTTCCACCTGGAAACCGTCGCCGGCTACGACGAGTCGGACGTCCAGCGCCTGCTGGTAAATGCCGGAATTGTCCGTAACCGTAGCAAGATCGAGGCAGCCGTCAACAACGCCCGCGCCGCCCTCGACCTGCCCGACGGGCTCTCCGCCCTGCTCTGGAGCTTCGCGAAGACCGGGCAGCGGGCCGAACCACTCACCTTCGCCGACGTGCCCGCGCGTACGCCGGAGTCGACCGCCCTGGCCAAGACGCTCAAGCAGCGGGGCTTCCGGTTCGTCGGCCCGACCACGGCGTACGCGCTGATGCAGGCAACCGGAATGGTCGACGACCACCTGGTCGGCTGCCACGCCCGGCGGACGAACCCCACCGGTCGTTCCGAGCCGCCGGTAGCGGCCGTGATGGGATAGACCCATGGGTCAGCGGAACGAGGCTCGGGCATGAGCGCCTGGGCGGTGGTCATCAGCGACGAGCGGTACGAGGCGGAGCGGCTCTACCACCACGACAGCGTGGAGTTCACCGGGCTGGAGGGCGGGCACCGACCCGCCAACGGCGACCCGGTGCTGGTGCTGCGCGACGGCGGCAGCCCGCTCCTGGTGGCGTTGGGCCGGGTGACCCCGTACGGGGTCGAGCAGGACCGGGACCCCGACGGTGAGGGCCCCGGCGCGCTGGTGGTGACGTACACCCGACGGGTTTTCGACGCGCCGGCCGAGGTCGACCAGCTCACCCTCGACGGACCCCTGACCCCGGTCGACCCGGCCACCTACCGGGCGCTGGCCGACCGGGTCGGGCCGCCGCGCGACCGGAGCACCTGGCTGGTCAGCCTGGACCTGCCGATCGAGGCCGCGTCACCGGCCGAGGCCGTCGCACTCTTCTGGTCCTACGTGCGCGACCTCGGGCCACAGGAGCTGCCGACGTTCGTCTCGCCCGCCGGGAACGAGCTGGCCATGCAGGCGTTCGTGCTCGGCGTCGAGGCCAACCAGGACCCGGAAGAGGACGACGACTGACACCGGCTCGACCCGGTGGCGGTGTCCCCGGCAGGCCGGGCACCGGGAAGACCGGCTCAGCGGCCGACGAAAACCGGTCGCTGCTTGTCGACGAAGGCGGCGGTGGCGGCCCGGTGGTCCTCGGTGGCACCACAGATCGCCTGCGCCTGGGCTTCGGCCGCGAGAGCCTCGGAGAGCGTGCCGGCGTCACCGACGGAGAGCTGCCGCTTGATCGCGCCGTACGCCACGGTCGGGCCGGCGGCGAGTCGGGCGGCCAGCGCCTGCGCCGCCGGCAGTACGTCGTCGTCGTCCGCCACGAGCTGGGTGAGCAGACCGAGTCGGTCGGCCTCGGCGGCAGACACGGGCTCGGCGAGCATCAGCAGTTCGACCGCCTTGGCGTGCCCCACGAGACGGGGCAGCGACCAGGAGGCACCGGTGTCGGCGGCCAGGCCGACGTTGGCGAAGGCCATCAGGAAGCTGGTCTTGGGCCCGCCGATCCGGAAATCGGAGAGGAACGCCAGCGACGCGCCGGCCCCCGCGGCCATGCCCCGCACCGCGGCGACCACCGGCTTGGGCAGGTTGCCCAGCCGGGCCGCGATCGGGTTGTAGTGCGCCCGTACGGTGCCCAGCGGGTCGGCCCGGCCGGTGCGCAGGGTCTCGACGTGCTCGCGCAGATCCTGACCGGTGCAGAAGGCCCGGCCGGCGCCGGCGAGCACCACCGCGCGGCAGGAGCGGTCGGTCTCCAACTCGGCCAGGGTGTCGCGCAACGCGACCTTGAGCGCGACGTTGAGCGAGTTCATCGCCTCGGGGCGGTTGAGGGTCAGGGTGACGACTGCGTCGGCACGCTCGATGAGCAACGGCTCGGTCACGATTTCTACGGGCCCTTCTGTCGGGGAACCTTGCTGACGTCGAGGCAGTGCTCGACGTATCGGTCGGCGGCGGGACGCAGGCGGGCCGCATGCCGGTCGAAAAAGGCGGCCGCGCTGGTGCCGGGCCACCGTTCCGGCAGCAGCGCCGGTGGCAACTGCGGATCTCGGAAGAGGAAGGTACGCCAGGCGTGCACCAGGCGGAAGCGGGCCGCGTACGCGTCCTCGTCACTGCTGCGTACGGTCACCGCGCCGACCAGGGCGCGCTGTTCGGCGATGAACCCCTCGTAGGCCCGGCCGATCTCGTCGAGGTCCCAGGCCCGGCGGACCAGGCCCATCGCCCCTGGCGTGCCGGCGGCGTGCGCGGCGGAGAATCGCTCGTAACGCACGCCGGCCTCGCTGAGCACCCCGTCCACCTCCTCGCCGGTGCGGGTGGCGACCCAGGTCTGCTCGTCGATCATGCCGTAGCCGAGAAAGGCCAGGCTGGTGTCGAGCCGCTGGCGGTCCCGGCGGGCCGGCGGAGGTTGCAGCACGATGAGGTCGAACCGGCCATCCCAGCCGATCTTGCCGGTACGGTAGATTCGAGCAGCTGCCTCGTCCAACCGGCGGGCGGCTTTCGGGCTCAACAGATAACCAGGTCCGCTGCTCAGGCGGGCCGGATAGAGCCAGCCCTGACGGACCATGCGGGAGACCGCAGTCCGTACCGCCGGTGGCGCGATCCCCAGCGGTGCGAGAAGCTTGACCAGGGCGGCGACCGGCGCACGGCCACCTCGGCCGCGCAGATAGTCGCCGTACAGGTCGAAGAGTGCCGACCGTGCCTGCATGACCGCACATTGTGACAGCCCTTCGCAAGATATGCTAGACGCTGTTACAGCGTTGCTGGTTCGGTTTGGGTCCGGCGGTGTTCATCAGGGAAAATCGTGGGTCGGCACCGCGGGCCGTGAGCGCGGGTATGTCGACGAAGTGGATGTGGGGCAACCCACCGACCCTGGTGAAGGTCTGAGGGGAGACAACATGGCGGCGATGAAGCCGCGGACGGGCGACGGTCCGCTGGAAGTCACCAAGGAGGGCCGGGGCATCGTCATGCGGGTTCCGCTGGAGGGTGGTGGCCGGCTCGTCGTCGAGATGACTCCTGACGAGGCCAACGCGCTCGGTGACGCGCTGAAGGCCGCCGCGGGCTAAGTGATCACGAAGGTCCGGGCGCGCCGCGTGCCCGGACCTTCGTCCGTGCTGGGCCACCGGTGACTTCGGTGGCCCAGCACGTTACCCGGCCCCGAGTGCGGTGAAGCCGCGTCGGCGGCCTGCTCGTCCCACGATCTCTGGAGGTACGGTCGGCGTGCTGACCATCCGTCTCGTCGCCGATCCCACCGGGTTCGACGCCCTCGTCCTACCCGTCCGCCCCGTCGAAGCGACCACGCCCGACCAGGGCCGGAGCACCGGGGAACCCGACCGCGACGAGCGTCCGGTCGCCGAACTCCCGCCGATCGCGCCGGCCCTGCCGGAAGAGCTGCTGGCCGAGGCCACCGCGCTGCTGCCACTGGTCGAACAGACCGGTTCGGCGGGCACCACCCACCTGGCGGCCCGGGCGCTGCGCCAGCCCAGCCGGCTGCTGCTGGTCGGCGTCGGAGCCGGCGACGAGGCCGGTTGGCGGGCCGCCGGAGCGGCGATCACCCGTAGCACTCGTGAGACTTCGATCACTATAGCGATGCCGGCCGATGTCACCCCGGAGGCCGTACGCGGACTGGCCGAGGGGCTGTGGCTGGCGTCGTACCGGTTCCGGCTGGCCCAGGCGACCGAGCCGGCCGGCCTCACCGAGGTGCTGATCGCGGTCGCCGATCCGGCCGCCCACGAACCGGCCCTCGAACTGGCCAGGGTGACCGCCCGGACCACCCGGTTCGCCCGCGACCTGATCAACACCCCGTCCTCGACGAAGTCGCCGCAATGGCTCGCCGACCAGATCGTCGCCGCCGCGGCCGAGCACCCCGGCCTGACCGTCGGAGTGCGGGAACCCGAACAACTCGCCGACGAGGGCTTCGGCGGCATCCTGGCCGTCGGCGGCGGTTCCGCGACCGGCCCGCGTCTGGTCGAACTGAGCTGGCACCCGGCCGGCGCGAGCACCCACGTGGTGCTGGTCGGCAAGGGCATCACCTTCGACACCGGCGGCATCTCGATCAAGCCGCGCGAGGCGATGAAGCTGATGCGCAAGGACATGGCCGGCGCCGCCGCCATCGTCGCCGCCACCCTCGGGGCCGCCGAACTGCGACTACCGGTACGGATCACCGCGCTCGCCCCGCTCGCCGAGAACATGGTCAGCGGCTCGGCCTTCCGCCCCGGTGACGTGATCCGCCACTACGGTGGCCTGACCAGCGAGACCACCAACTCCGACGCAGAAGGCCGGCTGGTGCTCGCCGACGCGCTCGCGTACGCGGTCGAGCAACTCGCCCCGGACCTGCTGATCGACATCGCCACGCTCACCGGCGCCAACGCGGTGGCGCTCGGCAAGCGTCACGCCGCCCTCTACAGCGAGAACGACGAGCTGGCCGAGGCGCTGATCGGCGCCGGTCGTACGGCCGGCGAACTCGCCTGGCGGATGCCGCTGCCCAACGACTACGTCGAGTACCTCGGCAGCGACATCGCCGACCTGTACAGCGCCCCGGCCAGCGGCGCCGGATCGGTGACCGCCGCGCTCTACCTGCGCGAGTTCACCGGCCCGCTGCGCGACCGCTGGGTGCACGTCGACATGTCCGCCCCCTCCTGGGCGGAGGGCAACGACGGCCCGGTGACCAAGGGCGCCACCGGCTACGGCGTCCGTACGCTGCTGCGCTGGCTGGGCGACCTGGGGTAGCCCCCCGCCGCTCGGGTGGGGGTGTGATCCGTTGTTACGCCACGAGGGACGTGTCCCGGATGGTTACGTGTTGGCCTGGGACGGCTTCATGCCGTAGGTACGCCGACACCGTGAGGACGTGACATGGCTTCGCTCAGCTACTCCACGTACGTCGCGCCGCCCAAGCCGGCGGTCTCCGACGACCTGCCGCCCGGCGACACGCAGGAGATGTGGTCCCCGACCACCTGCACCCTCATCTCGGGCGAGCGCGACGCGGTGCTGGTCGACGCCCTGCTCACCGCGGACGAGGCGAGCGGACTGGCCGACTGGATCGCCGCCAGCGGCAAGAACCTGACCACGATCTTCATCACCCACGGTCACGGCGACCACTTCTTCGGTACGTCGGTGGTGCTGGACCGTTTTCCGGCGGCGAAGGTCGTGGCGGCCGCGCACGTGGTGGAGCGGATGCGCCAGCAACTGGGCCCGAAGTGGCTCGACGGCATCTGGCGGGTCCAGTTCCCCGGCCAGCTTTCCGAGCGTCTGGTGGTCGCCGAACCGCTGGCCGACCACACCCTGGACCTGGAGGGCGAGCGGCTGGTGGTGGTCGAACTCGGCCACAGCGACACGGACGACACCACCGCGCTGTACGTACCGTCCCTCGGGCTGGTGGTCGCTGGCGACTCCGTCTACAACGACGTCCACCTCTACCTCGGCGAGGCGGGCAACGGAGGCATCGGCGCATGGCTGGCGGCCCTGGACACCGTCGAGGCGTTGAAGCCCACCGCGGTGGTCGCCGGACACAAACGCGACGGCACCGACGACGGGCCGCACATCATCGAGGAGACTCGGGCTTACCTGCGCGACTTCGAGGCCGGGATGGGACGGACGAACAGCACGCTGGAGCTGTACGACTACATGCTCGCGTTGTACCCCGACCGGGTGAACCGGGGCGTGCTGTGGAACTCGGCGCGGGCCGTCAAGGGCTGAGCCCGGTCATCCCCGCTTGATCGCCGCCAGCAGACCCTCGCCGGCCGGGAGCAGGGCCGGGATCCAGTCCTCGGACTCGCGTACGGCCTTGACGATCTCGCGTACGGTCACCGTGGTCAGGTCGCGGGCCGCCGGGTCGCCGATCCGGCCACCGGCCAACGCCCCGTGCAGCACGAGTGCGCCGCCGGGGCGCAGCAACCGCAGGGCGGCCTCGACACAGGCGCTGTACTCGGTGGCGTCGGCGTCTGCGAAGACCAGGTCGTACACCCCGTCGGCCAGCCGCGGCAGCACGTCCAGCGCCCGGCCGGTGATGATCCGGGTACGCCCGGCCGGGAAGCCCGCCTCCTGGAAGATCCGCCGGGCGATGCGCTGGTGCTCGGCCTCCACGTCGATCGTGGTCAGCACGCCGTCGGGACGCATCCCGCGCAGCAGCCAGAGCCCACTCACACCCGTGCCGGTGCCGATCTCGACCACCGAACGCGCGCTGCCGGCGGCGGCCAGCAGCCGCAGGGTCGCACCGGCACCGGGCGTGATGGCCGGCAGACCGACCTCCCGCGCCAGGCTGCGCGCGGTCTGCAGGACCAGGTCCTCGGCGACGTACGCCTCGGCGAACTGGAGTGCCTGGGCGGTCATCGGGGTGACTGACCGGGCGACCATGGCGATGGCGTACCTCCGGAGAACGATGAGGGGTGGACGGGGGCATAGCGCTATGAGCCTAAGGGCGTTGGTACGTGATCGACAGTCGTCCCACCTGTTCCCCGTCCATGCCGGACCCAACCGCTGAATGCTCTTCGGCTATCCGTGCAATCCTGGAGGCGGAACCCGTACGCCCCGACCGGAGAGCGGCTCACGCCGTGTGGTCGGCGAACGCTTTCCGGGACGGACTGGGAGGGCATGTGACCGACGGCTGGAACTGGCGCCAGCCCGACGGGACCCCGACGACGGCAGCTGTGCCGCCGACGGTGGGCCCGCCGGTGGCTGTACCAGCGGGACCTGGTGGTGTCGGGGGCGGGCTGCCCGCCGTACCGGGTGGTGTCGGCGGCCCGGCGCCGTCGGCCTGGTGGTCCGACGCGATGGCCGACCCGTGGCGGGATCCGCAGACCCACACCGCGGTGGTGGTGCAGGCACCGCCGCTCGCGCCGAGTGCGCTGCCGGAGTTGGTCAGCGACCCGGACGCACCGCGCCAGCGGGGGACCGGTCCGGTCTTCCGGGTCGCGCTGGTCGCCGCCCTGCTGGCCGGCACGCTCGGCGGCACGCTGGGGTACGTGTTCGCGTCCCGTGCCGGCGTCGGCGGGGGTGGGACCACGGTGCTCGGCCGCCAGGGCAACGAGGCGCCGGCCGCCGCGCAGCGCAAGCCGGAGACGTTGGCGGGGGTGGCCGAGCGGCTGGCGCCGAGCGTGGTGACCGTACGGGTCAACGGCAGCGTCGGTTCGAGCGTGGGTTCCGGCTTCGTCGCGTCCACCGACGGGTACGTGATCACCAACGATCACGTGGTCGAGGGGAGCAACGGACGCGCGACGGTGGTCTTCAACGACGGGTCCACCACGGCCGCGACGGTGGTGGGCACCGACCCGGAGTCGGACCTCGCGGTGATCAAGGTGTCCCGGCCGGGTCTGGTGCCGGTCGAGTTCGGTGACTCGGACTCGATCGCGGTCGGTGACCCGGTGCTGGCCTTCGGTACGCCGCTGGCCCTGGCGAACACCGTGACGGCGGGGATAGTCAGCGCCCTGGACCGGACGATCAGCGCCGGTGAGCCGGGCGGGCAGGTGCGGTACTACGCGGCGATCCAGACCGACGCGGCGGTCAACCAGGGCAACTCCGGTGGGCCGCTGGTCGACGGCGCGGGCCGGGTGATCGGCGTGAACTCGGTGATCAAGTCGCTGGCGGTGGACGACTCGGCGGCCGGCAACATCGGTCTCGCCTTCGCGATCCCGATCAACCAGGCCAAGCGGGTCGCCCAGGAGATCATCGACACCGGCAAGGCGCGTCGTACGGTGATCGGCGCCCAGGTCAGCGGCGCCGGGGTCGGCGCGGAGGGCGGCGTACGCGTGGCCGCGGTGGATCCGGCCGGGCCGGCTGCCGGCGCCGGACTGCGTACCGGTGACGTGCTGCTCCGGCTGGACGGCCGGGTCCTGGAAGAACCAACTGATTTGATCGCGTTGGTCCGGAAATACGCGCCCGGATCGGTGGTGACCGTGGAGTACCGGCGCGGCACGGATCGGCAGAAGGCGTCAGTGACACTTGCCGCAGATGCGAAGTAGCCGGTCCGCACCCCCTCCCGCATCCGCCCCCGGCGTGCGTAGTCTTGCCCTGGACCGGTACGAGGAGGCGGCGAGGTGTTCGAAAACCTGAACTGGTGGGAGATCGGCGCGCTGCTGCTCCTAGCGCTGCTGATCTTCGGTGACAAGCTGCCCACGGTGATCAACGACGGCCTGCGGCTGCTGCGCAACCTGCGCCGGATGGCCACCAACGCGACCGGTGACCTGAGTCGCGAGTTGGGCACCGACATCCAACTCGAAGACCTGCACCCGAAGGCGTTCATCCGCAAGCACCTGCTCAGCGAGGACGACGAGGCGGCGCTGCGCAAGCCGTTGCAGGGGCTCTACGACACGGTGAAGTCCGACCTCAGCGGCGTACACGACGAGCTGAAGGACGTAGCCGCCGCGACCGACCTGCGCAACGGCGGCCGTACGGCGAGCGTCGCCAGCGGCGGCTCAGAGGCGACCTCGGGTGCGGTCAACGGTGCCGCGCCCGCCCCGGCGGTCACCCCGCAGGCGCGGTCGTACGACGACGACGCCACCTGAGCCGAACGAACGGTCGTCCCGCCTCCGGGGCGCGGACCACCCGACGCGGGCGCGGTCGAAATCTGACCCAGGAGGCAGCAGTCAGCCTCCCGAAACGGGTTCCACCCGCTCCGACGGATCGGGCGGGTGGAACCAGCGGTTGGTGCGGGTAGCGGTCAGCGACCAGCCGGGCGCAGTCCGAGCGGCTTGCCGATCAGGGACTCCCGGCGCACCGCGAGTCGGTCGGCGACCTTGTTCAGGGCCACCGAGGCGGGCGCGGCCGGGTCGGCGAGCACGATCGGGGTACCCCGGTCGCCGGCCTCGCGTACGCGGGTGTCGAGCGGGATCTGACCCAGCAGCGGGACCTGTGCGCCGACCACCCGGGTGAGCGACTCGGCCACCGCCGTACCGCCGCCTGCACCGAAGACCTCCATCCGGGACCCGTCGGGCAGCTCCAGCCAGGACATGTTCTCCACCACACCGACCAGGCGCTGGTGGGTCTGCAGGGCGATCGCGCCGGCCCGCTCGGCCACCTCGGCGGCGGCGGTCTGCGGCGTGGTGACCACCAGGATCTCGGCGTTGGGCAGCAGTTGGGCCAGCGAGATGGCCACGTCGCCGGTGCCCGGCGGCAGGTCGAGCAGGAGCACGTCCAACTCGCCCCAGTAGACGTCGACCAGGAACTGCTGCAACGCCCGGTGCAGCATCGGCCCGCGCCAGACCACTGCCGCGTTGCCGTCGGTGAACATCCCGATCGAGATGACCTTCACGCCGTGGGACTGCGGCGGCATGATCATGTCCTCGACGCGGGTCGGTCGGGCCTCGGTGCCGAGCATCCGGGGGACCGAGTGGCCGTAGATGTCGGCGTCGACCACACCCACGGAGAGCCCGCGGGCGGCCAGGGCGGCGGCCAGGTTGACCGTCACGCTCGACTTGCCCACCCCGCCCTTGCCACTGGCCACGGCGTACACCCTGGTCCGGGAGCCGGGCTGGGCGAACGGGATGACCGGCTCCTCGGTCGCGCCGCCGCCGCGCAGCCGCTGTTGCAGGGACTGCCGCTGCTCCGGCGTCATCACGCCGAAGTCGATCTCGACGCCGGTGATCCCGGGCACCGCGGTGACGGCGGCCGTGATGTCCGTACGCAGCTTGTCCCTCAGCGGGCAGCCGGCGACGGTGAGCAGGAGTTCGACGAGTACCCGACCGTCCGTTCCGACCACGGCGGAGCGCACCATGCCCAGCTCCGTGATGGGCCGGCGGATCTCCGGATCGTCGACGGTGGCCAGGGCGGCCATGACCGCTTCCTCGACGGTGCTGACTGGTGCTGACATGACCGCCATGGTACGTCGCATACGGGATCCCGGTGGCGGTCGCGGGCACCCGGTGTGAGCGATCAGGCCCGCACGATGGATACGGATGCACCGATTTGAGGCTAGACGTCGTACCCGTCCGGGTGTAACGATCGATGCGGTTGGCCGCGCGCCTAGCCCCTTGAGGCGCGCGGCTCGCTCTTTTCCCAGGTCAGCGCGGTGCCGACGGTCGTACGGTGTTCACTCGACGTCGAGCTCGTCGACCGGTTCGTCGATACTTTCGGCCGGCACCGGGCGCCCCGAACTCTGCTGCCGGTCCTTGCGGTACTGCCGCTGCTCCAGCCGCTGCCGGCGCTGCGCCTGCTCGTCCAACTCCTCGGCCAGCCGGCCCAGCTCCGACCGGAGGAAGTCGCGGGTGGCCACCTCGCCGAGGGCGATCCGCAGCGCGGCGATCTCCCGGGCCAGATATTCCGTGTCCGCCTTCTGCAGCGCCGCCCGCCGCCGGTCCTCCTCCGCCGCGAGCCGGTCCCGGGCCGCCTGCCGGTTCTGCGCCAGCAGGATCAGCGGCGCCGCGTACGACGCCTGCAACGACAGCAGCAGGGTCAGGAACGTGAAGGTGTACGGGTCGAACCGCAGCTCCCGAGGGGCGAGCGTGTTCCACAGCAGCCAGAGCGTGATCACCACGGTCATGTAGACGATGAAGTTCGCCGTACCCATGCCCCGGGCGATCGCCTCTGACCAGCGGCCGAACGCCTCCGGGTCGAACCGGGGCAGCCGCAACCGGCGCGGCTCGCGCGGCTGGTCGAGCCGTTCCACCCGACGCGGCTCAGTCATCGTCGCCCGCCCCGGGACGCCCGTCGCCCCGGCCGCCCACCTCGCCCGGCCTGGCCGCCGTGCTCACCGCCGCGTCCCGGTCGCGCCAGTCGGACGGCAGTGAATGATCGAGTACGTCGTCCACGGTGACCGCGCCCACCAGCCGGCTGGACGGGTCGATCACCGGGAAGGCGACCAGGTCGTACGTGGCCATCCGGCGGGTGACCTCGTTCAGCCCGGTGGTCGGCTGCAACGGGTCGATGTCGTTGATCAGCAGGTTGCCGAGCAGCTCCGCCGGTGGCTCGCGAAGCAGTCGCTGGAAATGCACCATGCCGAGATAGCGGCCGGTCGGGGTGGCCATCGGCGGTCGCACGATGAAGACCTGGGCGGCGATGGCCGGGGAGAGCTGCGGGTCACGGATCCGGGCCAGCGCCTCGGCGACGGTGGCGTCCGGCGGCAGGATCACCGGCTCGGAGGTCATCAGGCTGCCGGCCGTACCGGACTGGTATTTCAGTAGCTGACGTACCGGATCGGCCTCGTCCGGCTCCATCATGTCGAGCAGCATGTCCTGCTCCGGCGGCGGCAGCTCGCTGAGCAGGTCGGCGGCGTCGTCCGGGTCCATCTCCTCCAGCACGTCGGCGGCCCGCTCCCGGTCCAGCCCGGCCAGGATCTCCACCTGGTCGTGCTCGGGCAGCTCACCCAGCACGTCGGCCAGGCGCTCGTCGTCCAGGGCGGCGGCGACCTCGTTGCGGCGGGCGTCCGGCAGGTCCTGCAGCGCGTTGGCGAGGTCGGCCGGACGCATGTTCTCCAGCACCGAGAGCAGGTTGGCGGTGCCCCGGGTCTCCGGCAGCCCGAGCAGGCCGCCGGCCCGTTCCCACTCCAACTGGTGCAGGTGCCCCCGGCGGCTGAGCCGGCTGGTCTGCTCCCGTACGGCGACCCGGGTCAGGGACCATTCGCCCTGGCGGTTGGCCTCCATCGCGACGTCGACGACGGTGCCGGGCCGCCCGATCGGTTCGATGACCACCCGCCGGTCGAGCAGGTCCTCCAGCACCAGCAGCTCGTTCGGGCGTTTCTCGAACCGGCGCAGGTTGAGCGTGCCGCTGGCGAGCAGCACCGACTCCGCGTCGATGGTGGTGATCCAGTTGATCGAGAGGAAGATCCGCCGTCGCATCGCCAGCTCCGCCACCAGCCCGACAACCTGCGGGTTGCGGCTGGTGGTTCGCAGTCGGGCGACCGCGTCCCGGATCCGGCCGACCTGATCTCCGTTGGGGTCGAAGACGGCCAGTCCGGCAAGACGGGCGATGTACACCCGGGTCGGCGTGGTCACGTGGGTCAGCCTATGCGCCTAGGCTTTACCAACATGTCGACCTTGGCGTACGAGATCGTGGACGTCTTCACCGACCGTCCCTTCGCCGGCAACCCGCTCGCGGTCGTCTTCGACGCCCAGTCGCTGGCCACCGAGCAGATGCAGATCATCGCGCGGGAGTTCAACCTCTCCGAGACGGTGTTCGTGCTGCCGTCGACGGCCAGCACCGCGACGTACCGGGCCCGGATCTTCACCCCGGAGCGGGAACTCCCGTTCGCCGGGCACCCGAGCATCGGCGCCTCGGTGACGGCCCGTCGCCGAGGCTGGTTCGGTGCCGGCCAGGTCGTCCAGGAGTGCGGTGCGGGCCTGCTGCCGATCGAGGTGGCCGGCGACCGGGCCACGGTCACCGGTGCCGGACCGACGCTCGGCCCGGAACTGGACGTGGAACCGCTGCTCGCGATGGTCGGGCTGACCTCCACGGATTTCGTCGGGCCCGCTCCCCGGGTGGCCGGCTGCGGGCTGGAGTTCCCGTACCTATCGGTCCGGGCGCAGGCGCTGGGCCGGGTCGTGCTCAACGCACCAGCGGCGGTACGGGCCGGAGTCGAGCACCTGAGCGTCTTCGCCTGGCACCCGGAGGAGCGGACCGCGTACGCCCGGGTCTTCGCGCCGGGTGTCGGTGTGCCGGAGGATCCGGGCACCGGATCGGCCGCTCTCGGGTTGGGTGTGTGGTTGGTCACCAGCGGGCTGCTGCCGGGGGAGGGGATCTCGTCGTACACGGTGCGTCAGGGCGCGGAGATCGAGCGCCCGTGCCTGTTGGAGTGCACGGTGACCGCCGCCGACGGGGTCGCGCTCGGCGCCACGGTCGCCGGCCAGGTGGTCCCGATCGCCACCGGCCAGATCACCGTCCCGCCGTTCGTCGGCTGACTCCGTCCGGCCCCGCCCGACCCGCTCCTCGGCCACCCGACGTCGTCCAGGCGGCAAGATGTCAGCGGCGGCGTACGCGGTGCAGGCGGAACGGCTTGCGGGTCTGGCGTACGGCCGGTGACTCCCGCGGGGGCGCGGCCTGGGAGCCGTCCGGCAGCGAGGCGCCCTCGGCGAGCGGGACGCCGGCCGGGCTGAGCCGGTTCAGCGCGCATCCGCTGGCCGCCCAGCGTTCGACCAGCTCGGTTGCCGTACCGGCGGCGTTGAGGCGTTTGGCGGCGACCAGCGGCGCACTGGCCTCCCACTGTTCGGTGCCGGGCAGCAGTCGGGTCACCTCGGCGGGCCAGGTGACGATCCGGCCGCCGTGGTCGCCGCGCAGGGTCACCGCGGCGGTGGTGGTGTCGGCGAGTCCGGGGGCCGCCTGCTCACCCGGCCCGCTGACCACGTAGAGCGCGCCTTCCAGCGGCATGCACCACAGCGCCAGAGCGGGCCCGCCGTCGACCGAGACCCAGGCCATCGCGGCCTTTTTCGTCGCCTCCTCGACCAGCGGTGACGGGCCGACCTCCGGCACCGGGGGGCTCTGTACGCCATTCTCGTCAGTCACCCCTGCATCCTCCCGCAGCCGGCACCCCGCTGTCGCCGAACACCCCCGTCGGACGGGCAGCCGTCCACACTCGACCGAAATCACCACGGGATCGCCGGGCGCCGCACCGCGTACCCGATGTTGATCGTGAATTTCAGCGGGTGCGCAGCGCCGGGCGCCGACGGCCGCGCGCGTCGCGGCGCGGGCGGATGGTTGATCGGGTGGCGCCGGACAGCGCCGGTTCGACCAGTTCGAGCACCTCGCGCAGCGAGGTCAGGGCCGGTCCGGTGAAGCCGGTGTCCGGGTCGAAGACCAGGTGGTCGCCGAGGTCGGGGGCGTTCAGCCGGACCGCGTCCAGCCCCGCCCCGGTGGCGCCGGTGAGTTCCCGGCTGCCGCCGTCGCCGACGTAGAGGCAGTCCGCGGGCGCCACCCCGAGCCGGTCACAGGCGACCAGGTAGATCGCCGGGGCGGGCTTGCAGTAGCCGACCTGGACCGAGAAGACCTGCGTGTCGAGCAGCGCCGCGACCGGAAGTTGCGGCAGGAAGACCGGAAGTTCGTGGGTGCAGTCGCTGATCAGGGCGGTGGCGACCCCGAACCGGCGCAGGGCGCGCAGCGTCGGGACCGCCTCGGGACGTAATCGGGTGTCGGCGCGGACCGCCCCCAGCCGGGCGGACACGGCCGCTCGCACCTGTGCGTCCGAGGGGTGCACCCCGATCCGGTCGCAGACCCAGCGCAGGGTCGCCTCGGCGTCGCCGAGCGCGCCACTCGCGCGCAGGTAGAACGACCGGTCGAGGACTTCGAGCAGCGCCTCGGTGGTGCAACCGAGCCGGTCGGCGACGAGGGCGTGTCGCCGGCCGCGGTTCGCCGGTCGGGTCAGGGTGTTGAAAAAATCGAAGAGCACCGCCCGGTATGCGGGCATGGTGGGACCAGCTTCCGGCACGAAGAGAGACGAATCGGACCGGGCTGATGGTAACGAAATGTTGATCGTTTCGTGGCCCGGCGTAAGCGAAGCGTGGAACTTTCGGTGGTCACAGCGGGCGTGTGAGGATCTTCCCGTGCCATCTCCGCAAGTCACGCCCACCGGACGCCCGCCGGTCGATCCGTTGAGCGCCGGTGCGGTGATCCTCGCGGTCGCCGCCGTATCCTCCTCGGCGCCGCTGATCGCGTACGCCGCCGCACCTGCGCTGGCGGTCGCGTTCTGGCGGAACACCATCTCGGTCGGCCTGCTCAGCCCGGTCGCCCTGCTCCGGCGCCGGGCCGAACTCCGTACGTTGATCCGGGGCGCCGGGCGGCGCGAGGGCTGGTTCTGCGTCCTGTCCGGGGTGGCGCTCGCCGCCCACTTCGCCACCTGGATGCCGAGCGCCCAGTTGACCTCGGTGGCCGCGGCCACCGCCCTGGTCGCCACCCAACCGGTCTGGCAGGGCCTGATCGCACTCGGGCAGGGTCGGCGGCTGCCCACCGTCGCCTGGGTCGGGATCGGGGTGGCGGTGGTCGGTGCGGCACTCGCCACCGGGGCCGACTTCGGGCACTCGCACCGGGCGGTCATGGGTGACCTGCTCGCGGTGCTCGGCGGCATCGCGGCGGCGATCTACACCGCGTTCGGCGAACGGGCCCGCGCGACGATCAGCACCACCACGTACACCACGATCTGCTACGGGGTCTGCGCCGTGCTGCTGCTCGTCGTCTGCCTGATCGGAGGCGTACGGCTGACCGGCTTCCCCGGCACGACCTGGCTGGCCATCCTGGGGTTGGTGGCCGGCGCCCAACTGCTCGGGCACTCGATGTTCAACTACGCCCTGCACCACTTCTCGGCCACCACCATCAGCGTCCTGATCCTGCTCGAAGCGCCCGGCGCGGCACTGATCGCCTGGGTGTGGCTGGGGCAACTGCCCCGGCTGGCCGCCCTGCCCGGCCTGGCGCTGCTGCTGGTCGGGGTCGCCATCGTGGTGCTCGGCAATGCCCGCGCCAATCGCCGCGCCGCTCTCATCCCCGCGCCACCGGAAGCCGCGCCGCTGCCGGACTGACCCGGCCCGAGCACCCCCGGCGACCCAGGCCCAAGGCGCGGACCCCGGACCGGCGCCACCCGGAGCCAACCTGCATTCGAGGCCATTTTTGGCGGAGTGTGGCTATTCGCGTGCCGATGGCCGCGCTTTCGGTGAAAGTGCGGGGCAGGGAAGTGGACGCGGGCGGGCAGAGGGGGTGGACGCGGGTGGGACGGCGCGGGAAGCGGGACGCGGACGCGGCACCGTCGGAGAAGCCCACGGTCACCTTCAGCCCGTTGGCCGAGTTCCCGCCGCTGCGTGAGGACGAACTGGCGGTGCTCCGCCAGGTCGGCCAGCGGTGGGCGGACGCGCTGCACGACCGGCCGGCGGACTGGGACGAACTACCCCTGGACCCCACGCTGGAGCGTTACCGGCACCCGCCCGCCCCGAGCCGCTTCGGCCGGCTGGCCCGGATCGACATGTTCAAGGCCGACGAGCCCCGGCAACTGCTCGCCACCGAGGCCACGATCCTGCCCCGGGGACGGCTGGCGCAGTCCCTGGCCCGGTTTCGCCGCGGCGTGCTGGGTCCGCCACTGGCCAGCACGGCGGTGCTCCAGGAGCGGATGCGCAAGCTGGTCGCCCTCCCGGTGCTCTCCTCCGACCTGCTCTCCTCGGTGGCGTACGGGCCCGAGGCCATGCTCGCCATCCTGGTGCTGGCCGGCGGTGGCGCGCTCGGTCTCTCCCTGCCGCTGACCGGCGTGCTGGTGCTACTAATGATCATCGTCGGTGCCTCGTACCGGCAGACCGTGTACGCCTATCCGCACGGCGCCGGGTCGTACCTGGTGGCCAGCGACAGCCTCGGCCCCCGGTTCGGCCTGGTCGCCGCCGCCGGCCTGATCCTCGACTACGTGCTCACCGTGTCGGTGTCGGTGGCGGCCGGGATCGGCGCCATCACCTCGGCGTTGCCCGGACTCGCACCGCTGACCGTGCCGCTCGGGCTGCTGGCGATCGCGGCGCTGCTCGCCGGCAACCTGCGCGGCGTACGGGTCGCCGGCAACCTGTTCGCCGCGCCGACGTACCTCTTCATCGTCGTCATGCTGGTGCTGCTGCTGGTCGGGTTCGCGCAGGCGGCCGGGCGGGGATTCACCGCGCTCCCGCCACCGCCGATCACCGCCGTGGAGGGGCTCAGCGTGCTGGTCGTCCTGCGCGCGTTCGCCTCCGGAGCCACCTCGATGACCGGGATCGAGGCGGTGTCGGACGCGGTGCCGGTGTTCCGGCCGGTCGAGTGGCGCAACGCCCGTACGACGTTGACCTGGATGGTCGGCATCCTGGTCGTACTCTTCGCCGGGCTGACCCTGCTGATCCATCTCAGCGGCGTGGTGCCGCACGACGGCCAGACCCTGCTCTCGCAGGTGGCGCGCCAGACCTTTCGCACCGGCCCCTGGTACGGCCTCGTCCAGGCCTCCACCGCCATGATCCTTCTGTTGGCGGCGAACACGGCGTTCAACGACTTTCCCCGACTGCTCTTCTTCATGGCCCGGGACGACTACGCGCCCCGGCGGTTCCTGCACATGGGCGACCGGCTCGCCTTCGGCAACGGCATCGTCGCGCTGTCGGTGGCGGCGGCGCTGATCTTCCTCACCTTCGGCGGTCGCACCCAGGCGCTGATCCCGCTCTACGCGGTCGGTGTGTTCCTCGCCTTCACCCTCTCCCAGACCGGGATGGTGGCGCACTGGCGGGCACACCGGGGCCGGAACTGGAAGCGGCGCGCGGCGATCAACGGGCTCGGTGCGGTGCTGTGCGCGATCGTGCTGGTCACCGCCGCGGCCACCAAGTTCGGTGAGGGAGCCTGGGTGACGGTGCTCGCCATCCCGCTGGTGGTCCTGCTGGCGATGCGGATCCGGCGGCACTACGACCGGATGCACCTGGCGCTGGCGCTGCGCCCGCCGTCGGTGCCGGCGCGGGCGGCCGGACAGCCAGCCGAGCCCGGTGGGACCCGGGACCGGTCGGTGGGCGCGGACGACCAGGAGAGCGAGGAGAGCCCGCAGGACGTACGGCACCTGGTGGTGGTGCCGGTGGCCCGGCTCAACCTCGCCGCCCTGCGGGCACTCGCGTACGCGGCCTCGCTCGGACCGCCGGTCTTCGCCGTACACCTCAGTCCGGAGCAGGAGGAGGCGGACCGGTTCCGCGAGGAGTGGCAGACCTGGGGGGACCATCTCCGGTTGGAGACGATCATTTCGCCGTACCGGGCGATCACCGCACCGCTGGTGCAGTATCTCGACTCGCTGCACACGTTGCGCCCGGACGTGGTGCTGACCGTGGTGGTGCCGGAGCTGATGGTGAAGCGCCCCTGGCACCGGATCCTGCACACCCCGATCGACCAGCGGTTGCGCCGGGCCCTGCGCAGCCTGCCCGGGGTGGTGATCACCAGCGTCCCGGTGCACCTCGCCGACTGAGCCGAGGACCGACCCGGGTAGGTCCGCCGGTTCCGCCCACCGCTTTCCCCGCCCACGGCGACCGGACGAGGTTACGTTGGGCTGGCGGCGTACGGCCGGTTGTCGCCGGTCGCGCCGAGTACGGAAGGGGCTGGTCCGATGCCGGGCGACCGGGAGTTGCTGGAGGAGTACGTCCGCGCGGGGCAACTCATGCAGTTGGCGACCGTACGGGCGGACGGCTCACCGATGGTGGGCAACCTCTGGTACGACCCGCACTTCGCACCCGACCTGCTGCGGTTCGTCGCCCGGCACGACCGGTGGCACGGGGCGGACGGGCACCGGGCGGGTGGGCACGGGCCGGACGGGCAGGGTGACGGACGGGTCGGCGGCAGCATCGTCTCCGTACCGCCGGACGTCCGGGCCGGAACCGTACGCGGGGTGGCCTTCACCGGTGTGGTGCGGACGCTGCCGCCGGTCGGGGTGGAGGCGGCGGCCCGGTCGTTCCTGGACCGCTGGCCGGGCGCCGAGGTGGCGATCGACCCGGGCCGGCTGGCCCGGCACGAGACGCCCAGCCGGCTCTACGAGATCGCGGTGACCGAGTGGGTCCTGTTCGACGAGCGCCGGTTCCCGGACGAGTCCCGGCACGTGCTCGCGGCGGCCCGGACGGCCTGATCGGCCTGCCCACGCCTGGCGGGCGGGTCAGACCGATCAGCGGCCGGCTACGGGATCACCGGGAGACCGGTGTCGAACCAGACGTTTGTCGGTCGATCCCAGAGGATCCCGGTCTGGTTGGGGCGGGCGATGACGCCGTAGCGGTAGTTCCGGCCGAACTTGTTGTTCCGGAAGACGATGTTCGAGGAGACCAGGTCGTCCCGCACACCGATGGAGTAGTTGCCGCCGTTGCAGTAGTTGTTCTCGAAGGTGAGGTTGCGGACCGCGTCCGCCGTGGTCGAGCCGATCATGATGCAGGCGTTGTGCGGGTCGTTGGTGCTTGCCGTGTACGGCTCCAGCCGGTTGTGTCGCACGATGATGTCGCTGCCGCCGGTGGTCTGCAACGCGTCGTTGTGCGAGCCGGGGATCCGGGCGAGGTCGTGGATCCAGGAGTCCACGATGGTGCTCTTCGTGCTCAACCGGGGTCCGTCGATCATGTTCCAGATGTTCGCCCGACGCAGGGTGTAGTTGCCGCAGCAGACCGACGCGGAGTTCCGTCCGGCGCCGTTTATCTCCACATCCTCGACCACCAGGTTGACCGCGGTGTCGTAGAGCCGGATGGAGTAGGTCGGGCTGTTACAGGTGATCCGGGACTTGCGGATGATGATGTTGCTCGCCCGGACCGTCACGCACCCGACGATGTTGAGGTTGGTCAGCACCTGACCCGACGTACGGAGGTCGAGGGATCCGGAGTTCGTCAGCACCGTACCGGCCGGTACTCCGGTGTTGGTCGGACCAGGCCAGAAGGTGATCGGAGTGGGTGGGACGGCGTTCGGCGCCCGGGGCGGGCTCGGCAGCGGTGCCAGCGGGCCGAACTCGGGCGCGCTGGGTGCGGCTTCGACCCCACCGGGTACGTCCGGTGAATACGCCTCGCCGTTCTGTTCCGAGTCGACGATGGTGGCCGAGGAGCCGGCGTCCCGGACGAACGCCCGTCGACAGTCGTGCACCGTCACCCTGACCGCTGAATAGTCGCCCGGCACGATGCCGTCGGTCTTGCCGTCGGTGCAGTGGATCTCGGTGTCGACGATGGTGGCGCCCGCGACGTCGGGACGGATCCGGATGGCCGCCGTGCCGCCGGCCCGGATGGTCACTCGTTGCAGGCGGATATTGTCCGCGGCGATCTCGATTGGACGGTCGAAGGTCTGACCGGAGATGACGGCGTTGGGCGTGTCGAATACCAGGGGCTCCGAATCGGGGCCGGCGACGATCGCGTACCCGGTCCCGGCGATTGCGACGAGTCCGACGGCGCTGGTGGCGACGATGGCGCGAGTACGTCCGGTACGACGACTCGGAGCCGGGGCATCCGGTGTTCTGGGTTCACCTGTTGGGTGCAGATCGGTGTTGTTCATGCTTCGCCCTTGGGAATGGGCGGCGCACGGCGTGGCTGCGCTGCCCGTCCTGCCTAGGAGCCCACCTCGGTCGCCGGCTTCAGTGCCGCGTACGACCGCTCAGGTCGGTCCACAAGGTCGCTGATCGAGGGCCCTGCCGCCCCGGAAGCGAATTAGATGCTTCTACGCGAAGGCTACTCTTCGTATTGTGTCGCTCACGAAATACGATCTGACGGATTTTCGACAGAAAGCGGTATTCATCATTGTCAGTGCTGATAAAACACTTGTAAGTGTCGATGATTCTACGGCCCCGGTGACTACGGAACGTCACTCAGTGCAGTTCGACCGCCCGCTCGCTCGCCTGCCAGAGCCGGGTCGCCAGCTCCGGATCCGCGGCGTGCGGTCGAGGCTGGCGCAGCTCACGATCCGCGTAGTAACCGCCGTTGGTCACCGCGCCGAAGGCCAGGTGGGCGAGCCACACCAGGGTCTCCGCCCCCTTGGCCGGCGTACGCATGAACCAGGCCAGTTTCATACCGAGGGCGACCAACCGGTTCTCGTTGGCGAACCGGGTACGCACCCCGCCCGGGTGGTACGACACCGCGACCAGCTCCGGCCAGCGCCGCGCCGCCTCGGCGGTGAACAGGATGTTCGCCTGCTTGCTGCTGCCGTACGCCCGCATGGGGTGGTAGTCGCGCAGGGCGGCGGAAAGATCGTCCGGATCCAGCGCGCCCCACCGGTGCGCCCCGGACGCGGTTGTCACGATCCGGTCCACCCGGTCCCGCAGCAGGGCGCTGAGCAGGAACGGCGCGAGATGGTTGGACTGCATGGTCAGTTCGAAGCCGTCCACCGTGGTCACCGGGCGCGTACTGACCATTCCGGCGTTGTTGGCCAGCACGTCGATCCGGTCATAGGCGGTACGCAGCTCGGCGGCGAGCCGACGTACGTCGTCGAGGACCGCAAAGTCGGCCCGGAACTGCGCCGGACGGATTCCGCTCGCGTCCCGTACCTGGTCGACGGCGGCGGTCAGGCGGGCCGGACTGCGCCCGACCAGGACGACCTCGTCGCCGCGGCGGGCCAGCTCGATCGCGGCGGCCAGGCCGATGCCCGACGTGGCGCCGGTGATCACCACCCGCAGCCCCGCGCGCTGGTCGACGACCGGGGGATCGGGCAGTGCCGCGCCGGTGACATCCTCGACAGGTCGCTCCTCGCCGGTCATGGCGCGACGTTACCGTGGGGTCACGAATACCGAAAGAATCATCAGGCCCGGTCCGCGCCACCGATCGGGTTGTGGAAGGAGTGTCCGATGGCCCTCGCTGGCCGCCCCCGCCGGTCCTGTCTCGCGGTGCCCGGATCGAGCGTGAAAATGCTCGGCAAGGCCCAGGGACTCCCGGCCGACCAGGTGTTCCTGGATCTCGAGGACGCGGTCGCACCGCTGGCCAAGCCGGAGGCACGACGCAACGTCGTCGCTGCGCTCAACGAGGGTGACTGGGCCGGCAAGATCCGAGCCGTACGCGTCAACGACCTCACCACCCCGTGGACGTACCGGGACGTGGTCGACGTGGTGGAGGGTGCGGGCGCCAACCTGGACTGCGTGATGCTGCCGAAGGTGCAGAACGCCAGCCACGTCGAGTGGCTCGACCTCACCCTCACCCAGATCGAGCGGACCCTCGGACTGCCGGTCGGCGGGATCGGCATCGAAGCCCAGATCGAGAACGCGGCGGGTCTGGTCAACGTCGACAGCATCGCCGCCGCCTCGCCACGGGTCGAGACGATCATCTTCGGCCCGGCCGACTTCATGGCGTCGATCAACATGCGGTCGATGGTGGTCGGTGCGCTCATCCCGGACTACCCCGGTGACCCCTACCACTACATCCTGATGCGACTGCTGATGGCCGCCCGGACGTACGACAAGCAGGCGATCGACGGCCCGTACCTGCAGATCCGCGACGTGGACGGCTTCCGCGAGGCGGCCCGCCGCTCGGCCGCGCTCGGCTTCGACGGCAAGTGGGTGCTGCACCCGGGTCAGATCGACGCCGCGAACGAGGTCTACGCACCATCACAGCAGGACTACGACCACGCGGAGTTGATCCTCGACGCGTACGAGCACTACACCTCGGCGGCCGGTGGCCGGCGTGGGGCGGTGATGCTCGGCGACGAGATGATCGACGAGGCGTCCCGCAAGATGGCGCTGGTCGTCGCGGCGAAGGGCCGGGCCGCCGGGCTGGCGCGTACGTCGAGCTTCGTCGCGCCGGACTGATCGGCCGGCGCCGGCCGGCCCCCGGTGTACGGGAGCCGGCCGCAGGCCGGTGGCGCCGGACAGCCGGCCCCGTGAATCAGTAGCTGGCGAACTCGTCCGGGTTGTTGGCCACGTAGACGGCGAAGATGATGATGAGCACGGTGGCGATCACCGCGATCGCGGTGGTGATCCAGCCGATGATGATGCCGGCCGTCGCCATCCCGGCGCCGCTCTCGCCGCGCTCACGGATCTGCCGCTTGGCGACGTGGCCCAGGATCGCGCCGACGATACCGAGGTAACCGCCGAGGCCGTAGCCGCAGAGCCCGAGCACGCCGACGATGGACACCACCAGCGAGGCGACCGCCATGCCGTTCTGCGGCGGCGTGGCCGGGTAGCCGTAGCCCGGGGGGTAGGCCTGGGCGGGGTAGCCGGTCGGGGCCGGGTAGCCGGGCGGCGTCTGGTACGCCGTCGGGTCGGGGTACTGGTACGCCGGGTCGGGTGCGCCGGGCGCCTGGTACGCCGCACTCGGGTCCGGACCCGGCGGGTACGGGTACGCCGGCCCAGCGGGCGGACCGGCCGGATACTGGAAAGCCGTCGGATCCTGGTACGGGGACGAACTCGCCGGGTTCTGGTACGCGCTCGGATCCTGGTAGGCCGGGTTCTGGTACGCGGCCGGGTCCGGCGTACCGGTCGGGGGCTGGTAGGCCGGGCTCTGCGGGCTGTCCGGTGGCTGGCTCGGCCCGGGCGGGGCGTTCCAGTTGCCGGGTTGCTGGTTGCCGGGTTGCTGGGGGTCGCTCATCGGGTCTCTCCGTCTACGCAGGGATGCGCAGCCAGGGTAGTGGGAGATCGCCAGTGATATCCGCCCACCGTCGTCGGGGGTGCCGCGTTGCCCGGATTGACGGGACCGGGCAGGATCGCGGCATGGCATTCGACGCGCGCGCCGGTGAACGTGCCGGCAGCCGACCCCGGCGGGACGCTTCGCGTTCCGCGCTGGCCCGCCGTAACCGGACCGTACCGCCGGGCGGCGTTCCGGCGGACGACTCCGACGAACCCTCGGCCCTGCCCGACAGCGAGCCGATCACGCTCCGTCTCGACGGGCGGGTAGCGCTGGTCACCGGCGCGGGCAGTCCGGACGGCATCGGGTACGCCACCGCCCGCCGGTTGCGTGACCTGGGTGCGCGGGTGGCGATCGTCTCGACCACCCGGCGCATCCACGACCGGGCCACCGAACTCGGCGCCACCGGCTTCGTCGCCGATCTCACCGACGAGGCCGAGGTGGGCGCGCTCGCCGACGCCATCGCCGAGCAGCTCGGTGAGGTGGAGGTGCTGGTCAACAACGCCGGCCTGGCCAGCCGGGCGAGCCCGGAGGTGCTGCGTCCGGTCGCCCAGCTCACCTACGACGAGTGGCACGGCGAGATCGAGCGGAACCTGACCACCGCTTTCCTCTGTAGCCGGGCGTTCATCGGCGGCATGGCCGAACGCGGCTGGGGCCGGATCGTGAACCTGGCCGCGACCGCCGGGCCGGTGAACGCGCTGCCGACCGAGGCCGCCTACGCCGCCGCCAAGGCCGGTGTGGTCGGTCTGACCCGCGCGCTGGCGATGGAGATGGTCGCCGACGGGGTCACGGTCAACGCGGTGGCGCCGGGCACGATCTACACCGCCGCTTCCACCATGGCCGAGCTCAAGCAGGGCCTGGGTACGCCGGTCGGCCGTCCCGGCACCCCGGACGAGGTGGCTGCGGCGATCACGTTCCTCTGCTCCCCGGCGGCCTCGTACATCACGGGGCAGATGCTGGTCGTGGACGGCGGCAACAGCGTCCGGGAGGCGCAGTTCCGGTAGCGGTCAGCCGGCGGTGCCGACCCCGTCGTCGCCGCCCCAGATCGCCAGCGCCAGCCAGCCGCAGCAGAAGAGCAGCCAGAACACGGTGAAGATGTAGCTGAGTACCAGGCCGGCGATGGCGAGGCTGCTGCCCTGCTCGCCGCTGCGCCTGATCTGCCGGCGGGCGAGGTGGCCCAGCACGATGCCGGCCGGCGGGAAGATGATGGCGAACACCAGCGACAGGATCGCCAGCACGTTCGTGCCGGTCGGCGGCCCGTAGCCGGGCGGGTAGCCGCCGGGCCCGTACTGCCCCGGCTGCCCGTACAGCCCGGGTTGGCTGTACTGGCCGTACTGCTCTGTTGGCTGGCCGTATTGGCCGTACCCTTCCGGCGGTTGGCCGTATTGGCCGTACCCTTCCGGCGGTTGGCCGTACTGGCCGGGTTGCTGGGCGTACGGGTCGGGGTCGCCGGGCGGCGGGCCGTACGGCTGTTGGGGTTGGTGGGGATCGGGGTTCTCGCCCGGTGGTGGGTAGCTCATACCAATCGCCCTCCTCGCCCCGGACGCTACTTGACCAGCGAGTCCGTGCGGTGCGGTTGGGTCGACTGGCGCCCGGACGACCCGGGTCGCCCGCCCGGTCAGCCGGTCGGCGACACCCCGCGGATGCCGGCGACGGCCAGGTCGAGTCCGAGCCGGTAGTAGTCGTCGCTGCTGTCGTCGGAGGTGAGCGCGTCGGCGGCGGCGACAACATTCGGGTAGCGGCGCGGCGGCAGGGCGGCGAGGGCGGTGCGCTTGGCGTGGATGGCGTCGTCACGGGCTTCCCGGTCGCCGCGTTCCTCGGCGCCGGGTTCGGTGCTGACCAGGGTGACCAGCAAGCAGAGCACCTGCCGGCCGATCCGTGCGGACTGGTCGACGTCGAGCCCGGCCTGTTGCAGCAGCGCGAGGGTCCGGTCGGCCAGCGCCAGACCGGGCGCCGAGACGAGGATTCGGGTGAGGACGAGTTCCGCGACGTTCGGGTGCGGCCGCAGCGCTGCCACGAAGGCGGCGAGTACGTCGCGAACCTGCTCGTGCCATGGCCGGTCGTCGGGCTCGGGCAGCTCGACGGCGGCGAGCAACCGCTCGGCGAGGGCGGCGAGCAGTTCGTCCTTGTCCCGGAAGTGGCGGTAGAGGGCCATCGGGGTGACGTCGTGCTGCTGCGCCAGGCGCCGGATGGTGACCGCGCTCAGCCCGTCCGCGTCGGCGACGGCCAACGCGCTGGTCACGAGCTTGTCGGGGTCGAGTCCGCGTTGCGCCGTGGGGTCCCTCCGGGTTGCTACCACGGTCCAAGTCTACGCCGTACGCGTACGACGTAGACGGCGGTCGACGTCAGTGCGACTTCACGGCAGGAGGCTCAGGTTGCCGTTCGCCCGCTCGATCACCAGGCAGCGGTCCTCGACGTAGTCGATGCCGGCTTCCTCGGCCAGCTTGCGGCTCTCGGCCGAGACGATCCCGAGCTGCAACCAGACCGCCGGGGCGCCGATTGCGATCGCCGCCCGGACCACCTCGACGGTGTCCCGGGCCGGCCGGAACACGTCGACCAGGTCGACCGGGTGTGGGATGTCGGCCAGTGACCGGTACACCTTCTCCCCGAACAGCTCCTCCGCGACCGGGTTGACCGGGATGATCCGCCAGCCGTACCGCTGCATCTGCAGCGGTACGCGGTGGGCCGCCTTGTTCGGATCGCGGGCTGCGCCGACCACCGCGATCACCTTCGCGTCGGCCAGGATCTGTTGGGCATCTCGCACCAGCCGACTGTAGCTCTGTCCGGTTCCCGTCGACCGCTCTCGCCGGGTCCGTCGACGGGCGCGAGGCTCAGAGCAGGGTGAGCTGTTCGGTGACGCGTGGTTCCGATGTCGCCACCTGGCGGGTCTCGCCGGGTTCGGAGCGGTGCAGCCCATGTCGCCGGGCGGCCATCCTGACCCGCGCCACGATCTCCCGCTGGTAACTCTGCGGCAGGTAGGAGCCGTTGCCGAACAGTTCCCGGTAGCGGGGGACCAGGGCGGGGTGTTCACGGGCCAGCCATGCCGCGTACCACTCGCGGGCGCCCGGCCGCAGGTGCAGCGGGATCGGCGTGATGCTGACCGCACCGGCGGCGGCGATGGCGGCGACGGTGGCCTCGATCGAGTCGTCGGTGTCGGTGAGGCCGGGCAGGATCGGGGCCATCAGCACGCCGACCGGGAATCCGGCGTCGGTCAGTTGCCGGACCGCGTCGAGCCGGCGTTGCGGGCTCGGGGTGCCGGCCTCGACCGTGCGCCACAGCTCCTCGTCCACGAAACCCACCGAGTACGACACACCGACCTGGGTCACCGTCGCGGCCTGCCGGAGCAGCGGCAGATCCCGCAGCAGCAGGGTGCCCTTGGTGAGGATCGAGAACGGGTTGGCGAAGTCGCGCAGGGCCGAGATGATCTGCGGCATGAGCCGGTATCGCCCCTCGGCCCGCTGGTAGCAGTCGACGTTGGTGCCCATCGCGATGTGCGCGCCGCGCCATTTCGGTGCGCTCAACTCGCGGCGGACCAGCTCACCGGCGTTGACCTTGACGATCACCTTGCTGTCGAAGTCCTGCCCGGCGTCGAGGTCGAGGTACGTGTGGGTGTTCCGGGCGAAGCAGTAGACGCACCGGTGAGAGCAGCCCCGGTAGGGGTTGACCGTCCATTCGAACGGCACTCGGGAGGCGCCGGGCACCCGGTTGATGATCGACTTCGCGCGTACCTCGTAGAAGGTCATCCCGGCGAAGCCGGGGGTGTCGAAGGTCCGGGCGACCGCGTCGGGCAGCGCCAGCGGCAAGGGTGGTGCCGCCGGTGCCGCCGGCTCGGTCGCCCCGGCCCCGACTGCGGCGAAGGACAGGTTTTCCCAGCGCATGACCTTGATTCGAACACGCGTTCGAGTGGTCGCGCAAGTCGACTCGCGCTGCTCGCCATCGGGCGTCTGGGTGTCGAGCAGGGCTGGGACTAGGCGGGCGGCGGGGCGGTGCTCTCCCGGCGGATCAGTTCGGCCGGTACGTGTTCGACCTGGTGGTGGTGGGCCGGGTCGGGTTCCTGCAGGGCGAGGGTCATGGCGCGGGCGCCCATGTCGGCGAGGGGGAGGCGGACGGTGGTGAGGGTGGGGGTGACGTCGCGGGCGATGGGCATGT
>NZ_JBFAPP010000040.1:0-35952 GCF_040676775.1 Micromonospora sp. NPDC049523 | reverse complement strand
TGCTCCCACCGGTGTTTCCCGGCGGTTCCTGTCCGGTGCCCCGCTGACTCCGAAAAAGTTACCGGATGACTGGTTCAGCGCCAAATCGATCATGGTGACTGGATATCCGGGCGGAACCCGAGCAGCCTGTACTCAGCCGTTCCGGCGGGCCGCCCACCAGGCCCGGACACCGAGCAGGCCGACGGTTGTGCCGATGGCCAATGAGGCGCCGATCAGCAACGCGTGCACCCAGAGAAAGCTGGTGGGATCCCCGTGACCCACCTGCGCGTTCGACCAGGATCGGGGGTCCTGCCAGATCGCCAGGCCGAACCGCGGCCAGATGACCCAGGTCCACAGGCCGACCCCGGACAGGAAGAGCGCCCACCCGCGCGAAAGCGTCACGAGCGGCGAGTATGCCAGGTCAGCACGCTTGTCGACGCTCAGCCGGCGGGCGCCCGGTGCCGATCGCAGCCCTGTTCCGGACGGAGAGTCACGACAGCAGCCGACCCAGCATGGTCGTCGCCTCGACGAAGGTCGTGTACGCCAGTGTCGGCGGACCGGTGGTCGCGTCGGGATCGGCTCAGGACCGGCGGTGGCGCAGTCCCCGCGAAACGGCGAGGGTCAGCGCACCGAGCAGGAGCAGCACACCGCCGACGGCGAACAGCCAACCGGGCGGCATCGGATCATCACCGGTGACCGGGAGATGCCCTCCCGTATGTGTCGGCCGCGGAGTGGGAGGGGTGGGAGGGGTGGTGGGGCTGACGGTGGGTTCCGGTGGCAGCACCTCGAAGGTCACGTCGGTGCCCCCTGGCCCAGGCGCCACCATCGGCACCACCGCGCTGAGCGCCACGACCTGGCGGGCGGCAGCGGGCCCGTCGACGGTCAGCGCTGCGGCGAGCGCGGCACCCGCGAGGATCGAGATGAACAGGCCCCGCCTGCTCGGCGTACCGCGTCGGCTTGCTTGACGGACGACCATCGTGGTGCCCCCTTCGCGACCAGCGTCGGTCAGCTCGGCCAGCGGCTGATCGCCCGGCCGTCAGCAGGGCGCGGTACCGCTGAACCGTCCGGACCCACCCGCTTCCCAAGGCGACGGTAGCGAATATTCCTCTGGTATTGCGGCAAATGCCCGACTCTGCCATCGGACCTGCCGGAGCGTGCTCAGCACCGCCGTCGCGGATGCCGGGGAGTCCGTACCGGAGCGCCCGTCGGCGGGCTCGGGCCCAGCTACGCCTGACTCTGTGTGAACACCAGCGCTGTTACCATGACGCCCATGCGTTTACTGGTCACCGGTGGTGCAGGATTCATCGGATCAAACTTCGTCCGCCAGGCAGTGGACGCACTCGACTATCAGGTCGACGTACTGGACGCACTCACCTACGCCGGTGACCGGAGCAGCCTCGCCGAGGTGGAGCACCGCATCAACTTCGTGCACGGCTCGGTGACCGACGCCGACACCGTCGACGACCTCGTACGACAGGCCGACACGGTGGTGCATTTCGCGGCCGAGTCGCACAACGACAACTCGGTGATGGATCCGAGCCCGTTCGTGCAGACGAACCTCATCGGGACGTTCAACATCCTGGAGAGCGTGCGGCGGCACGACAAGCGGCTGCACCACATCTCCACCGACGAGGTGTTCGGCGACCTGGAACTGGACGAGGACCGCCGGTTCACCGAGGGCAGCCCGTTCGACCCGTCGAGCCCGTACTCGTCGACGAAGGCCGGCTCGGACCTGATGGTGCGCGGCTGGATCCGGTCGTTCGGTGTTCGCGCCACCATCTCGCACTGCTCGAACAACTACGGGCCGTTCCACCACATCGAGAAGTTCATCCCGCGGCAGATCACGAATGTCATCGACGGGATCCGTCCCAAGGTCTACGGCTCCGGTCTGAACGTCCGCGACTGGATTCACGTACACGACCACAACACCGCGGTGAATGCGATTCTCGAACGCGGCACGATCGGCCAGACGTACCTGATCGGTGCCGAGTGCGAGCTGAACAACATAGTGGTGGTCCAGGAGATCCTGCGCCTGATGGGGCGGCCCGACGACTGGTTCGACATGGTCGGCGACCGTCCGGGCCACGACCTGCGGTACGCGATCGACTCCAGCAAGCTCCAGGCGGAACTGGGCTGGAAGCCGCAGTACCTGAACTTCCGCGACGGCCTCGCCCAGACCATCGAGTGGTACCAGCAGAACGAGAAGTGGTGGCGCCCGAAGAAGGAAGCGACCGAGGCGAAGTACCGCGAGCTGGGTCGCTGACCACCCCGTCGACCGCCCGACCGGCAGCCGACAACTGATCTCGATCGAACGACGCGCCGCTCCCTCCTGGTGAGCGGCGCGTCGTTTCGTCCGCCCACCGGAACATCCATCCTCGGCGAGTGTCGTGGACCACCTTGATACCCCTGGGGGGTACGGGTATGGTTTCCCGTATGGAGACGACATACCAGGTAACCGGAATGACCTGCGGCCACTGCGCGCGGTCAGTGCAGACCGAGGTCGGCGCCCTGCCCGGCGTCACCGAGGTACGGATCGACCTCGCCAAGGGCGCCGTAACCGTCAGCAGCGCACAGCCCCTCGACGAGTCCGCGGTCCGCACCGCCGTCGACGAGGCCGGCTACACGCTGGTCAGCTAACCACCGATGAAAACCCGATACCGGGTCGGCGGATACCTGGCCGGGCTGGTGGTGGTCTTCGCGGCCGCCCTCGGCGCCGGCCAGGTGACCGGAGGCGGGTCCGACTCCGGCACGCCCGCCCAGTCAGGTCACGGCCACCCCGGTGCCGTACCGCCGGGTCACGGCAACGAGGAAAGCGCAGCACCGGCACAGCCGCCGGGCGGGTTGCAGGTGGCCCAGGACGGCTACCGGCTCACCCCGCTCACCGCGTCCCTGGCCACCGGTCCGGCCAACCAGCTCGCCTTCCAGGTGCTGGGACCGGACGGCAAGCCGGTGACCGCGTACACACCGACACACGACAAGGACCTGCACCTGGTCGTGGTCCGGCGCGACCTGAGCGGCTTCCAGCACGTGCATCCGGAGCAGGCGGGGGACGGCACCTGGTCCGTACCGCTGAGCATCGACGCGCCGGGGCAGTTCCGCCTGATCGCCGACTTCCAGCCGGCCGGGCACCCGGACAACATCACCCTCGGGGTGGACATGCCCGCTCCCGGCGACTACCGGCCGGTGCCGCTGCCCGCCGCCGGGCGGAGCGCGTCGGCCGGCGACGGCTACACCGTCACCCTCGACGGCGACCTGGTACCGGGCACCTCGTCCACCCTCGCCCTGACCGTGAGCAGGTACGGAACTCCCGTCACCGACCTCTCGCCCTACCTCGCGGCGTACGGTCATCTGGTCGCCCTACGCGACGGAGACCTCGCCTACCTGCACGTACATCCGGAGGGCGGACCCGGTGACGGGCGGACCGCGGCCGGACCGACCATCACCTTCCGCGTGGAGGTGCCCAGCGCCGGGGCGTACCGGCTCTTCCTCGACTTCCAGCACCTGGGCACGGTCCGGACGGCCGCGTTCACCGCGCTCGCCGGCACACCCGGCCAAACCCACGGTTAGGAGATCAGCGATGACCACCGCCGGCCGATCCCTACCTCGGGCAGCCGCACCGATCCAGCTCACCATCGGGGGCATGACCTGCGCCTCGTGCGCGTCCCGGATCGAGAAGAAGCTCAACCGGCTCGACGGCGTCGAGGCAACGGTCAACTACGCCACCGAGAAGGCCACCGTCACGCTCACCGACGACACCGTCACGGTGGCCGAACTGATCGCCACGGTGGAGAAGACCGGCTACACCGCCCAGCTCCCACCGCCGCCCCGATCCGCCGGCGCCGCCGGTACGGACACCGAACCGGTCGACGAGCTGCACGCGCTGCGTACCCGATTGTGGGTTTCGCTGGTTCTGACCGTGCCGGTGATCGCGCTGGCGATGGTCCCGGCCTGGCAGTTCACCTACTGGCAGTGGCTCTCGCTGACCCTGGCCGCCCCGGTTGTCGTCTACGGCGGGCTGCCGTTCCACCGGGCCGCCCTGGTCAACCTGCGACACGGCGCCGCGACCATGGACACCCTCGTCTCGCTCGGCACGATCGCCGCGTTCGGCTGGTCGCTCTGGGCGCTCTTCTTCGGCACCGCCGGGACCCCCGGCATGGTCCACCCGTTCAGCTTCGACATCAGCCGCTCCGACGGCAGCGGCAACATCTACTTCGAGGCCGCCGCCGGGGTCACCCTGTTCATCCTCGCCGGGCGTTACTTCGAGGCCAGGTCCAAGCGCCGAGCCGGGTCCGCCCTGCGCGCGCTGCTCGAACTCGGCGCCCGCGACGTCGCGGTGCTGCATGGCACAACCGAGGTACGGCTACCGGTCGAGCGGCTGATGGTCGGTGACCGGTTCGTGGTCCGCCCCGGCGAGAAGATCGCCACCGACGGGGTGGTCGAGGACGGCACCTCGGCGATCGACACCAGCCTGCTCACCGGGGAATCCGTGCCGGTCGAGGTCGGACCCGGCGAACCGGTGGTGGGGGCGACCGTCAACGCTGGCGGCCGGCTCGTCGTACGCGCCACCCGGATCGGCTCGGACACCCAACTCGCCCAGATGGCGAAGCTGGTCGAGCAGGCGCAGACCGGCAAGGCGCAGGTGCAGCGGCTCGCCGACCGGATCTCCGGGATCTTCGTGCCGATCGTCATCGCGCTGTCGGTGGCGACCCTGGGCTGGTGGATCGGAGCCGGTGAGGGTGGGTCGGCCGCGATCACCGCAGCCGTCGCCGTACTGATCATCGCCTGCCCGTGCGCGCTAGGACTGGCCACACCGACGGCCCTGCTGGTCGGCACCGGCCGGGGTGCCCAGCTCGGCATCCTGATCAAGGGCCCGCAGGTGCTCGAATCCACCCGTACGGTCGACACGATCGTGCTGGACAAGACCGGCACCGTCACCACCGGCCGGATGAGCCTGGTCGACGTGGTCACCGCCGACGACCAGCGGCCCGACGAGGCGCTGCGCCTGGTCGGAGCGGTCGAGGCCGCCTCCGAACACCCGATCGCGCGGGCCATCGCGGCCGGTGCGGTCGAGCGGGTCGGCGCGCTGCCGGCGGTCGGCGGTTTCGCCGGACTCGGCGGGCTCGGCGTCACCGGTACGGTCGACGGCCACCACCTCACCGTCGGGCGGGAACGGCTGCTCGTCGACCGGGGACTGGAACTGCCCGAGCGCCTGGCGAAGGTCCGCGCCGAAGCCGAAGCCGCCGGTCGTACGGCGGTCCTCGCCGGGTGGGACGGCCGGGTCCGGGCGGTCTTCGTGGTGGCCGACGTGGTCCGGCCGACCAGCGTCGACGCGGTGGTCGCACTCCGCGCGCTCGGCCTGACCCCGGTGCTGCTGACCGGCGACAACACCGGTGCGGCCCGATCGGTCGGTGCCGAGGTCGGCATCGACGAGGTGATCGCCGAGGTGCTGCCGGCGGACAAGGTCGACGTGGTCAAACGGCTCCAGGACGAGGGCCGGGTGGTGGCGATGGTCGGCGACGGGGTCAACGACGCCGCCGCGCTGGCCCAGGCCGATCTCGGCATCGCCATGGGCACCGGCACCGACGTGGCGATCGAGGCGGCCGACCTGACCCTGGTCCGGGACGACCTGATGGCCGCGGCGGACGCGATCCGGCTCTCCCGGCGTACCCTCGCGACGATCAAGGGCAACCTGTTCTGGGCCTTCGGCTACAACGTCGCCACCCTGCCGCTGGCCGCGACGGGCCTGCTCAACCCCATGATCGCCGGAGCCGCGATGGCGTTCTCCTCGATCTTCGTGGTCGGCAACAGCCTCCGCCTACGCGGCTTCCGCCCGCTGCGCTGACCAGCTCACCCGCTGACCAGCTCACCCGCTGACCAGCTCACCCGCTGACCGGTCCCGTCACGCGGGATCGGTCAGCCGGCGGTGGAGGAACTCCAGGATCAGGGCCCACTTCGCGGCCCGCTGGGCGTTGTCGGCCGCGGCGCCGTGGCCGCCCTCGACGTTCTCGTAGTAGGAGACGTCGTAACCGTGCTCGCGCAACCGAGCCACCATCTTACGGGCGTGACCGGGATGAACCCGGTCGTCGCGGGTCGAGGTGACGAACAGGACCGGCGGGTACGGCCGACCCGCCCGCACGTTGTGGTACGGCGAGAACTCCCGCAGGTACGCCCAGTCCGCCTCGTCGTCCGGGTCGCCGTACTCAGCCATCCACGACGCCCCGGCCAGCAGCTTGTGGTATCGCCGCAGGTCGAGCAGGGGAACCGTGGCGACGATCGCCCCGAACAGCTCCGGATAGCGGGTCAGCATCACGCCCATCAGCAGCCCACCGTTGCTGCCGCCCTCGATGCCGAGCCGGGCGGGTTCGGTGATGCCGCGATCCACCAGATCGGTCGCCACGGCGGCGAAGTCCTCGTACGCCCTGGGTCGCTTCTCCCGCAGCGCGGCCAGGTGCCAGCGTGGGCCGTACTCGCCACCGCCCCGGATGTTCGCCAGCACGTACGTACCACCCCGGGCCAGCCAGCCCCGGCCGGTGATGCCGTCGTAGCCGGGTGTCATCGACACCTCGAAGCCGCCGTACCCGGTGAGCAGGGTCGGGCCCGGGTCGCCGTCCGGCGGACCGACCACGAAGTACGGCACCCGGGTGCCGTCGGCCGAGGTGGCGAAGAACTGCCGTACCGACAGGCCGGTCGGGTCGAAGAAGGACGGCGCCTGCTTGAGCGTGCTCACCTCGGCACCGACCTGCCCGTACCGCAGCGTGGCCGGTTGCAGGAAACCGCTGGTGGAGAGCATGAACTCGTCGGTGTGGTCCGGGTTGGTGGTCACCACGTCGGCGTGGTCGAAGCCCGGCGCGCGGTCCAGCAGCGCCCGCCGCCAGCCGTCGCCGTCCGGGCTGAGCACCTCCAACCGCAGCCGTACGTCGTCGAGCACCGCCAGGATCAGGTGGTTACGCGTCCAGGCGTGGTAGCGCAACGAGGTGGTCGGTCCCGGTTCGAAGATCGGCGTCAGGTCCCGTCCACCGGCGAGGAAGTCGGCGAACCGGGTGACCAGCAGCGACCCCTCGGCGTACGTGACCCCGTCGACGGTCCAGTCCGACCGGAGCCGGATCAGCATCCACTCCCGGTGGATGTCGGTACGGGCGTCGTCCGGCACCTCGATCCGTACCAGCTCACCGCTCCCGGTCAGCAGGAACCGTTCGGCGCGGTAGAAGTCGAGCAGCCGGTAGACGAAGTCGCGCTCGAAGCCCGGGGTGAGATCGTGTCCGGCCTGCACCGCCACGTCGGACGGCTGGCCCTCGAAGACCAGCTCCGCCTCGGCGAGTGGTGTTCCGCGCCGCCACCGCTTGGCCACCCGTGGGTAGCCGGAGTCGGTCAGCGAGCCGGGGCCGAAGTCGGTGCCGACGAAAACGTGGTCGGCGTCGATCCAGCCGACGTCGCTCTTCGCCTCCGGCAGCACGAAACCGTCCGTGACGAAGGCCCGTTCGACCAGGTCGAATTCGCGTACGACGACGGCGTCGGAGCCGCCGCGGGAGAGGCTGACCAGGCACCGCCGGTAGTCGGGCGGGAGCACGTCGGCGCCCTGCCAGACCCAGCTCTCCGACTCCTGCCGCGCCAGCTCGTCCAGGTCGAGCAGGATCTGCCACTGCGGCTCCGGCGTCCGGTACTGCTCCAGCGTCGTACGCCGCCACAGCCCGCGCGGGTGGCCGGCGTCCTGCCACAGGTTGTAGAGGAACTCGCCGCGCCACCTCGGGTACGCGATCCGGTCGTCGGCGTCGAGCACCTGACGCAACCCGTCCCGCAGTTGCGTGTACGACTCGGTGTCGGCGTACGCGGTCAGCGTCTCCGCGCTCCGGTCCGCCACCCAACCGGTGGCGGTCGCGCTGTCCAGATCCTCCAGCCAGCGGTACGTGTCCTCCTCGTCCGCCCGGCCCGGCCCGTCCTCGCGTACGCCGATGAAGTCGGTCACCCGCCACCCCTCCCGCACCCCGCGTCAGTCGCCACCCGAAGGGAAGGTTAGGGCGTGGGGTCAGCCGTGGGCACCCCGGCGGGCGTAGATCTCGTCGACGAATCTGCGGCGCAGCGGCGGGACCCGGCTGGTCAGGCTGAAGTAGCTGCGGGCGGCCATCAGGGCGAACCGGCCGACCACCGGCCGGTAGAGCGGGTCGTCACCGCTGGTGCCGTTGTTCGCCAACGAGTCGGCGACCCTGGCGAAGCCGTACGGCAGCATCTCCGCCTCGTAGTCCGCGACTCCCCGGAGCAGCGGCTTTTCATTGGCGGCGACGGCGGTGAGCTGGCGGCAGAGCAGGGCCGCGTCACGCAGGGCGGTGTTGGCGCCGACGCCCCGGCCCGGTGTCATGGTGTGGATCGCGTCGCCGATCAGGGTGACGTTGCCGGGCGGCCACGGCTGCACCGGCTCCGAGGTGGCCACCTTGACCGGGATACAGCTCTCCGGGTCGCTGCGGGTGAGCAGCTCACGCAGGTTCGGATGCCAGTTGCCGGTCAGGTCGAGGGCGAGCCGGACAAGTTCCTCGCCCCGGCGCGCCATCACGTCCGGCGGGAACCGGTGGTGCGCACTCCAGATGATCAGGTTGATGTAGTCGCGGGTGTTGTCGAAGAGCAGTCCGGGCCAGCGTTCGATCAGTCGCGCGTCGCTGTCGCCGACGCCCGCCTTGGGTACGCCGTGCCGGTCCCAGTTGAACTCCATCACGTGCAGCACGCCCATCAGCCCACCGGTTCCGAAGATCAGTGAGATGCCGTCGCGTACGCGCTCCGGAAGCAGCGCTCGGGTTTCGTCGGTGAGCGGGATCTTGGTGGCGATGTTGATGCTGCCCGCGTCCTGGATGCGGGCGTGCGGCAGGTACTGCCGTCGGATGGCGGAGTGGGTGCCGTCCGCCGCGACCAGCAGGTCCGCGCTGGCCCGGCTGCCGTCGGCGAAGTACGCGGTGACCCGGCCGTTCGGGTGCTGCTCGTAGTGGGTGAACGTCTTGTCGAACCGCACCACGTCGTCCATGCCGGTGAGCAGGACCTGCCGCAACGTCATCCGGGAGACCGCGCGGTCGCTGTCGACCGGGTCGGTCTCGGTCTCCGGCCGCAGCGGGAACGAGGCCGTCTGCCGCAGCTTCTCCGTCAATACGTTGAAGTACCGGGGTGAGCGCGCGCAGGTGGCAACGAACGTCGCGAACAGTTCCGGCGACAGACACTCACGAAGTGCGCGGTTGCCGGTGGGGCCGATGCCGACGCGGTAGCCGTGCAGGCCGTCGCCGCGGGTCCGGTAGCGCTCGTAGACCGAGACGGCGATGCCGGCCCGTCGCAGGCCGTGCGCGAGGCACATGCCACCCGTACCGGCCCCGATGATGATCACTTCCAGTGGCCCGGCCGGCATCAGCCGCTCACTGCCCGCTGCGCTGTGCCGGAACCGGCGCGTCCCAGGTGTAGAAGCACCGCGCCATGGCGTCACGCGGCGAACGCCACGTCGACAGGTACGGGGAGGTGCAGCTCGACAACTGCTCGTTGAGCGATACGAACAGGGGGTGCGCGGTGGCCGCCGGCAGCCCGCCCGGACCCGACCCGTCCATCTCGACCAGATGCAGGTACAGGTCGCCGAGGGTGTAGAGCGACCGGTGCCGGGCGCCGGTGATCGCCGGCAGTTCGGTCCGGTCCGACTCGGCGAAGATCTGCGCGATCCGTTCCTCGGCGCCCGGCCCGCCCTCCGGACCCGGTGCCATCCGACCGACAATCAGAAGACGGCTCATCGAAGCTCTCCCCTCGGCTTATGCTCTACCGACCGGCCCGGTTCGCGGCCCGACGGCTGATCTCCGGTCACCTTGCTGGTCGCGACGTCAACGCGACGTCACCACCGCCCTGGCGGCGGTCGGCCCGCCGTTGACGAGATCTGTGCCTGCTCGGACATCCCGACCTGACGAGATCCGTGCCCGCAGGGACGACCCCGAGCCCGCCCGTCCGGGTGAGTGTGAGCTTGAACACCGTGCCCCGACCCGGGAATGGGCCCGCAACCGATCGACCTTGTTGAGGTTGGTTAGCCCGGGCCGTGTGCTCCGTACCAATTCCCGCCAAGACCCCCGGAAAGGGGCCACATGACCACGGTCGATCGACGGGTTGACGACGTAGCAGCCACGGCGGGGCCACCGGCCCGGCCTGAGCCGGAGCAACTGAACCGCCGGCAGCAGCGACGGTTGGTGCTGGTCCTCGGCTCGCTCATCGCGATCGGTCCGCTGACCATCGACATGTACCTGCCGGCGTTGCCGACCATCACCACCGACCTGCAGACGACCAGCGCGGCGGTGCAGCTCACCCTCACCGGGACCCTGGCCGGTCTCGCCATCGGACAGTTGGTGATCGGCCCGCTCTCCGATGCCGTCGGTCGGCGCCGACCGCTGCTGGCCGGCACCATCGTGCACGTCATCGCCTCGGTGCTCTGCGTGGTCGCGCCGAACATCGAGGTGCTGGGTGCGCTGCGCGTACTCCAGGGGCTGGGTGCGGCGGCGGCGTCGGTGATCGCGCTTGCCGTGGTACGCGACCTGTTCAGCGGCTCGGCCGTGGCCCGCCTCTTCTCCCGGCTGATGCTGGTGATGGGCGTCGCCCCGGTGCTCGCGCCCACCCTCGGCGGTGGACTGCTGAGGTGGACCGACTGGCGGGGCGTCTTCGTCGCGCTCGCCGTGCTGGGCGCCGGTCTCATCGCGGTGATCGTGTTCGCGCTCCGCGAGTCGCTACCGCCCGAACACCGCCGTACCGACGGGGCGCTCGGCACCCTGAAGGTCTACGGCTCGCTGCTGCGCGACCGGACGTACGTCGGCTTGGCGCTGGTCGCGGGCCTGGCGATGGCTGCCCTGTTCGCGTACGTCGCCGGCTCGTCCTTCGTCTTCCAGGACCAGTACGGCCTGGACGAGCAGCAGTTCGCGGTGGTCTTCGGCGCCGGTGCGGTGGGCCTGATCGGGGCCACCCAGCTCAACGTACGACTGCTGCGCCGGTACACCCCGTTCCAGATCCTGCGGGGGGCGCTGATCGCGGGAACCGTACTCGGATCGGGTCTGCTGGCGGTCGCGGCGACCGGGTTCGGCGGCCTGGTCGGCGTACTGGTGTTGCTGTGGTTGGTGCTTGGCACCGCGGGCCTCGCGCTGCCGAACGCGCCCGCGCTGGCGATGGCCCGGCACGGTGACGCCGCCGGTACGGCCGCCGCGCTGCTCGGTGCGGTGCAGTTCGGGATCGGTGCCATCTCCGCGCCCCTGGTCGGTGTCCTCGGCACCGGCAGTGTGGCGATGGCGGTGGTGATCGCGGGCGGCATGCTGGCGGCGGTCGTGGTGCTGCTGGTCGTCGCCCGGCCCGAGCAGCTCACCGACATCGACTCCGCCGATCCGGCGGTTGCGGTCCACTGACCCGACACCGCACCCGGACACACGCAAGGGCATCTGCGACCCGCGAGGGTCGCAGATGCCCTTCCCGCATTCTTCTCCTGTTCAGGCCCTGGATGGCGGCTCAGTCGCCGGCCAGCAGTTGCTCGAACGGGGTCGGGTTGTCGTACGGGTCGGCGACGGTGGCCGGCTCGCGCAGGTCGAGCTGTACGGCCAGTTCGGCGGCGGCCCGGTTGATCCGGTTGGCGAGTCCGCCCTGGACGGTGTCGGTGCCCCAGTCCTCGGATGCGGCGAAGACCGAGGTCGGTACGACCACCGCGTGCAGGTAGACGAACATCGGTCGGAGCGCGTGTTCGAGCGCCAGCGAGTGCCGGGCGGTGCCGCCGGTGGCCCCGATCAGCACCGGCTTTTCGATCAGGGCCGTGTCGTCGAGCACGTCGAAGAACGACTTGAACAACCCGCTGTACGACGCGTTGAAGATCGGGGTCACCGCGATCAGCGCGTCGGCCGCGGCTACCTGGTCGAGCGTCTGCCGCAGCCCGGTGGTCGGGAAGCCGGCGAGCATGTTGTTCATCAGGTCGTGCGCGTGGTCCCGCAGCTCGACCACCTGCAGGTCGAGCCGGGTCCCGCGCTGCTCCGCCTCGCGCTGGGTGGCCGCCGCCAGCCGGTCGACCAGCAGGCGGGTCGACGACGGCTGGCTCAGGCCGGCGGAGATCGCAACCAGGTTGCGCTGCTTCATCGCTCGGCTCCCGCCACCGCGTCGGTGTCGGTGTCGACCTGGTCGCCCGCGACCGCCTCGATTTCGGCGTCCCGGGCGGCCTTCAGGCTGGCGTGGGTCGGCGCGTCCGGTACGTGCGCCGGACGGAGTGCGTCCAACTCCTTGCGCAGCACCGGGACCACCTCCTCACCGAGCAGGTCGAGCTGCTCCAGCACCGTCTTGAGCGGCAGGCCGGCGTGGTCCATCAGGAACAGTTGGCGCTGGTAGTCGCCGAAGTGCTCGCGGAAGGTCAGGGTCCGGTCGATCACCTGCTGCGGGCTGCCGACCGTCAGCGGCGTCTCGGCGCTGAAGTCCTCCAGCGACGGGCCGTGTCCGTACACGGGGGCGTTGTCGAAGTAGGGGCGGAACTCGCGTACCGCGTCCTGCGAGTTCTTCCGCATGAACACCTGCCCGCCGAGGCCGACGATGGCCTGGTCGGCCTTGCCGTGGCCGTAGAACTCGAACCGCTTGCGGTAAAGCTCGATCATCCGCTGGGTGTGCTCCATCGGCCAGAAGATGTTGTTGTGGAAGAAGCCGTCACCGTAGTAGGCCGCCTGCTCGGCGATCTCGGGGCTGCGGATCGAGCCGTGCCAGACGAACGGCGGAACCCCGTCCAGCGGGCGCGGCGTCGAGGTGAACGACTGCAACGGCGTACGGAACTTGCCGGTCCAGTCGACCACGTCCTCGCGCCACAACTTGTGCAGCAGCGCGTAGTTCTCCACGGCCAGCGGGATGCCCGCCCGGATGTCCTTGCCGAACCACGGGTACACCGGCCCGGTGTTGCCGCGACCCATCATCAGGTCCACCCGACCGTCGGCCAGGTGCTGCAACATCGCGTAGTCCTCGGCGATCTTGACCGGGTCGTTGGTCGTGATCAGCGTGGTGGCGGTCGAGAGGACGATCCGCTTCGTCTGCGCCGCGACGTAACCGAGCATGGTCGTCGGCGACGACGGCACGAACGGCGGGTTGTGGTGCTCGCCCATCGCGACGACGTCGAGTCCCACCTCCTCGGCCTTCAGCGCGATCGCCACCATCGCCTTGATCCGCTCCGCCTCGGTGGGTGTACGTCCCGTGGTGGGATCGGTGGTCACGTCACCAACGGTGAAGATCCCGAACTGCATGTCTGCTGCCCGCCTCGTCTCGACCGGATCTCGTTCGTTCAAGTTTGAACTACACCCTGAAACCAGGTGCGGCCCGCCCCTATTCCGGTTCCCGCCGACGAGTTCTCTACCCCTGCGGATCAGCTCCGGTATGCGCTGCTCCGAGCACTGCCGGTTGCGGACGGGAACGACCGTCCGTGCCCGGCGTCACCACCGCGACCCCGGCGTTCGGATCGACGGCGGGACCTGCCGCTCGGCGCAGCACCAGGGCCAGCCCGGTGAGGATGACACCGGCGGCGACCGCCTCGGTGACACCGACCCGCTCACCCAGGAACACCCAGGACGCGGCCAGCCCGAACACCGGCACCAGCAGGCTGAACGGCGCCACCCGGGCGACCGAGTACTCGGCGATCAGCCGGTTCCAGAGACCGAAGCCGACCAGGGTGGAGACGTAGGCGACGTACAGCACGGCGAGGACGGCGCTCCAGGAGAGCCCGGTGACCGCGTCGAGGACCCGGCCGGGCCCGTCCACCACACCGGCGAGCCCGAGCAGCGGGATCGGCGGGACCAGGCTGGACCAGACCAGCAGCGACAGCGGCCGGGTCTCGCCGCTGGCCCGTACCACCACGTTCGCCACCGCCCAGCTCACAGCGGCGGCAAGGGTGAGCGCGAATCCCACCAGCGTGGCCCGACCGCCGCCGCCGACCGCGAGCATCCCGATGCCGACCGACCCCACGAGTACGCCGGCCACCTGCCAACCGGTCGGACGCTCGCGCAGCAGCGCCGCCGCGAGCAGCACCGAGACCAGTGCCTGTGCCTGCAACACCAGCGAGGCGAGCCCGGCCGGCATCCCGGCGTCCATGGCGGTGAAGAGCACCCCGAACTTCAGCACGCCGAGCACCAGCCCGTACCCGACGACGTACCGCAGCCGGGCGGTGGGCCGCGGTACGAGCAACACCAGCGGCACCGCCGCGACGAGAAACCGGAGCGCGGTCAGGACCAGCGGCGGCAGGTCCCGCAGGCCGATGTCGATCACCACGAAGTTGACGCCCCAGATGGCGGCGACGAGCAGGGCCTGGAAGCGGTGGGTCATTCTCACCCGGTTACCGTCCCCCGGCGCAACCTTAAGGTCTAGTTCATAGTTCTTAACTGTCGCTGTAGCGTGGCTACATGGATCTGGACGTACGACGACTGCGGGTGCTGCACGAGGTCGCCCTCCGGGGCGGGGTGACCGCAGCGGCGGCCGCCCTGCACGTCACCCCGTCGGCGGTCTCCCAGCAACTCGTACAGCTCTCCCGCGAGGCCGGCTGCGAGTTGGTCGAGCGGTCCGGCCGGGGCGTGGTGCTCACCGCCGCCGGGCAGGTCCTCGCCGCGCACGCGGAACGGATCCTCGGCGCGGTCGAGCACGCCGTGGCCGGGCTCGCCGTACTCCACCAGCGGGTCGGTGGCACGGTCCGGGTCGCCGCGTTCCCGTCCGCCGCCGGAGCGCTGGTCGCCCCAGCCGCCGCCCGCGCCATGGCGGAACACCCGGACCTGGACGTACGCGTGATCGAGGCCGAGGACCAACAGAGCCAGCTCGACCTCCGCTCGGCCACCGTCGACGTCGCGATCCTCCAGGAGTACGACCACGTACCGGTGACCCGGATCGCCGAACTCGACCGGCACCCGATCACCACCGACCCGATGCACCTGATCACCCCGGCCGGCTGGGGGCGGGCGACCCGCAGGCTGGCCGACCTGTCGGACGTGCCGTGGGTGGCCAGCGCCGAACACACACCGTGCGGGCGCTCCACCCTGCGCGCCTGCCACCTCGCCGGCTTCGAGCCGGACATCCGGCACCGGGCGATCGACTTCGCCCTCACCCTCGACCTGGTCGCCGCAGGGCTCGGTGCGGCGCTCGTACCCGGACTGGCGCTGCGCAACGTGCCGGACGGAGTCGACGTACGTCCGCTCGACGCGCCGCTGACCGGCCGGCAGATCTTCGCGGTCACCCGCCCCCGTGGTGACGGACCATTGCGGCCGGCGATCGACGCCCTGCTTCGCGCGCTGGCCCCGACGCGGACCCGCGAGCCGGTGGGCTAACCGCCGGGCTGGTCCTTCGTCCGGTGCAGCAGCCAGTTCTGCCGGGTGTGGATCAGGGCGTAGCGGCCCGAGGAGTCCCGCCCGTGCAGGGTGAACAGCAGCCGGCGGTCGTTGCGGTCGTGCTCCTCCCACCAGCCCAGGTCGGCGATCGACTTGTCGGCGTCGGTGTAGGTCAGGTGGTCCAGGTCGTGGTCGGGCACCGCGACCGCCAACCGGTCACCGGAGGAGTCGGTGGGCAGACCCCTCGGCACCGCCCACGACCGGAGCACCCCGTTCTCCTCCAACCGCAGGTCGAAGTGATGGGTCGGCCGCCGGTGCTCGTGCAGCACGAACGCGGGACGGGCCGATTCCCGGTCCCGCCGCTCGTCGCCGTCCGGCCCGGTCTGCGTCGCCATGGGCAATGTCTACCCCGTGACCCGGCGGCGAATACCCCGGGTGCCGGTCGGGCCCCCCGACCCGACCGGCACCGGCTCGGTGGCGCCTCGGCTCAGCCGATGACGTCGTAGGTGGTGATGCCCTTGGACCCGCCGAGCACCGGACCGGCCTCCCAGTGCCGGCAGCCGGTGGTGGTCGGGTCCTCGGTGGGGCAGAACCTGTTGCCCGTGATCACCAGGACCACCGTGACGATCCGCCCCTCGGGCAGGTTCACGCTGGCCGCCGGCCCGGAGTACGGCGTCCCGCAGCTACCGCGGACCCAACTGCTCGGTGCCGACGCCGCCCGGGTCCACGTACCGAAGTCGTGGTCGTAGAGCCAGACACCACCGGACGCGCCACCCGAGACGCAGTTCCAGAGGTTGACGGTCTTGACCGAAACCGGCGGCGGGGGCGGGCTCGCGGTGGTGGCACAGATCTCGGGCGACGGGTCGTAGCCGAAGCCGGGCTTGATCGGGCCCACCTTGAAGCAGTACCGGGTCGAGGGTTGAAGGTTGTTCATCGTGAAGGTCATCGGCCCGGTGCCGGCGGTGCCGGGCGCGTACAGGGTGTTCACGCCGACGTGGTCGACCCGGTACTGGGTCTCGCCGACGGCGTTGTCGGTCCAGTTCAGCACGAGCGAGGTCTCGGTCACCCCGGTCACCGAGACGTTGGTCGGGCGAGGCAGCGCGGGCAGCGGCAGGTCCCGGCAGACCACCGCCGAGGTGGCCGAACCGTACGGGTTGTCGGCCCGGACCCGGTAGCAGTACAGGTTGCCCTGCGCCACACCGGTGTCGTCCCAACTGAACGCCGTCTCACCGTTGCGGTTGTTGCTGTGCACCTGCACCCATGGGCCGGCACTGCCGCCGACCGAGCGCTCCACCACGAAACCGGACGCGTTGGTGCTGTGCGGCTGGACGTACAGGTACATCGTCGGCACCGTCTGGGCGGCGTTGACCTGGAGGTCGGGCGCGGCCGGCGGGCGGCCCTGGGTGACCGTGCCGCAGCCGAGTTGGGTGTTCACCGTGCCGGTGCCGACGTTGATGCCGTAAACGCAGACGGTGTGCTGACCGGGTGCGGCCGGCACGGTGAGGTCGTAGCCGTGCGCCGCCCCGTACGCCGGGTACACCGCGGCGACGTCCGGGCGGCTGCCGCTGGCGTTGACCGTACGGACGTACGCGCCGTCGAGGTAGACGTGCACGTCGATGGGGTTCGCGGTGTCCGGGTCGATCGCCCAGCCCCGTACCAGCAGTCCGGCCGGGCCGGGCGACACCTCGTCGACCGATCCGATCGGATCGACGGATACGAGGAACGTACGGCAGATGGACTTGTCCAGGCCTTCGTTCTGGTTCTTGGCCACCGCGCAGACGGAACTGCCCGCCCGCGCCGGCACGGTGCCGGAGTACGCCCCCGTCGACGTGTTGGCGGCCAGCGTGGCGACGACCACGCCCTGGATCTTGATCTGTACCTGGACCGGGCCGGAGGCGTCGCGGTCCTTCGCGGTGCCGCTGACCACAAGACCGGCCGGCTGGCGGACCGGGGTGGAGAGGCTGATGGTGGGGCTGCCGAACTCGTCCTCGGTGTTGCAGATCGGGGGCGGGTTGGGCACGTTGCACACTGGTGCCGCGACGGCGGGGGTCGTGACGACGCCGACGAAGGCGGCGCTGAGCAGCACCACCGTCGCGGCGTTGACAAATCGGTTACGCATGGCGTCAGGATGGCGAGACCGAGGCTGTCCGGCGATGTTCCCGGTGAGTTCTGGACAGGGCCCGCGAGTCCGGCCATCCGCCTTCGGGCCCTCGCCGATGCTGTCAGAGTCATGGTGTCCGACGGATATCTCGGCAAGGAGTACCCACAGCCATGCCTAAAGCGGTCAAATTCGATGAGTACGGTGGAATCGACGTTCTACAGGTGGTGGAGGTCGACCGGCCCGTCCCCGGCGCCGGGCAGGTTCTCGTCAAGGTGGTGGCCGCCGGCATCAACATCGGCGAGTCGTCCATCCGGCAGGGGGCCATGGACAGCGTGTACCCGAGCACCTTCCCCTCCGGTCAGGGCAGCGACCTCGCCGGGGTGGTGGTGGAACTGGGGCCCGACGTGAGCGCGTTCGCGGTCGGCGACGAGGTGCTCGGCTTCAGCAACGATCGGTCGAGTCAGGCCGAGCTGGTGGCCGTACCGGCTGACCAGGTGGTCGCGCGACCGGCGGGTGTGTCCTGGGAGGCGGCGGGCGCGCTGGCCGTCGTGGGCACCACGGCGTACGCGGCGACGCAGGCGGTGGGCGCCGGCACGGGCGACACCGTGGTCGTCTCCGGTGCCGCCGGTGGCGTCGGTTCGATCGCCGTCCAGTTGGTTCGTAACGCGGGCGCGAGCGTCATCGGTCTGGCCGGGCCTTCGAACCACGACTGGCTCACCGCGCACGGCGTGATCCCGGTCGAGTACGGCGAGGGGATGGCCGACCGGGTCCGAGCCGCCGCCGGAGGTCAGGTCGACGCCTTCGTCGACACGTACGGGGACGGCTACGTCGACCTCGCGATCGAGCTCGGGGTGAAGCCCGACCGGATCAACACGATCATCAACTTCGCCGCCGCGAAGAAGTACGGCACGAAGACCGCAGCGAACAGCGAGGGGGCGAGAGCGGACGTACTCACCGAAATCGCCCAGCTCGTCGATCAGGGGCGGTTGGAGGTCCCGATCGCCCGTACCTACCCGTTGGACCAGGTCCGCGAGGCCTTCCGGGAACTGGAGCAGCGGCACACCCGCGGCAAGATCGTACTGATGCCCTGACGTGGCGAAGCTTGCCATCGCGGGCTAACCGCGTTATCTTGGCGGCAGTGCACCCCTGCGGGTGTCGGTGAAAGATTCCGACCCAGGGTGTGTGATTTCCTTTTCACGAGCTCGGCTCGCTTGATCAGTTCACATGATCACCGGCAAATCGATTCCGCCGGAGCTTACGAACCACTTCCGCTGATGCGCCGACGCGCATCCCGCCCAGGGGCAGGATCCCTAGGCCGATCAGCACCACCCCGCCCGCCCGAGCCATGCGGCCACCAGAGCCGGGCTCGCCCGAGTACCGGCACACCACCGGCGGATCGACGCCGGTTGCCGGACCGTTCGCCGGTGCGATCCGGCTCGGTACGCGGCGGACAACACCTTCCCAAGGAGAAGCAATGACTGCTACCGATTCGCTGGTAGACCAGCACTCCACCACGTTCAGCAACGCGTCCCGCCGGGGCAGTGGCGTCGACGACGCCCCCTCGGGCGGCACCGCCCGCCGGTCCACCCGGACCCCGCGCCGTGCCGACGGCCGCACCGGCAACACCAACAACGGCCGCCGCACCCGCACCACCCGGGACCGGACGCGCGGCGACAGCCAGGACGAGACCCGGATCGGCGACGACACCGCGCTCGTACCGGTCGCCGGGATCCTCGACCTGCAGGACAACCACGGCTTCATCCGTACCGGTGGTTACCTGCCCGGCCCGGACGACGTCTACGTCTCGATCGCCCAGGCCAGGAAGTACGGCCTCCGCCGGGGCGACGCCGTGACCGGCGCGGCCCGTCCCGCCCCCGACGACGACCAACGCCGGCACCAGCCGCTGGTCCGGTTGGACACGGTCAACGGTGCCGACCCGGAGGAGGCCCGGCGGCGACCGGACTTCTACAAGCTGACGCCGTTGTACCCGCAGGAGCGGTTGAGCCTGGAAACCGAGCCGAACCTCCTCACCACCCGGCTGATCGACCTGGTGATGCCGCTGGGCAAGGGTCAGCGGGCACTTATCGTGTCACCGCCGAAGGCCGGCAAGACCATGGTCATGCAGGCCATCGCCAACGCCATCAGCCGCAACAATCCCGAGTGCCACCTGATGGTGGTGCTGGTGGACGAACGCCCCGAAGAGGTCACCGACATGCAGCGGTCGGTCCAGGGCGAGGTCATCGCCTCGACCTTCGACCGGCCGACGCAGGACCACACCACGATCGCTGAACTGGCCATCGAGCGGGCGAAGAGACTGGTCGAACTCGGCCAGGACGTGGTGGTACTGCTCGACTCGATCACGCGACTGGCCAGGGCGTACAACCTGGCGGCGCCGACCGGCGGCCGGACCATGTCCGGTGGTATCGACTCGGCCGCGCTGCACCCGCCGAAGCGGCTGCTCGGTGCCGCCCGCAACATGGAAAACGGCGGCTCGCTGACCATCATCGCCACCGCCATGGTCGACACCGGCTCGGCGATGGACTCGGTCATCTTCGAGGAGTTCAAGAGCACCGGCAACGCCGAGTTGCGCCTGGACCGCAAGCTCGCCGAGAAGCGGATGTTCCCGGCGGTCGACATCCACTCCTCCGGCACCCGGATGGAAGAGGTCCTGTTGGCACCGGAGGAGCTGGCCATCATCGGTCGGTTGCGTCGGGCTTTCAGCGGCCAGGACGCCCAGCAGTCCCTCGAGCAGCTGCTCGACCAGCTACGCAAGTCCGGCAGCAACTTCGAGTTCCTGACCCGGATCTCGGGCGGCACCCTGCCGGCGGGCACCGCGTCGCGTACCCGGCGCTAGCCGGCCCGCTTCCCAGGGTCATACCGGCGCGGCGGTCAGCCGTGGCATCCCATCGATGAACTTGACTTGATTGAAACGATTCGTTAGCGTGCGGGTGCTATTGGAAAGCCCTTTCCTCTGCCCGGTGCGTCGCCCGGCACCGGGCTTTCCCGGGGCAGCGCGACCCCCAGGTCCGGGAGGACCAATGACACTCACCGCCGCCACCCAACCCGTCCCCGCCAACAGATCCCGCCGACACCGCCGCCGGATCGGCCTCGCCGTCGCCACGGCCATCGCCGTCGGCACCGTCGCCACCGTCAACCCGCAGCCGGCCTCGGCCGCCACCATCGACACCGGCGCCTACTACGTCATCACCTCGCGACACAGCGGCAAGGCGCTCGACGTCTACAACTTCGCCACCGGCGACGGCGCGCCGATCGTGCAGTGGGCCCGCAACGACGGAAACCAGCAGCAGTGGCAGTTCGTCGACGCGGGCAGCGGGTACTACAAGATCAGATCCCGGCACAGCGGCAAGTTCCTCGAGTTGCCCAACGCCAACGACGGCACCCAACTCGTGCAGAACGCCGACAACGGCACCACCCGCCAACACTTCCAGGTCGCCGACTCCGACGGCGGGTACGTACGCTTCGTCAACCGGCACAGCGGAAAGGCGCTGGACATCTGGGAATGGTCCACCGCCGACGGCGGGATCATCTCCCAGTTCCAGGACCTGGACGGCTGGAACCAACAGTGGCAACTCAACCGGATCGGTTCCGGCGGAGGTGGCACCGGCTGCGGCAGCGGCTCGTTCAACGCCGAGGCGGCGCTGAACGGGAGCACCTGGACCGCCCGCAACGGCGGCAGCACGGTCTACACCGGCAGCGACATGCGCTCCGCGATGCAGGCCGCGGTGAACAGCCTCTCCTCGGGGCGTACCTCGAAACAGCGGGTGGTCGTACGCGGCTCGGGGTCGATGAGCGCCGGATCGCGTCTCTCCCTGCCGAGCTACACCATCCTCGACGTCTGCGGCACGATCAACGTGACCGGATCCGGCTCCGGAGACCAGGCACCGGTGTACGCCCGAGGCGCCACCGACATCGAGGTGCAGCACCTGAACCTCACCGGATCACCCCTGTACGGAATCTTCATGCGCAACGTCGACAACCTGATCCTGGGCCAGATCGACATGCGACTGTCCAGCGGCCTCGGCGTACGGATCGACAACCACGGCGGGGACCGCGCGGTGAAAGTACGCAACATCCGGATCGACAACGTGTACGTGCAGGGCACCAGCAGCCAGGGCGTGGAGACGTACGGGGTGGACGGGCTGACCGTCGGCACCGTCACCGCCCGCAGCACCGGCGAATCGGGCCTGCTGCTCAACGACACGATCAACGCCACCGTCGGGACCGTCGACGCCGACAACGCCGGCACCGGCACCGGGTACGCGGCGTTCCGGATGGCGAACCGCAACGGCCGGGTCGGCAGCAGCTACCCGACGAACATCCGGGTCGGCACCGTGATCGCCCGTGGTGGCGGACGCGGGATCTTCTGCGTCTCGGAGAGCGGCGGTGCGGTCATCGACCGGGTGACCATCTCGAACACCGGCAACAACTCGATCCTGGTGGAGAACTGCTACAACGTCACGATCGCCGGGGTCTCCGGGACGGTCACCGGCGGCGGCGAGGTCAGGGTCGCCGCCCGTACGGAGTTCCCGATCTCCTCCGGCATCACGTTGCAGAACCTGACCGTGACCAACACGAACATCACCCAGAATCCCTGCGGTGGCGCCAACAACGTGGTCCGCAACGTGACCCGGGTCAACTCCACGTTGAGCTGGTGCTGAGCGGCTTCAGATGATGCTCTGACGCGTACGACGGAAGGCGCGTACGACGGAAGGGCCGCGGCCTGCCGACGGCGGGTGTGGCCCTTCCGGGCGTCAGGACGCGTTGCCGGCCGGGCCGGGACGGTAGCGACCGAGAGCCGATTCGGCCCAGGTGACGGTGTCGGGGTGGCCGAACAGTCCGGGCAGACCACCGGTGTGCAGGAAAACCGTCTTGGCCTCCGGGGCGATGTCCCCGTCCCGTACGGCCGCGATCAGGCCCGCCATCGCCCGGCCCGTGTAGATCGGATCGAGCACGATGCCCTCGCTGCGCGCGGTCAGTTCGAGCGCTTCGGCGGACTGCCGGGTGAGGTGGCCGTAGCCGTCGCCGACCTGGTCGCCCCGGATACGCAGCTCGTCGGCGGGGACACTCGTGCCGGCGACCTGACCGGCGAGGGCGGCGACCGCCTCTGCCGGTTCGGCCAGGGCGCCGACGTCGACGCCGAGCACCCTATCGGCACCGAGGGACACCACAAGTCCGGCCATGGTGGCGCCGGAGCCGAGCGCGACCACGACGACGTCGACATCGGCCACCTGGGCCAGCAGTTCCCGACCCGCCTCGACATAGCCGTACGCGCCGACGGCGTTGGAGCCGCCGAACGGAATCAGCTCGGGCCGTGCCCCGCCCCGACGCAACTCGTCGACGACCCCGGCGGCGACGGTGGCGAGTTGGCCCCGGTCCACGTCACCGGCCCAGTGGACCTCGGCTCCGAAGAGACCGTCCAGGGCCAGGTTTCCGGAGCTGGACCGACCCGGCTCGCCGGGGAAGACCAGCACCACCCGCAGACCGAACCGGGCGCCCGCGGCGGCGGTGAGCCGGGCGTGGTTGCTCTGCGGCGCACCGGTCGTGACCAGGGTGTCCGCGCCGTTGCCGAGCGCGGCGCCGACGGTCCATTCGAGCTTGCGGACCTTGTTGCCACCTCCGCCGAGACCACCGAGGTCGTCCCGCTTCAGCCACAGACCGCCGGGGGCGAGCCCGATGGCCTCGGCGAGTCGGGGGGCGGGCTCGACGGGAGTGGGCCAACTGCCCAACGTCACCCGCCGACCCGGTACCGCCACAGAGTCGAAAACCGTCATCGCACCTTCCCTTCCCCCACCGGCATCATCGCAGCCTGCGGCGGGCAGGTGTCGGTCGAGCTGTGGCGTTCCACTACCCCCACCAGGGTAGAAACTCGCCACAGCCCAGCCAGAGTCGGGTGGTCAGCGTACGTCTGGGGTCTTGTCGCGGAGTGCTTGCGCGACGGCGTCGCGGACCCGGCCGTCCTCGCGCTGCTTGCGCCGTACGCGGTTGCGGCGGGCGAGCAGGAACGCACCGACGACAACAGCGAGCAGTACGACGACCAGCAGCAACAGCTGCCACGGGGTGGCCCAGCCGTGCGTCGTGGCCTCGACCGGTTCGAGCGGGGTGGTGGAGCCCGACGCGTCGGTGAGCAGGGGTGTGAGGGTCACGGTCGCGGCCAGCCTGAGGGCGGGTGCCACACCGTGGACGGGTACGGACACCTCCCGGCTCTCACCCGGGAGCAGCTCCGGTGGCGACTTGATCTCGCCAGCGCCGACCCGCAGCCAGCCGAACGGACCCGAGACCGACACCGCCTGCTGGGCGGACAGGACCGCGTTGCCGCTGTTGTGGATCGTGTACGTGACGGTGGCGTCGCCCTTGGCGAAGGGGTTGGACGTACCGTCGTAGTCCACGTGCAGGTCCTCGATCGCGAGGTTCGGCTTGAGCTCGCCGCCGACCCGCAGCTTGATCCGGATGCCGAGGCGCCGGTCCACGTTGATGCCCGCCGCCTGGTCGGGCTGCGTCAGGGAGGTCAGGATGCCGCCCACGTAGTCGCCGGGCGTGGCGTTGTCCGGGACGGTGACCTTGAAGGGAACCTCGGCGGTCTTGCCGGGCTCGACGTGGACGCTGCCGCCGCCGGCCTTGACCCAGGCGCCGATTCCGACCGACTTACCGTCCTTGGCGAGCAGGTCGAGCTGGCCGGTGTCGGTGGTGAACCCGTCGGCGGCGTAGACGGTCAGGTCGAGCGCGACCGGGCCGTGGTTGGCGACGACCATGGCGTCGTCTACCGCGCCGCCGGGGTTGACGGCGTAACTGAAGCTGGACCGGTCGGCGCCGTAGCTGTTGGAGGCCGTCCTCACCGTCCAGGCGACGTCGCCGTCCGCCGCCAGGGCTGGGCCGGCGGCCAGGCCGACGACCGCGAAGACGGCGGTCAGGGCCAGGGCCGCGGTACGGAAAAGGGCGGCGACGCTGGTCTTCTGGAGCGTTGCGGACGATTGCATCTCGTGGTCCTCAGGGGATCTGGAGCGGGGTTGGAGCGGAGCGGCGGGGTAAGCACCCGAAGGTGCCTACCCCGCCCGGTGAAGCGGATTCGATCAGCTGCTCAGCGCGGTGATCGTGAGGGTCGCGCGGTAGCTGCCCTTGTCGATGCTGTCCGGGAACTTCAGGCCCAGGTCAGCGCCGAGCTTGGCCGAGCCACGGGGGTGGCCCTGCTCGGCCGAACCGAGGCCGCGCGAGACCGACAGGCCCTGGCCCTGGTCGTCGTAGGAGGAGAGCACCGGGGCGCTCGCCTGGGCACCGGCACCCGCGTCGAGCACGTACGGGGTCCAGCCGAGGTAGGAGCCGGAGAACTTCTTGTCGGCGTCCTGGAAGTCACCCACGCTGGCCGAGATCGACCAGGGCGAGAGCGAGCGGCGGCTGTCCGAGACGATGATCGGGTTGATCTTGCCCGCCGCCTCGAAGTGGTCGCCGTTGACCTCCTGCGCGGTGCCGAGGTCCACCAGGCCGTTGTTGCCGTCGATCGTCCAACCGAACTCGCCCGGAGCCACGTTCGGCACGTTCACCTGGAGGTCCTGGCCGTCGGCGTGGTACGGGTGCACCGAAACCTTGTCGACGATGGAGCCGACACCCTGGTCGCCGTTGGCGGCGCTGCGGATGTTCTCGACGACGAGCTTGTCGTTGCGCACCTGGACCTTGACGTAGGTCCGGACGTGCTCCTGGTTCTCGACCGAGTTGTACCAGTAGTTGTCCGGGTTCAACGGGTCGGCGCCGTTGCCCGCGCCGCTGGTGCCGCTGCTGTCCGGCTTGGTGATGTCGTAGTACTTCGAGCCGGAGGACGAGTTCGCGGTCACGTAGAGGACGCCGCCGGGGCCGGCGACGACGTCTTCGGCACCGGGCTGCTCGCTCGGGTCCGCCTTCTCGCCGTTCTTGATCAGGTAGCTACGGGAGTAGCTGTGGTCGTGGCCCTGCAGCACCATGTCCACGCCGAGCTTCGAGAACGTGGTCGGGAAGTCGACCCGACGCGCCTTGTTGTCGCCGTCCTTGGCGTGCGAGGCCGGCGAGTAGATCGAGTGGTGGTAGACGAGCACCTTCCACTTGGCCTCGGTGCCGTGCTGGTTGATGACGTCGGTGACGTACGCGGTGTGCGCCTCGTCGCCGCCGCCGCCCGAGGAGGTGGCGTAGCTGTTGCTGTTCAGGTCGATGAACAGCACGTCCTTGTAGATGTACCAGTAGTCGCCACCCGAGGTGTTGGAGGCCGGGTTCCCGTTGGCGTAGTACGGGGCCGAGCGGTCCGTGTTCGGGGTGAAGTGGTGCTGTTCCCAGGCCTTGCCGCCGACGTCGTGGTTACCGATCGTGGCCGCGACGGGGTACTGGCGGAGCTGGTCGGGGGCGAGGAAGGCGTTCCACTGGGCCTCGGTGTTGGCCGTCTCGACGTGGTCACCGCCGGACACCAGCATCTCGATGTTCGGGTTCGCGGTGAGCGCGACGTTCAGGGTGTCCTGCCAACCGGCCTGGTCCTTGGCGATGTCGCCGGAGGAGCCGATCTGCGGGTCGCCGAAGAACAGGAAGTCGTAGTCGCCCTCGAAGTCCTGCGTCTTGAACGAGTACGCCGGGGACCAGTTGCCCTCGGAGCCGACACGGTACGAGTACGCCGTGTGCTCCTTCAGGCCGGTGATCGTGGCGTGACGGTTGAAGCCGCCGCTGGTGGCGATGTTCGCCCCACCGGTGGCGTCGAAGCTGAGGGCGCTGGCCGGGAACTCGCCGTTGACGATCTCGGCGGTCGGGGCCAGTTGGATCTTCTGCGCGGTGTCGGCCGAGGAGTACCAGGTCACGATGCGCTGGGTCTCGTTGGCGCCCACGCCGAGGACGATGCCGGTGAGCGAGGTGGACTCGGCCGCGCTGGCGGCGGACGCCAGGCCGCTACCGGCGGCTACCGCCAAGCCCAGGAATGCCGCGGTGGCCCCGGTGGCCACACGTCGGCGCACAAGCCCGGAGGCTCGTGTCGTGTTGCTCGATGTCATCGATTTCCGTTCCTTATTCGATAGAGACATGGAAAGCTTTCCAATAGATATATGGAAAAGCCTGTCCCGATGACGGGGAATCGCATCTCAAGCTTTACCCAGATGGTGAACCGGTCATGAACGTGATCTTGCGGATGCCTGGACTTTCCGAGATACCTGGACTGACTCAGGACGCAGACAGGCGTTCGACGAACCAGATCAGCCCCATGATGGACACGCCCGCAGAAACGACGCCCGTCGCCCAGAGTCCGAGTTTCGGCGCACGGCGCCGCAATACGATCAGCAACGGGAACACCACCGCGATGATCGTCAACTGCACAGTTTCGATGCCGACGTTGAACACCAGCAAAGACCACAGCAGAGTCCAGGACCACGCTTCGTCGATTCCCAGTGCGCCCGCGAAGCCCAGGCCGTGTACGAGACCAAAGCAGAACACGACCGCGAGACGGATCCAGCCCCGGCGGTCGAGACTGAAGTGACCTCGGCCAGCCGTCTCCAGGTCGGTGGCATGGTCACCGCGTCGCCAGATCCCCCACAGGTGCCAGCCGGCGACCACGGCGATCGACAGCGCGATCACTGGTTCCACGACACTCGCGGGCACGTCGACCAGGCCGAGGGCGGCGAGCATGAACGTCACCGAGTGCGCCAGGGTGAAGCTGGTGGCCGCGAGCACGATCTCGCGCAGGCGCCGCGACCCGGCGATGAGCGCCAGCAGGAACAGGATGTGGTCGATCCCGGTCAGCAGGTGCTCGGCACCCAGGACGAAGAACTCCCGGAACCGCTCGTACCAGGCCTGGCCGGTGGAGAAGGACGGGTTGGCCGAGTCGAGCGCGGCAGAGCCGGAACGGCCGTCGATCTCGTACGTGACGATCGTCTTGGTGCCCTTGACGTAACCCTCCCCGTCAGGGAAAAGACCGCTGCGCACCTCGTGCGCGTCGGCCCGCGCCGGGCAGGTCCAGTCGAACAGCAGATCGGCGTACGGCACACCCTCCCGCTCGGACATGGCCGCGTCGCCGACCTGCTTTGCCGTGCAGGCCTGACCGTCCGAGGTCACCGAGAAACGCTCGGTGACATATTTGGTGGCCGACTCCGTATGGGTCCTGAGCGCCGCCGCCTGCGCCCCGGTGTCGCCCGCGTCGAATGCGGCGGTTCCTTCCCGGAAGAGAGAATCGTCATCCTCGTAGTCGGCGGCGGACACGACGAACAGGTCGTATTCGAGCCCCAACTTCGTCCGTATGTGACCCTCGTCTCCCGCTGTGATATTCGCGTACACGGTGGACGAAAATCCATGGGCCAACGCAGGTACGGCGTTCAGAATGGCGATTACCGCCGCAGCGATCCCGACAACGGTGACGATAACGGTACGGCGGACGGGTCTCATCATGCGGCTCCCTCGTAATGGCCAGTGCACGTTGCATGGCGAGGGTTAACACCAGCCCGACCACTGGCGAACCGCTGGAAAACAAACTCCCGGAAGAACGGCCCGCCGGCCGACCCCGGAAGTAGTTGGGATAGGAATACAAAGAACTACGCGCACCTTCCGCCACCACCGAAGAGGACGATCACTTGCGCCCCCCGTTTCGGGCCGTCGCCACGTTGGCCGCGGTCGCCGCCTTGGTCACCGGATGCGGCTCCGGCGACGACTGGTCCCGGCCGCATCCCAAACCCAGCGCCATCGGCACTCTCGGCCCCGGGTTCGTCGACCCGTCCGCCCCGCCCGCCCCGGAGGCGACCGTCACGCCGCGACCGGGCTCCTGGACTGGCGTCCACCCGTCGAAGGGCTATCGCGTGGTGCTGCTCACCGCGGGGGACGACAGCCCGACCAAGGCCCTCGTAACGGCGGTCAGGGACTGGGCCGAGGAGGAGGACGTCGACCTCAAGACGGTGACCGCCGACCCGCACGATCCCGTCACCAGCATCACCAAGGCCCTCGGCATGGCCCCGGACCTCATCGTCAGCGCGGGCAACGACCTCATCGACCCCCTCGCCCTGGTCGCACCGAGCCACCTGTCACAGCAGATCCTCGTGGTCGGAGCGGAGTTGGCCGAGCCCACCCACAACGTCACGTCGGTCGACTGGTCCGGAGCGTCGTTCCGTGGCGAAGGGCTCGGCGCTTCCTCGACGTACGACCCCACCTCGTTCACCGGCGAGCGCTGCGCCGCCGCCATCAGGGCGGGCGTCGCGGCCGTACTCAACGACCTGACCGGGATCGTGGTCTGGCTCGACCAGCTCTGACTGCCTCATGTAACCCATGTATGGAAAGGCTCGACGCTTTCGTCGATAAGTACGAGAGGATTTCATGATCGGCCGTTCGGCCAGAAATCGTTCCATGGGTCGATCTCCCGATCCAACCGCCCGTACGCTCCGGGAGCTTCACCTGTACCCCCACGGGAGGACCTCTCTTCATGCGTAACACCAATGCCCGGCGTTGGCTCGCCGGGTTTGGCGTCGTCGGCGCGCTGGTCGCCACCGCGGCTCCCGCGAGCGCCGCGCCCGAGCAACCCAGCCTCGGCGTCTACTTCCTGGACAGCACGATCGCGGCGGACAGCCCGGGCATCGTGGATTCCCCGATCCTGTACGGCTCCGAGCCGCTCGCCCTGCACGGCGTCAAGATCACGTACGACTTCAGCAACCTGGCCGGCAAGGTGCAGATCTCCAAGTCGGGCGCCGGCTCCGACACGTGCACGCCGGCCGGCTCCAACCGCCTCGTCTGCTCGTACGCGCCCGAATGGGAACACGTCGACTACGTCGACGAGTGGGGTGCATCCGGGCTCTACGAGGTCAACATCGCCCCCGCCGATGGCGTCAAGGACGGCGTCGAGGGCACGTTGAAGGTCAGCTTCGACGCGGCCGGCTTCGACACCGTCACCCACGAGTCGCGGATCCGGATCGGCGAGGGCGTGGACCTGGCCGCGGGCGCCGAGCAGCAGGCGACGGCGCAGCCGGGCGGAAAGTTCACCAGCCCCGCCACCGTCCGCAACGTCGGCGAGACCACGGTCACCGGCACCAACGCGCTCTTCTTCAACGACTACGCGATCCGTGCGGACAAGCAGTTCAGTAACTGCACGTACGTGGAGGACGAACTCCGTTCCTGCTACTTCGACCAGCCGCTGGCGGCTGGCAAGTCGTACACCGCGACCCTGCCGTACGCGCTGGGCGCCGACACGTACGCACCGGGCGGCGCGTACGGCGAGGTTTCCTGGCTCACCGCGGCGGAGTTCGAGGACTTCACCGCGTACACCAAGAGCAACGGCGTGGAGATCGGCAAGCCGGGCAACGGCGGTGAACTCACGTTGGCGGAGGTGAGCAGCGCCAGCGCCCGCAGGGCGCAGGCCGACACCGATCCGAGCAACAACTGGAGCCACCTCGAGGTCACCGTCACCGGCAAGAACGGTGCCGACCTCTCCGCACTCGGCGCCAGCATCTCCGGCGAAGCCGGCAAGGTCGTCCCCGCGACCATCGGATTCCAGAACAACGGCCCGGCGACGATCGACGCCAGCCGGCGTGGCGGTGCGGTCACCAGCGTGGACGTCAAGGTGCCGACCGGTACGACCGCGGTCACCGTGCCCGAGGACTGCGTCCCGTTCAAGGGCGACGAGTTCGACTGGGAGAACCCGGGCAAGGCCGGCGCGACCGACTACCGGTGCTACTCCGAGTCGATCAGCATCGCGGGCGAGAAGCGTACGTTCGACTTCGGCTTCCGCATCGACCAGGTGATCGCCGACGCGACCGGCCAGGTCACGGCCAACCCGAAGTGCGAGTGCGAGAGCTACTTCTCCAAGGACCTGGACTCCTCGAACGACATCGCCAAGATCCTGGTCAACGCCACCGGCAACGGCGGCGACGGCGACGGTGGTGACGGCGGCACCGGTGGCGGTGACGGCGGCCTGCCGATCACCGGCGCCTCGGCCGGCCTCATGGCCGGTGTGGGCGTACTGCTGCTCGGAGCCGGTGCAGTCGGCTTCGTGCTGGCCCGGCGTCGTCGGATGCGCTTCGTCGCCTGATCCAAACCTGTTCACGCACGCCCCGTTGGCCGCTGACCGGCCGACGGGGCGTGCCCCGTTTCCGGACTCCCGCCCCTACCCGAGCGGGAAGGTACCTCGTACCGGAGACGCACGCCTGACGGGCTACCGACCCCTACTCTTCGTCGGCCGGAGGCGTCGGGCGGTACTCCGCGATCCAGGCTTCGATCTCCGAAGCGAGCCAGACCTTCATCCCGCGTAACTCCTGGTACGGGGCAGGGAAGGTCGGGTAGCGAACGAGCTGCTGGAACCTCTGCCGCGAGACGCCAAGACGCTCGGCGATCTCGAACGGCCCCATCAGCGGCCCCGGTCCGCGCTCCATAGATCGAACCTAGGCAGCCGCAACTCTAGTCAATTGGGTATAGCCATTTGACTAGCGGAGCCCTAGAGTCGGGTCTATGAGCCCGCACTCTCCGTTTCGCGCCCTGATCAGGTGGCTCCCGTGGCGACGCAGGCGGTCCGCCTTCTACAGGGCTGTCTTCCCGGTCGCCCCGCCTCCGGCGATACCCGAGCCCTATGACCCGGTTTCCTGGAACAACGCCCGGACGGATCTCTACCCCCGGATGACCCTCGGTCAGCGCTACGGCTACGACGTAGCGCGAGCCCTGGTGGGACGGAGGTGAGCGCGGAGCTACCGCCGGCTATCCCGATGAGCTGGCCCTCGGCCGTACCCGGCAACCCCTTCCACGTTCCCGGTCGTCCGCACTGGCGGTGCATCCGCTGCGGGAACGAGTGGCCGTGCCCGACCGCGAAGACCGAACTGCTGACCGGCTACCGGGGGATGAAGCTCAGCCTCAGCATGCTTCTCGCGTCGCAGTGGGTCGACTGCCTCAACGACCTCTGCGCCCTCAACCCCTCCAAGGGGGAGACTCCTTCAACCCGTGACCTCTACGAACGGTTCTTCAACTGGGCAGAGCTGGGCGTCCCGGACTAGCCCTAGACACAGAAGCACCCTCGGCTCCTACAGGCTGGGGGTGCTTTCGTATCCAGACAGCGAGTAGCAAGCGTGGCGGGCGGCACTGGGCTCACATCTGCCGCTTCAGGATCTCGCCACCCACAACCGGGATCGGCTTCTCCACCTTCAGGAAAGTCACTTACACCATAGGCGAGGTAGGCGCCGATTCCTCACAGACTGCCCGGTTCTCGAAGGCTCGGACATCGCCGGGGCCGTCCACAGGCGCTGGATGCACTCCTCGCCCAAGGACGTGGAAAACGTAGCCCTCTACCTCGCCGTGGGAAGCTTCGGTTTCCCGGTAGTTCGGGGTGGTACAGGTCGACCGACTTTCGGATCTTGAGGGACCCCTCGCGGCAATTACGTGCAGCGAGTTGATCGTGACCGAAGGTCAGACGGTGTAACCGGAGATGGCTAGACACAAAGAAGCCCTCCACCAGCCGATATGGGCTGCTGGAGGGCTGTTTGTGCGCCCGAAGGGACTCGAACCCCTAACCTTCTGATCCGTAGTCAGATGCTCTATCCGTTGAGCTACGGGCGCAGGTGCTCGATCAGCATACACAAGCCAATCTCGCGCGGAGACTCCGGGATTCGAACCCGGGAGGGGCTTTAAGACCCCAACCGCATTAGCAGTGCGGCGCCATAGACCAGACTAGGCGAAGTCTCCCCGGTGGTCATCAGACCACCGCCGACCGAGAATACAGGTCCCGTACCGGGCGAGGCAAAGCGAGTATCCCGCGCGGCGTACGCGACGCGCCGCCGAGCACCGCGCGGCGGCTCGTACGGGCGAATTTTCCGGGAGGTGAACCTCGATGAACCGGACTAGGCTCGCTGGGCATGGAGGAGCAGCCGCCCACCGACCCCGCGCCCGGCCGCCGACCGCAGGCGAAGTCGACGCCCCGCTCCCGTACGCCGAAGGCAGCTTTCACGGCCCCGCCGCAGCCAGACCCGCCACCACCGACCGCCGCACGTACGGGCAGGGCCGCACCGGCGGTGCTCTTCCAGCCGCCGGCCGATGAGCAGCCGGCGCGCCCGGCGCCGCCTCCCGTCGAGCCGACCCGGAACCCGCCCGTCTCCGAGGCCACCGGTGATGCGGCGACCGATCAGCCCGAGCCCTCGACGGTCGAAGCGCCCCGCAAGACGAGCGCCCCGAAAAAGTCGACCACCCCCGAGACCACCGCCGCCAAAAGCACCACCCCCAAGGCGGCGGCCGAACCCAAGAGCGCCACCCCCAGGACCGCCGCACCCAAGAGCGCCACTCCCAGGACCGCCGCGCCCACGAGCAGTCCGCAGAAGACGACGGCGTCGAAGAAGGTCGCCCTGGAAGAGCCGAGCGAGCCCGGGGCCGCCACTGCGACCGACCCTTCCTCGCCGCCGCCTCCGATCACCCCGACAGGCTCAACAGGCCCGACAGGCTCGACAGGCCCGGTCGCCGTTCCGTCATCCATGGCCGAGCCAGCGCCGGTCAAGCGGGCCGCCCGGAAGACCGCTGCCACGAAGACGACGGCCGCCGCCACAAAGGCAACGAAGGCTGCGAAGGCTGCGAAAGCGACCAAACACACCGAGCCACTGGCCGTGCCCACCCAAACAGCCCCACCCCCGCCCGAACCAGCAACCACCAGACCGCTGACCACCGGACCGGCGACCGCCGAACCGGCGACCGCCGAACCGACAACCGCCGAGGCGCCGGAGGCGGAACAGCGGGCGTTGGTGCGTACGCCGGAAGCAGGCCAACCGCCGATCACCGCGCGCCTGTTCGAGCATCCCGGCTTTGCCCCCGAACTGTTGGCTCTTGCCGCCGTACGGGCGCTGGGGCCGGCGGCCGCGGCCTGGGCGGCCCGGACCAGGGCGAGTTATCCCACCGCGACCCCGGACGGCCTGGCTCGGCTGGTCACCACCCGGTTCGTCCGGCTGGCCGGTGCGGGCGGCGCGGCATCGGCCGCTGCCGGCCTGTTCGCACCGCTCGCCGAGCTGGCCGCGGTCTCCTGGACCCAGGCCGAGCTGGTTCTGCACCTCGCGGCCGCCTACGACCGCGACCCGACCGATCCGGAACGCGCAATCGACCTGCTGGTCCTGGCCCAGGTGCACCCGGACGACGGGAGTGCCCGTGATGCGCTCGCCGCCGCGGTCGCGGCGACGCCGGACGGGGACGGTGGCGGTCTGCACCGGTTGGCGGAGGCGGGCTGGCGGCTGGCCGCACCGCTCGCGGCGCAGGCCGGTGGCTGGGTGATGCTGCGGTTGGCGGCCCGGCTGCTGCCCGGAGCGGCGATGCTCGCAGCCGCCGCGGGCGACTCGGCCGCGGCCCAGCGGCTCGCCGCCCGAGCGGTGACCCGCTACCGGCTGCCAGCCGCACGACAGGTCTGACGATCGACTACAGCCAGTCGAGCCAGCTCGACGGTAGCGCCGAATAGCCGACGAAAGCGACCACGTCAAGCAGCGTGTGGGCGACCACGAGCGGGAGCACCCGCTTCGTCCGCAGGTAGAAGATGCTGAAGATCACACCCATGATCGCGTTGCCGATGAACGCGCCGAAACCCTGGTACAGGTGGTACGAACCGCGCAGCAGCGCGCTCGTCGCGATCACCGCGCCGACCCGCCAGCCGAGGTCGCGCAGCCGGGTCACCAGGTAACCGACCACCACGATCTCCTCCAGGATCGCGTTCTGGGCGGCCGCGAGCACCAGCACCGGGACGGTCCACCACAGGTCGGGCAGGGCGGCCGGAACCACCGAGACGTTGATCCCGAGTTTGGCCGCGACGTAGAACAGGCCGAGTCCGGGCAGGCCGATCAACGCGGCCAGGCCCGCGCCCCGGGCCAGGTCCTGGCCCGGCCGGTGGGCGTCCAGGCCGAGGGTCAGCCGGGCATCGCCCCGGTCCCGGTTGAGCAGGTGTACGGCGAGCAGCACCGGAACCAGCGCGAACGCGATGTTCAACAGCTGGTACGTGAGGTCGAGCCAGGGTCGGGCCGACTGGGACGCGTTGAGTGTCGCGGTCTGCTGCGACAGCGGCCGGTCGGCGGTGAGCCGGCCGATGATGTTGACCATCGCGTAGATCGCGGACTGGCCGAGGGAGACGCCGAGGACCAGCAGCACCTCGGCGCTGATGGTCCGGCGGGACACCGGCCTGGCGAGCTCAACCGTCACCCGACCACTCTGCCTCACGCCACCGCGACTCGACCTCCCCGGACCCGAAAGTTCCACGCGCCACCCCCGCCCCGGCGTCGATCGCACATTCTGTGCGACCAACATCCACGGAGAGTGTCCATCCTGATCGAGACGGACAGCCCAATGGTCCCGCCATCCGATCAGCTCGCACGTGCGCCGGCCGCACGTCGTCATCGAGAAGGGCGCAATGGACAACCTGGCGCAGGTGTTGAAGGAGAGTTGGACCCTGGTCGAAGAGGATCGGGGCAAGATCGCCGCACATTTCTACGCCCGACTCTTCCTCTCCAACCCGCAACTGCGTGAGCTGTTTCCCGTACAGATGGACGGCCAGCGGGACCGGCTGCTGGAAGCGATCGTCACCGCGATGCAGACCGTCGAAGATCCGGAGCGGTTCGACGCCTTCCTCCGCGGGCTCGGTCGGGACCACCGGAAGTACCACGTCAGCGACGAGCACTACGCGCTCGTCGGCGAGGCGCTGCTGGTGGCGTTGCGGACCGCCGGGGGCGAGCAGTGGACCATCGAGTACGACCAGGCGTGGCGCGACGCGTACGCGGTGATCGCGGAGAAGATGATCGCTGGTGCCGCCGACGACACGAACCCACCGTTCTGGCATGCCGAGGTGCTGACCCACGAGCGGCGGGGCCGGGACGTGGCCGTCTTCACCTGCCGCCCGCTGCAGTTCCCGCTGCCGTACCGAGCCGGCCAGTACGTCAGCATCGAAGTGCCCCGCTACCAGCCACGATTGTGGCGTACCTACTCGGTCGCGAACGCGCCGACCGAGGACAACGTGATGGAGTTCCACGTCCGGGCGGTCGGCGCCGGTTGGGTCTCCAGCAGCCTGGTCCGCAAGATCAAGCCGGGGGACCTGCTCCGGTTGGCGGCGCCGATGGGGTCGATGGTGCTCGACCGGAAGTCGAACCGGGACATCCTCTGCGTCGCCGGTGGTGTCGGTCTCGCCCCGATCAAGGCACTGGTCGAGGAGTTGACCCTCTACAACCGCACCCGGTGGGTGCACGTCTTCTTCGGCGGCCACAGCCAGGACGAGCTGTACGGCCTCACCGAACTCTACGAACTCGCCGCCCGGCATCCCTGGCTGTCGGTCCTGCCCTCGTGCAGCGTCGACGACGGTTTCACCGGCGAGCGCGGCGACCTGGCCGAGGTGCTGGCCCGGTACGGCCCCTGGACCACACACGACTGCTTCGTCTCCGGCTCGGCGCCGATGGTCCGTTCGATCCTGCGCCTGCTGGCGCAGCACGACGTACCGCCGGCCAACATCCGCTACGACACCTTCGGCGACATGTAACCCCACCACCCCCCCCCCCCCCCCCCCCCCCCCCCCCCCCCCCCCCCCGCGCGGGGGGGGGGGAGTGGTGGTGTGGGGGGGGGAAAAAAATAATTAGAATAAAAAACAAAAAA
>NZ_JBFAPP010000039.1:0-45186 GCF_040676775.1 Micromonospora sp. NPDC049523 | reverse complement strand
CTCGGCGACATGCTCGGCGGCGACGACCCCGACTTCGAACAAGCCGAACTCCGCATCGCCCTCGGCCCCGCACTCGCCACCCTCGACGAACGCGAACAAAAAATCCTCACCCTCCGCTTCTACGGCAACCTCACCCAATCCCAAATCGCCGACCAGATCGGCGTCTCCCAAATGCACGTCTCCCGCCTACTCACCCGCGCACTCACCAAACTCCGCGGACAACTCAGCGAGACGTACTGATTCTTGGGGGAGGTACCGGCGTGGAACGCGCCGGACGTCAGGGGCCGGGCCAGTATTGGCCCGGCCCCTGACGCGTCACCGATCGGTCATCCCGCCGAGTTGACCGATTGGGCGTTCACCCTCCCGCCGGCCGCCACATCGGCCAGAACGGGGTGCCGTCGGGCAGCCGGAACGGCTCGCCGACCCGATAGCCGTGCCGGGCGTAGAGGTCCCGGCTGCGGGTGCCACTCGCGTCCAGGTACGCCGGCAGTCCCTGCTCGTCCAGCCAGGCGTGCCGGTGCCGGAGCAGCGCCGAGCCGATCCCGGTGCCCTGCCGGTCCGGTGCGACGGCGAGGAAGGCCAGATGGTCGTGCGGATCGTGCGGATGGTTCGCCTCGAACAGGTCGTCGAGCAGCCGGAACCGGTCGGTCAGCTCGCCGCAGGCGGCGGCCAGACGATCGTCGTAGTCGACCGGTGGGGGCAGCGGATCGCCGACCGCCGGCAGCCACACCGCGACCGCGCGTCGGTCCTCGGTGGTCTCGACCAGGCCCCACTCGATCGCGTGCTCGACCAGGATGTGGAAGTCGTCCGTCAGGATCTTCGGACGGACCGCCGGGTCCGGCACCAGCCAGGCGGTGGCGGCCAGCGGGTGGAACGCCTCGGCGATCAGTTCGGCCAGCACCCGGGCGTCGGCCGGTTCGGCCCGCTCGATCACCGGCCCGGTCACGGCCGTGCCTCCACCGGCTGCCGCTCGGTGGCTCCCGGCGGAATCGGCCCACCGATCGCGCTCTCCGGGCCGAGCCCGATGGTGGCGTACACCTCCGGACGGCGGGCACGCAGCACCAGCGCCCAGATCACACCCAGTACGGCGGCGACCGGGTAGGCCGCCGGCAACGCCCAGCGCAGCACCGAATCGGGCGCCACGCCGAGCAGGATGGCGAAGTTGTCCAGCGCGATGAACACGATGACCGCCAGGGCCACGGTGGCCAGACCGGGAGCGATCACCCGGTGCCAGCCGCTCTCCCCGGACGGGTTGCGGGCGAAGAAGGCGATGACCGCGATCGAGGTGGCGGTGATCAGCAGCAGTACGCCGAAGCCGCCACCGGTGCCGCCCCAGTAGAAGAGCTTGACCAGTGGGTCCCAGCCGGCGATCGCGTAGACCGCGATGACCACCAGCCCGAGTACGCTCTGCGCGATCGACGCGGCCCGTGGTGCACCCGTACGCGGGGCGGTGCGGCCGAAGAGCGCGGGCAGGACCCGCTCCCGGCCGAGCGCGAAGGTGTACCGGGCGGTGGTGTTGTGGAACGAGATCATCGCGGCCAGCACCGAGGTCAGGAAGAGCACCTGCCCGATGCTGACGAAGGTGCCGCCGAGGTTGCCGTCGGCGAGTACGAAGATGAGTCCGACTCCCTCCGCCTGCGACGACTCGACGATCTTGTCCGGGCCGGTGGCGACCGTCATCGCCCAGGCGCTGAGCGCGTACAGGCCGGCGATGATGGCGACGGAGAGGTACGTGGCGACCGGGACGGTCCGCTTCGGATCCTTGCTCTCCTCGCTGAACACGACCGCGGATTCGAAGCCGGTGAAGCCGGTCGCCGCCAACACCAGGATCGCCCCGACGCCGGGCACGAACAGGTTCGACGGGTCGAGCGTTTCGAGGCTGACGCTGCCGCCGGCCGGGCTGAGCAGGTCGGCCAGGTCGAACGCGACGATGATGGCGATCTCGGTGAGCAGCAGTACGGCCAGCACCATGCCGTTGATGTCGACCCGCAGTACGCCGAGTCCGGCCACCACCGCCCAGGCGATCAGGGCGATCACCCACCACTTCGGGTCCTCGATGCCGAAGAACTGCTCGAGTACGGGCGCCGCCGCCGCGCCGACCGCACCGTAGAGCCCCACCTGCAGCGCGTTGTACGCGATCAGTGCCACCCAGGCCGCCGCCACCCCGGCCGGCCGGCCGAGCCCACGGGAGACGTACGCGTAGAAGGCCCCGGCGTTGGCGGTGTGCCGTGCCATCGCGACGTAACCGACCGAGAAGAGCGCCAGCACCGCGCCGATCAGCAGGAAGGCCAGCGGGATGCCGGTCACACCGGTCACCGCGAACCCGGTGGTGACGACGCCGGCCACCACGGTCAGCGGGGCGGCCGCCGACAGCACGAAGAAGACCACGGACGGGATGCCGAGCCGGCCACTGGCCAGCGCGGTGGAGACGTTGCTCGGTCGGGGGGTTGCTGACGGAGGGGCCATCGAGTCTGCTCCGGGGGTGAGGAGGGGAGAGTGGCCGGACCGGGATTGCCCGGGCGGTCAGGGTCGACCGTCGGCTCCGGCCGATCGGTCCCGCCGGTCGGAGGCGGCCGGTCAACTTCGGCCGGTCAGGGGCGACCGGACAGCACAGCGGCCCCCACAGCCGCCTCGGTGTGCCGGGCCAGGTCACCCAGGGGTGGCGGCAGCCCGTCTATCAACTGGTGGAGCCGATACTGCGTACCGGGTTCGGTGCCCCACAACACCTCACGCAGCAGGTTGGTCGCGGCCAGCAGGGCGAGCAGCAGCACGTCCGCGACCGGCAGTGGTTCGCCGCGACTGAGCGACGCCCGCAGCCGGGTGACCGGCCAGGCGGCGGCGTTCATGTCCGCGGGTTGGTAGACGACCGCGGTGCGCAACAGGCGCCGGGTCTCCACCCGCCGTACCGTGCCGGCGCGGGCGAGCCGCTCGCCGACCGACTCGGCCGCGCTGTTGCCCAGAAACCCCAACCAGGTACGCACCGACCGGTGCTCCGGCTCCCCCACCAGCTGGTCGAGCACGGTGTGCGCCAGGGCGTCGTCCGGTGGTCGACGGTCCACGACGGTGACCGTGCCGGCGGTGATGACGATCCGCCGGGCCAGCAGGAGTTCGCCGAGCAGCCCGGCCGCGAGCCCGAGTCCGGTGGCGGAGGGGTGCAGCCGGGGTTTGCCCTTGGCGTCGTCATGGGCGATCAGGAAGAACTCGTCCGCGAGAAGCAAGACTCTCCCTTTCGTCCGGCGTGTGTGGACTGTCCACACGGGATAGAAGTGTTGTTGATCGACGCCGGAGAAAAGGATGCACCGGGGGGTGGATGCAATGCAACTCCCGGATTCAATCGGTTTCAAGACCGGGTGCCGGGCCCGCGAATCCGGTCGTGGGAAACTCGGCGCCGTGACCGCCAGCCCAACCGTCCGCCGCCGCCGTATCGCCCGCGAGCTTCGCCAGCTACGCGAACGGGGCGGGATGACACTCGACCAGGCCGCCCGCCAACTGGACATGTCCAAGAGCAACCTGTCCCGGATCGAGAACGCGCAGATCGGCATCAAGCCCCGCGACGTACGCGCCGCGCTTGCGCTCTACCAGGTGACCGGGGAGGAGGCCGAGGCTCTGATCGAGGTTGCTCGGGGCGCCCAGGGGCGCGGCTGGTGGCAGAGTTACAGCGACGTACTGCCCGACTGGTTCGAGTTTTATGTCGGCCTGGAGGCCGAGGCCGCCGCTCTGCGGACGTACGAGGCCGAATCGGTGCCCGGGTTGTTGCAAACGGAGGAGTACGCCCGCGCGATCTACCTACTCACCGCGGGCGACAGCGGCGTGGAGCGAAAGGTGGCCGCGCGACTGCAGCGCCAGGCGGTGCTGCACCGCGACCCGTCGGTGCAGTTGTCGGTCGTCCTCAACGAGGCGGTCCTCCTCCGGGCGGTCGGCGGGGCGCACGTGATGGCCCGGCAACTGGAACACATGATCAAGGTCGCGGAGTTACCCAACGTTACAATTCAGGTACTTCCCTTCGCGGCCGGCGGACACCCTGCGATGACCACGCCGTACGTCATCCTCGGCTTCGCCGAGGCCGCCGACGCGTCCGTGGTTTACCTGGAAAACCTAACGATGGGGCTGGCTCTGGAGGAAGCCGATCATGTGCTCGGGTATACCCTGCTGCACGAGAAGCTGTGCCGGATGGCGCTGACTCCGGCGGAGTCGATGACCCGAATTCGGGAGGCTTCTCTTAACTATCCGTGATCATTCCGGTGGCTCATCGGGCGGAAGACAAGAGGTACCAATGACGGGGATCGACCTGGCCCGGGCCGACTGGCGTACGAGCCGCCGCAGCAGTGGCAACGGCAACTGCGTGGAGGTGGCCATCCTCGACCGCGCGGTGGCGGTACGGGACAGCAAGGACCGGCCGGGGCCCGTACTGCTGTTCGACCGGGCCGGATGGACGGCCTTCGTCGCCGGCACCCGCGCGTTGCGCGGCACCGACTGACCCGGCGAGCCGACGGCCGTACCGGCCCCGGTGCGACACTGGCCCGGTGCTACCCGAGACGATCACCGAGGACCTGCCCGTCCGCCACGTCCTGCCGGAGTTGCTCGCCGCGCTCCGCAGCGAGGGTGCGGCGGTGCTGGTCGCGCCGCCCGGCACCGGCAAGACCACGCTGGTGCCACTGGCGCTGATGGACGAGGTCGAGGGTCGGATCGTGGTAGCCCAGCCCCGCCGGATCGCCGCCCGCGCAGCGGCCCGCCGGATGTCGTCGCTCCTCGGCGAACAGGTCGGAGGCACGGTCGGCTACGCCGTACGCGGTGAGCGGCGGGTCGGTGCGCGTACCCGGATCGAGGTCGTCACCACCGGTCTGCTGGTGCAACGCCTCCAGCACGACCCGGAACTGGCCGGCGTCGGCGCGGTGCTGCTCGACGAGGCACACGAGCGGCATCTCGACTCCGACCTCGCGCTCGCCTTCGCGGTCGAGGTACGCGCCACACTCCGCCCCGAACTACGGCTGCTGGCGATGTCGGCGACCGCCGAGGCGCAACGGCTGGCCGCCGTACTCGGCAGTGCCGGGGAAGGACCGGTGCCGGTGGTCGAGACCCCGGCGGCGCTGCACCCGGTCGAGGTGGTGTGGGCGCCGCCGCTGCGCCCGGTCGATCCGCCGCACGGGCTGCGGGTGGATCCACGAATGCTGGACCACGTGGCGGCCACGGTGCGCCGGGCCCTGCACGAGGCCGACGGCGACCTGCTGGTCTTCCTGCCCGGGGCGGGTGAGATCGGCGGGGTCGCGAACCGCCTGGGCGGCGTACGGGGCGAGGTCGACGTGGTGCCCCTGCACGGGCGGCAGTCGGGGCGGGACCAGGACGCCGCGCTGCGCCCCGGCACCCGTCGCCGGGTGGTGCTGGCCACCAACGTGGCCGAGACCAGCCTGACCGTGCCCGGCGTACGGGTGGTCGTCGACGCCGGGTTGAGCCGGGTGGCCCGTACGGACCTGGCCCGCGGGCTTGGTGCCCTGGTCACCGTGGCGGTGTCCCGCTCGGCCGCCACCCAGCGCGCCGGTCGGGCCGGACGTGAGGCGCCGGGGTGGGTCTACCGGTGCTGGTCGGAGGCGAGCCACGACCGGCTGCCGGCCCAACCGGAACCGGAGATCGCGACCGCCGACCTGACCGCGTTCGCGCTGCAACTGTCCTGCTGGGGCCAGCCCGACGGCACCGGCCTGGCACTGCCCGATCCGCCGCCGGCCGCTGCCATGCAGGTTGCCCGTACCACGCTCGGGGCGTTGGGCGCGGTGGAGGGCGACGGGCGGGTGACCACGCGCGGCCGGGCCATCGCGGCGGTCGGTGCGCATCCACGGCTGGCCCGCGCACTGCTGGACGGCACCGAGACCCTGGGCGCGCAGCGGGCCGCCGAGGTGGTGGCGCTGCTCTCCGAAGACTCGGTGGCCGGTCGCGACGACGACCTGGCCGTGGTGTGGCGGCGGTTGCGCGGCAACACCGACCAGGCCGCCACCGCCCGCTGGCGGGCCGAAGTCACCCGGCTGCGCGGCGCCGCCGACGCCCAGGAGAGCAGCGGTGGGAAGCGGCTGCCCGACGACCTGGCCGCCGGGCTGCTGGTCGGGCTCGCGTACCCCGAGCGGTTGGCCCGGGTCCGCAAGTCGGGCGGGACGACGTACCTGATGGCCGGCGGAACCGCCGCGGACCTGGCGGCGGGGTCGGCGCTGACCGGGTCGGCGTGGTTGGCGATCGCGGTCGCGGACCGCGCGCCGGGCCGGCGGGGCGCGCAGATCCGGCTGGCCGCGGTGATCGACGAGGCGACCGCCCGCGAGGCCGGTGGGCCACTGCTCGTGCAGGAGCGGGAGGTGGTCTGGGCCGGCAACGACGTGCAGGCCCGCGACGTACACCGACTCGGGGCGCTGGTGCTGGCCGAGCAAGGGCTCAAGCCGGACCAGGAGGAGCTGACCGCCGCCCTGCTCGACGGCGTACGCAAGGTCGGGCTCGCCCTGCTGAACTGGACACCCGAGGCGGAGTCGACCCGGCTACGGCTGGCCTTCTGCCGGGAGGCCTTCGGCGATTCGTGGCCGGCGGTGGACGACGAGTCGCTGCTCGCCGCGATGCCGCAGTGGCTCGCCCCGGAGTTGGCCGGCGCGCGACGACGGGCCGACCTGCACCGGATCAACGTCTCCTCGGCGTTGCGCCGGCTGGTCCCGTGGGCGCAGGCCGCCCGGTTGGACGAACTGGCCCCGGAGCGGTTGACCGTGCCGAGCGGTTCGCGGATCAGGGTCGACTACACCGACCCGTCCGCGCCGGTGCTGGCGGTCAAGTTGCAGGAGACGTTCGGCTGGGCGGACGTGCCCCGGCTCGCGGACGGGCGGGTGCCGGTACGGCTGAGCATGCTCTCCCCGGCCGGTCGGCCGGTCGCCGTCACCAGCGACCTGGCCTCGTTCTGGGAGACCGGCTATCCGCGCGTACGCAGCGAGTTGCGCGGGCGCTATCCCCGCCACCCGTGGCCGGACGACCCGAGCCGGGCCAAGCCGAGCGGGCGGGTGAAGCCCCCGCGCCAGTGACGGCGGTGCCCGAATCGGGCCAGCTCACTCGCCCGCGTCGTCGGCGACGTCGGCGACGTCGGCGATCACCACGGTGATGTTGTCCGGCCCGCCGGCCCGCAACGCCAGGTCGACCAGCCGGCGGGCGCAGGCGTCCCGATCGGGGTACGACCGCAGCGCCTCGGCCAGCGAATCGGAGCGGACCACGTTGGACAGCCCGTCGGAGCAGAGCAGCCACCGGTCTCCCTCCCGCGGCGGCTGGGTGGAGTACGCCGGACTGGCCGGTTCACCCTGCAACGCCTGGGTGACCACCGCCCGCCGCGGGTGGCTGCGCGCCTGCTCGGCGTCGATCACGCCCTCGTCGACCAGCAACTGCACGAAGGTGTCGTCCCTGGTGACCTGGGTGAACACGTCGTCGCGCAACAGGTACGCCCGCGAGTCGCCGATGTGGGCCAGCGCGAGGCTGGTGCCGGTGGCGGAGAACAGCAGGGCGGTGAGGGTGGTGCCCATGCCGTGCCGGGTCGGCTCCTCCTCGACGGCGGCACGGATCCGGCCACTGGCCTCGCCGAGCACACCCTGTAACGCCGGCACCAGTTCCTCGTCCGGGGTCGGCCGGTCCACCGGTGCGATCGTCTCGATGGCGATCCGGCTGGCCAGGTCACCGGCGGCCATGCCGCCCATCCCGTCGGCGACGGCGATGAGCCAGTCGCCGGTGTGCACGGAATCCTGATTGCCGCTACGGATCAGGCCACGATCGGTCACTGCGGCGGCGCGCAGCTTGAGGGTCATGGCAGGCAGCCTGCCAGGAGAGGGGCCACAATGTCTCTAGTAGATCACCGGAGCCGGCTCACAAATGCCGTGATTTAACTTTAGGTAGTCATCGCGTCACGGGAATCGCCGTGTCGGGGGCGTCGTCGAACGGTCGACCGGAGCAGCGAGGGTCGGGATCGGCGGGTGGCCGGCGCGGGATCGCCCACTCCAGTGCCGTCTCCTCCGCATGCCAGCCGTGCACCCGTACGGTGCTGTAGGGGACCTGTTCGAGTTCGGGGCAGAGCGTCTGCGACCGGACCCGGTCGTTGCGGACGAAACGTACCGAGCCCCGCTCGTCGAGCAGGGTGGTCGTCCGGTCGTCGACGGCGATCACCCGGGCGATCAGCACCTCCACCGGCTCGGGCGACGCACCGGGAACCGGCTGCTCCGGCGCCGCCGACACGGGGGTCGAGATGATCTCGACCGCCACCATCGGCAGGATCGGCGCCCGCAGGAAGATCGCCCCGAGCAGGAACGGCGCGGTGAGCGCCGCCGCGATCAACACCCATCGGGTGAGTACGGGTGCGACCGGGCTCGGGATCGGACCGGTCAGGAACACGGTGAGCAGTGGCGGCAGGGTCAGCAGCACGACGGTCACCCACTCCTGCGCCCGTACGGCCGCGATCGCCGCCGGTGCCACCCATGCCTCGGCGAGCAGCGCCGCGACCAGCGGCAGCACCAGGCAGAACAGGTACCGGCGGAGGTGGTCTTCGCGATGCCGTCGCCGGGTACGCAGGCCGAGGATGGCCAGGGCCAGCATCAGCAGGCAGGGCAGGAACCGGAACTGCCAGGTGAGCAGGGCCAGCAGCACCGCCGCCATGATCACCCAACCGGGTAGCCGGGCGGTGGCGCGGGCCAGCAGGGAACGCTCGGGGTCGAACCGGTCCGGGGCGCTGACCCAGAGCAGCGTGCCCAGCGCGGCCACCGCCAGCACCACCAGCGGCAGCACCCAGAGCAGGGTGATCAGCAGCGCGCTGACCAGGCCGAGCGGGCTGACGTACTGCACCAGGACCAGCATGGTCGACAGGTCCTGCCGGCTCAGGTGCCAGAGCCGCAGCACGAGCAGGAGCAGCGGGAACGCCGGCACCACGGTGAGCAGCCAGTGCTGGGCCTGGCGGGCGCTTACCGTACGGTCGCCGGCACCGCTCTCGGTCGGATCGCCGCCGTCTCCCAGGGCCACCGCCGTACCTCCACCTCTTCCACGTCCGGCTGCTGTGCGACCGCGACCGGTTGGGGCAGGTTCACCGGCTGTTCGGGGCGTAGGTGCCGGTCGAACGCGTCCTCCCAACGGCGGTCCCGCGGATCGGTCAACGAGTCGTAGAGGGAGAGGTTGACCAGGTCCCGCAACGCCTCGTTGGCACCGGTGTTGACGCCGTACATCTCCGACGGGTCGAGTCCTATGTCGTGGTGGCGCAACTGCTCCGGGTACTTGGCGACGAAGCCGGCCAGGATCGCGGCGTCGGTGGTGACGGCCTCCACCTGCTTGGCGAGCAGCGCGTCCACGCACTCGCTCACCCGCTTCTTGCTGATCAGTTCGACCCCGGCCTTGGCGGCCGGCGACTCGGAGGTGGCGGTGGAGAGGCTGCACACCTTCTTGCCGCGCAGGTCGATCAGGGTGTCGACGGGACCGGCGTAGTCCAGGCGGGTGATCACCGACTGCTCGGTGGCCAGGTACGGCGCGGAGAACGTGACCCCGCTGAGCCGCTCCCGTTCCTCGGTGATGCTGTACGAGGCGATCACCAGGTCGACGATGACAAACTGCCCGTCGTCCGTACGCGCCTGCATCTTGGCCCGGTCCTCGCTCTCGATGGCGAGGAACCGTACGGCGTTGGGCCGGAACCCGAGGTCGGCGGCGATCATCCAGGCGATGTCGATGTCGAAGCCGGAGTAGGTGCCGGTCTTGGGGTCGAGTTGGGCGATGCCCGGCTGGTCGTCCTTGACGCCGATCAGCAGTTCGCGCTTGCCGATCACGCCGGCCTCGCGGAGCAGGTCCTGTTCGGCCGGTGGGCCGGTGAGCAGCACGGTGGTGATGACGGCCGCGACCGCCACCACGAGACTCAGGAGCACCGCCACCAGCCGTACGCCGCGGGTCACCGACCCACGACGGGAACCCCTGTCCTCCTGGGTCACCCTGTTCCCCCGATCACCCCCGGCCCGAACCATCCATTTTGGCCTATCCGCTACGTTCCCGACAGTCGTGGCGTCGCGCGCCCACTGTCGGCTAACCGATCGTGTTCGCCAAGGTCGAGCCGCCGGTACGGGTCGGACCGAAAGCCAGCCCATCCAGGATCACCGATTGACAGCCCAGAAACGGCCTGGCAACATCGCTGTTGTATTGGGAGCGCTCCCAGCCATGGCTCTCGATACCTTCGCCGCGGGACCGGCCGAGTCAGCGGGATCGACCGGGTCGGCGTCACCGCGGGCACGCCCCCACCGGAAGGAAGCTCCGTGACCCGACCCCGACGCCTGCGGCGGGCCGTCGCGCTCCTCGCCGCGACCGCCCTCGCCGTCACCGGCACCGGCCTGACCGGCGGCGCAGCCCACGCCGCCCCCACCGAACACATCGTCAACGGCACCTTCGACAGCGGCACCGACCCGTGGTGGGCGACCGACAACCTCACCCTCAGCGTGGTCGACGGCCGGCTCTGTGCACAGGTGCCGGGCGGCCTGGCCAACCCCTGGGACGCCAGCCTCGGACACAACGACATCCCGTTGGTCGACGGCGCCGCGTACGCGCTGTCGCTGCACGCCTCCGCCAGCGCCCCGACCACGGTCAAGGCGAACGTGCAGCTCAACGAGGCGCCGTACAGCACGGTGCTGGCCCGGGACCTGGCGCTTACCCCGGCCGGGCAGACCTTCGGGTACGACTTCACCGGCACCCTCGACTCCACCAACGGCACCCTCACCTTCCAACTCGGCGGCAGCGCCCAGCCGTACACGTTCTGCCTCGACGACGTGTCGCTGAGCAGCGAGGCCGGCACCGAGCCGCCGGACGACCCGGCCGGTCCCGAGCAGCTCACCAACGGCGACTTCGCCAACGGCAGCGACGGCTGGTACTCGTACGGGACCACCAGCACCGGCGTGCAGGACGGCAGGCTCTGCTCGGCGGTCCCCGGCGGGCTGGCCAACCCCTGGGACGGCGGCGTCGGGCAGAACGACGTGCCGCTGGTCGCCGGGGCGGAGTACACCCTCGCCTTCGACGCCTCCGCCGCACCCGGTGCCACGGTCCGCGCGGCGGTGCAGCTCGGCGCGGAACCGTACACCTCGTTCTTCGCCGCGGACCTGCCGCTGACCGCGACCCCGCAGCGGATCACGCGGACCTTCACCGCCACCATGGACACCGAGCTGGGCCAGGTCGCCTTCCAGGTCGGCGGCAACGCCGCCGGCTACACCCTCTGCCTCGACAACGTCTCGCTGCGCGGCGGTGAGGAAGAGCCGCCGTACGTGCCGGAGACCGGCCCACGGGTACGCGTCAACCAGGTCGGTTACCTGCCCGGCGGCCCGAAGAACGCCACCGTGGTCAGTACCGCCACCGAACCCCTGCCCTGGCAGCTCAAGTCAGCCGCCGGAACGGTCGTCGCACAGGGACTGGCCACCCCGCGTGGCCTGGACGCCGCCTCCGGCCAACGGGTGCAGACGATCGACTTCTCCGCACACCGGACCGCCGGCACCGGCTACACGCTGACCGCCGACGGCGAGACCAGCCACCCGTTCGACATCTCCGGTGACCTCTACCGGCAACTGCGCTCCGACTCGCTCCAGTTCTTCTACATCCAGCGCAGCGGCATCGCGATCGACGGCGACCTCGTCGGCGACGAATACGCCCGCCCCGCCGGCCACCTCGGCGTGGCACCGAACCGGGGCGACACCGACGTGCCGTGCCAGCCCGGCGTCTGCGACTACCGCCTCGACGGCCGGGGCGGCTGGTACGACGCCGGCGACCACGGCAAGTACGTCGTCAACGGGGGCATCGCCACCTACCAGCTGCTGAACGCCTTCGAGCGGACCAAGACCGCGCCCACCGGCGGCGCCGGTGCCGGACTCGGCGACAGCACGCTGCGGGTCCCCGAGCGCGACAACGGGGTGCCCGACATCCTCGACGAGGCACGCTGGGAACTGGAGTTCCTGCTCCGGATGCAGGTCCCGGCCGGCAAGCCGAAGGCCGGCATGGCCCACCACAAGCTGCACGACCAGAACTGGACCGGGCTGCCACTGGCCCCCGAGGCCGACCCGCAACTGCGCGAACTGCACCCGCCGTCGACCGCCGCGACGCTCAACCTGGCCGCGACCGCAGCCCAGTGCGCCCGGCTCTACGCCACCTACGACGCAGCCTTCGCGGCCAGGTGCGCCACCGCCGCCCGGACCGCGTACGCGGCGGCCAAGGCCAACCCCGCCGTGTACGCCAGCCCGAACGACGGCAACGGCGGCGGCACCTACAGCGACAACGACGTCAGCGACGAGTTCTACTGGGCCGCCGCGGAGCTGTACCTCAGCACCGGCGCGGCGAACTACCTGGCCGACCTGAGCGCGTCGCCGCACCACACCGGCAACGTCTTCGACGCCAACGGTTTCGGCTGGGGCAGCACGGCGGCACTCGGCCGGCTCGACCTGGCCACCGTGCCGAGCGGGCTGGCACCGCAGGAACGCGACCGGATCCGGGCCTCGGTGCTGACCGCCGCCGACGGCTACCTCACCACCCTCGCCGGCCAGGCGTACGGGCTGCCGATGCCGGGTGGACCGGGCAGCTACTTCTGGGGCGCGAACAGCAACATCATCAACAACGCGGTGGTGCTCGCCACGGCGTACGACCTGAGCCGGGACGTACGCTACCGCGACGGTGCGGTGCAGGGGATGGACTACATCTTCGGCCGCAACGCGCTGAACCAGTCGTACGTGACCGGCTGGGGCGAGCAGGCGTCCCGCAACCAGCACAGCCGGATCTTCGGCAACCAGTACGACCCGTCCCTGCCGAACCCGCCCGCCGGCTCGATCGCCGGTGGCGCCAACGCCAGCCTGGACGACCCGTTCGCGGCGAACCTCCTCGCGGGCTGCGCCCCGATGTTCTGCTACGTCGACGACATCGCCTCGTACGCGACCAACGAGGTGGCGGTCAACTGGAACTCGGCACTGGCCTGGATCGCCTCGTTCCTGGCCGACCAGGGCGCCGCCGCCGCACCACCGGCGGCGAACTGCCGGGTCGGCTACGTCAACTACGGCGCCTGGCAGGGAGGTGGCGGCTTCACCGCCCAGGTGACCATCACCAACACCGGCACCACCCCGATCGACGGCTGGACCGCCCGCTTCGCCTTCACCGGTGACCAGCGGCTGCGCGAGGCGTGGATGACCCGGGCGACCCAGTCCGGCGCCACGGTCACCGCCCAGAACGAGACCTACAACGCCCGCATCTCCCCCGGCGGTACGGCCACCTTCGGCCTGAACGCCACCACCCCGACCGCCGGCCCCAACCCACCCCCCGGCCTCTTCACCCTCAACGGCATCCCCTGCACCTAACCCACCCCCCGCCCGCCCCCGCCCCCGCCCCCGCCCGCCCCCGCCGACGATCTTGCACTTGTGGCGCCCGGATCGGGGCACTCATCCGGAATTGCGCACCACCACAAGTGCAAGATCGTCGCGCTACCGGGGGGGGGAGGGGGCGGTGTGAGGGGTCTGGGGCTTCGGGGGGCGACCGTCATCGCGGCAACGTGACCGTCGGCCCGTCGCACCTGTCCCAGCCTCTCGGTGCAGGCCACACGGGCACTCGCAACACCGGTCACGCATGTACGCGTACGGCCCACCGTCCCCGCTGTCCAGGCGCCGGTGCTCGGGCTCCTCCCGCGTACGCGCCCTCGCGCACGGATGGCACAACTCCCCGATCGCCTCCGCGTCGAACACCCGCCCCGCACGATGCGTCATGGGTGCTCTGCAAGGTTCGTTCGTCACGGCCCAACCGCCGATCTGAACAGGCGCCGGCCCCGTGTACCGACATCACGAGCCGCGCTTGACCGCGTGCACGATTGACGAGTTCACAGGGCATGATCGTCAGATGTTCTGCTGCATTCCGGACGGCGTGTCGGAACGCAGAACGACTGACGTCTATGGCGGTCCCCGACCCGGGACCTAGGCGAGCAGCCCGGCTTACTCGCGACTCATGATCGGTGCTCGCTGGGCTGTCGCGTCGCCACCCCGATTGACGCATGAGCGCGCGTGGATCATGCAGCCGACCATCCCGCCAGCCACATCCGTGCCTGCCAGCGCCCGCGCCGGTAGCTGACTGGGTCAGGGCGTACATCCAGCGGTGTACGTACATCGAATTTGATGTAAAGGATCAACGCGTCACACCGTTCGAAACCGTCCCAACCGCACTCCCCCGAGAATGCGCCCGCCGAACGCGCGACGCGATCATTTGAGGCGCCTGTTGTAGAGAATGAGTGGTAATCGAGCGCGATTTAGCCCCTCTTTCAGTGAAAGTGCGGGGATCTTGGAGTCGGAAGGGCGGGCGGGTCCACAATCGGGGGATGACGGAGGTACGGGCAGTGGCGGGCGGGGCGGTGGTGCGGAGTCGGTGCGCGACGATGCCGGTGCACCGGCGGCTGCTGGACACCCGCGAGGGGTACGCGACCGCCGCCGCCGAGATCGAGAACTTCACCTTCCACGAGTGCCGGCGCGGGCGCTCCCGACTCGACCAGGTGGTACGGATTCCCGTGGTCGCGCACGTGGTGTGGCACGACGAGGCGCAGAACGTCGACGACGAGCAGGTACGCAGCCAGCTCGACGTACTCAACGCGGACTTCCGGCAGCGCAACGAGGACTGGACCGGCGTACCCGAGGTGTGGCGGTCGGTGGTGGCGGACGCGCGGGTGGAGTTCTTCCTCGCCGAGACCGATCCGACCGGCGCACCGACCACGGGTATCACCCGTACCCGGACCGAGGTGACCGGATTCGCGCCGGAGGACGACGCGGTGAAGTCGGCGGGCAGCGGCGGGGTCGACCCGTGGCCGGCCGAGCGTTACCTGAACATGTGGATCTGCCAACTGTCCGGCGGGGTGCTCGGTTACGCCCAGTTTCCCGGCGGGCCGGCGGAGACCGACGGGGTGGTGCTGCTGCACTCCGCCTTCGGCACCACCGGCACCGCCGTGGCGCCGTTCGATCGGGGCAGGACCTGCACGCACGAGGTCGGACACTGGCTGAACCTGCGGCACATCTGGGGTGACGACGGGGACGGCTGCGGGGGCGACGACTTCGTCTCGGACACCCCCAACCAGGCCGGGCCGAACTACGGCCGACCGAGCTTCCCGAGGGTGACCTGCGACAACGGCCCGGACGGGGACATGTTCATGAACTTCATGGACTACACCGACGATGATTCGATGGTGATGTTCACCGCCGGGCAGGTCGCCCGGATGGCCGCCACCCTGGCCGGACCCCGCGCCGCGCTGGCGGCCGGTGCCACACTGACAGGATGACCGAGCAACCGCCGGAGGCGCTGTTCCGCCGCTGGGTGCACGTCCGCGAGGAGGACGACGCGGACGTACGCGTCTACCGGCCCGCCGACCGTCCGCTCCCGCCGGCACGGGGCCGGGACGGGATCGAGTTCCGCCCGGACGGCACGTTCATCGACTACCTGCCGGGGCCGGCCGACGCACCGACCCGCGCACCCGGACAGTGGCGTACGGACGCTGACGACCGGCTACGGCTGACCGGTCCCGCCGGCCGCGGCAGTACGGTCTTCCACCTGGTCGCGGTCGACGACGACACGCTGCGGCTGCGCCCGCTCGGCGGCGAACAGCCGCCGCCCACCTGAGGCGAACAGCCGCGCACCTGAGGCGAACAGCCGCCGCCCACCTGGCGCGAACAGCTGCCACCTGAGGCGAACAGCCGCCCCGTCCGAGGGAGCAACCGCTGGACGAACAGCGGGCCGGTCAGCCGACCTGTTCGTCGGCGTAGCACCAGCGCCAGGATTCACCGGGCTGGAACGACTGGATGACCGGGTGCTCGGTGGCGTGGAAGTGGGCGGTGGCGTGCCGGCGCGGCGACGAGTCGCAGCAGCTCACCCGACCGCAGGTCAGGCAGAGGCGCAGGTGCACCCAGTCGGACCAGCCGTTCTCCAGGCAGTCCTGGCAGCCGTCGGTGCTCTGCGGTTCCGGTTTGGCCGCCTCGGCCAGATGTGCGCAGCTCATCGCTCACCCTTCCGTCGCAGCAGCGACTCTTCCAGATCCAGATCGCGGTACGCGCGCACGAGCACCTCTTCCGTGATCCGCCCCTGGTCGCGGGCGGTCCGGAACACCTCGCGCTCCGCGTCGATCATCTCCTGCCGCAGCCGACCGTACGCCTGCGAGGGCGTTTCCCGTCCGTCGCCCCCCAGCCGCTCCCAGGCGCTGTTGCTGCGATACTCGACCATCGCCCGGAGGCGCTCGACCACCGCTGGCGGTGAGCCCTCGGCCTCCGCCTCCAGCCGTTCCTTCGCCGCCCGGCCGGCCTGCTGCTGGACCGCCGCCTCGGCGAGGGCGTCCTTGGCCGGGTCGTCGGCCGGGAGCCGCAGCCGGCGGGCGACCATCGGCAGGGTGGCACCCTGAAGCCCGAGGGTCACCACGATCACCGCGAACGCGAGCCAGACGAACAGGTCCCTCGGGTAGGCCAGCTCGTCGCTGGGCAGCGGCAGCGCGAGCGCCGCGCCGAGGGTGACCACCCCGCGCATCCCCGCCCAGGACAGGACGGCCGATATCCGGGCCGGTAGCGCGGTCCCGTTGCGGCGTACCTGCGGCACCAGCCGGACCAACAGGCTGGCCGGGAAGATCCAGAGGAACCGGGTGAGGAAGACCGTACCCAGCACCGCGACGGTGACCAGCACCATCGTGCCGATCTCGGTGTCGAGCCGGGTCAGCAGGTCCCGCAGTTGCAGCCCGACGAGCAGGAACACCAGGCCCTCGAGCAGGAAGGTGACCAGCCGCCAGAAGGCCATCGTCTGGAGCCGGGAGGCGGCGGAGAGCAGCACCGGCAGCTTGTGTCCCAGGGCCAGCCCGACCACCACCACGGCGACCACACCGGAGGCGTGGATCTCCTCGGCGAGGAACACCACGATGAACGGGGTGAGCAGCGACAGGGTGTTGTCCAGGATCGGGTCCTTGATCCGCTTGTGCAGGTAGCCGATGACCACCACCCCGACCAGCCCGACGAGCAGCCCGCCACCGGCGGTGAGCAGCACCTGCCCGGCGACTCCCCAGGTGTCGAGCCCGCTGCCGATCGCCGCCAGGGTAGCCACCCGCAGCAGCACCAGCGCGGTGGCGTCGTTGATCAGGCTTTCGCCCTCCAGGATGGTCACCACCCGTCGGGGCAGGCCGATCCGGCGCGCGACCGCGGTGGCGGCGACCGCGTCGGGCGGCGCGACGACCGCGCCGAAGGCCAGGCAGATCGCCAGCGGTACGTCCGGCAGCACCGCGTGCACCACGAAGCCGACCAGGAACGCGGTGAACAGCACCAGCCCGATGGCGAGCAGCAGGATCGGCCGCAGGTTGTGCCGGAACGCCGGCACCGAGGTCTGGATCGCGGCGACGTACAGCAGCGGTGGCAGGATGCCGACCAGCACGAGTTCGGGGTCGAGGCGTACCAACGGGAAGCCGGGCACGAACGAGAGCGCCACCCCGACCACGAGCAGGACGATCGGCGCGAGCAGGCCGAATCGGCGGGCCAGGGCGGCGCCCAGGGTCGCGATCGCCAGGAACAGAACGACCTCGAAGAGTGCCTCCATGCGGCACAGCCTAGGGGGACCCGGCTCAGTGACGTTCGCGGACCTGGTCGAAGCTGGCGCGCAGCCGGGTACGCAGCCAGGGTGTAGCCGGCCGCTCCACCAGGCGGTGGATCAGGAACGAGATGACCAGGATGCCAACCGCGATGCCGGCGAGCAGCAGGCCGTGCGGAACACGGTCACGCAGTTGCTCGACGGTGACCTTGCCGAGTTGCACATGCAACAGGTAGACCGGATAGGTCAGCGCCCCGAGCAAGGTCAGCCCACTCCAACGAATCCAGTCGAGCCAACCGAGCGCCACCGCAATCATGACCACGAAGATCAGCGTCTGTATAACGAGCGCGACGTGGAACCTGACCGGCTCACCGAAGCTGACTCCCAGGGCGACCTGACCGTGCAGCGATATTGCGCAGAGGACCCAGCAGGTACCGAGCATTCCCCAGAGCAGGAGGTTGGGCCCGAACCGGTGCATCAGGTAGAGGGCGATTCCGGCCACGAAGTAGCTCGCGAAGCGTGGTTCGACAATTGCGGTGAGCAGATCGGACTTACCCGCCTGGGCAAGCAGCGAGGCGGTGAGCCAGACGGCGCAGAACAGGACGACCCGGCGGTAGGTGACCCCGGCATGAACGACGATGGCGAAGATCAGATAGAACTTGACCTCCACCAGCAGGCTCCAGTAGACGGGATCGATGTTGGGGAGATCCATGAATCCCTGGAGCATGGTCAGGTTGGCGAGTACGTCGAGGCTGCGCGGGCTGCCCTCGGGAGTCGGCCAGATCAACAGAACGGTTGACGTCAGCAGTACGGCAACGACGTACGCCGGCAGTAGCCGGACGGCACGCGAGGTGAAGAACTCGGAGAGCGTACGCCCCCACGAGCTCATGCAGATGACGAAGCCGCTGATGATGAAGAAAAGCTGGACCCCCAGCCAGCCGTACCAGACCAGCGAATCACGGTCGAGTTCGCCGCCCCATTGATACGCATTCAGCGTGTGGTACGCGAAAACCATCAGCGCGGCCACGAAGCGGAGCAGGTCGAGCACGTAAAGTCTTCCGCCGCCCCGGGGGCGGGAAACCGCCTTCTCCACGACCTGTTTGGATGGAACAGCATCCTGGCGGGGCAACTCGACGGTTGCATCACTCACCGGAGCTGCCGGACCGTCCGTCGCCGTTTGCACTGGGCTCCCCTGGATGGTCTGGATCATCAGAGCGGGGATCATAGCAAGGCTGGTCCGGGCCGCGCGGTTACGGCAAACGCCTCTCGGCGGCGCCACTACTCGCTGTGTGAACCGGCGCCGCCGGTCGCCGTGCCCTCCCCCACCCAGACCGTCTTGGTGTTGCAGAACTCCCGGATGCCGTGGGCGGACAACTCCCGGCCGTAACCGGAGTTCTTCACTCCGCCGAAGGGCAGTTCCGGGAAGGAGGTGGTCATGCCGTTGATGAAGACGCTGCCCGCGTCGAGATCCCGCGCGAAGCGTTCCTGCTCGGCCGGGTCACGCGTCCAGGCGTTCGAGCCGAGCCCGAAGTTGGTGCCGTTGGCCAGGTCGATCGCCTCCTCGTACGAGTCGACCCGGAACAGTCCCGCCACCGGGCCGAAGACCTCCTCGGTCCACATGCGCATCGACGGGGTCAGGTCGGTGACCACGGTCGGCGGGTAGAACCACCCGTCCCCCTCGGGTCGCTGCCCGCCGCAGAGCACCCGCGCGCCCAGCCGGACCGCGTCGTCCACCTGTTCCTCCACGTCGATGCGCCCCTGTTCGGTGGCGAGCGGGCCGACGTCGGTGGTGGGGTCCATCGGGTCGCCGACCTGCAACGCGTCCATCCGGAGCGCGAACGCCTCGGCGAACGCGTCGAAGACGTCGGTGTGCACGATGAACCGCTTGGCGGCGATGCACGACTGGCCGTTGTTCTGGCACCGGGCGGTGGTGGCCACCTCGGCGGCCCGCTCGACGTCGGCCGAGGGCATCACCACGAACGGGTCGCTGCCGCCCAGTTCCAGCACCGTCTTCTTGATCTCCTGGCCGGCGATCCGGGCGACCGAGCGGCCGGCGCGTTCGCTGCCGGTGAGCGTCGCGGCCCGGACCCTCGGGTCGACCAACACCTGCTCGACCGCCTCGTAACCGACGATCAGGGCCTGGAACGCACCCACCGGAAAACCGGCCCGGCGGAAGAGTTCGTCCAGGTAGAGCGCGGTCTGCGGCACGTTGGACGCGTGCTTGAGCAGGCCGACATTGCCGGCCATCAGGGCCGGCGCGGCGAACCGCATCACCTGCCACAGCGGGAAGTTCCACGGCATCACCGCCAGCACCGGGCCGAGCGGTTGATAACGGGTGAAGGCCCTGGTGGCGCCGACGGCCTTGGCGTCGCCGGGCTCGTCGGCGAGCAGCCGCTCGGCGTTCGCCGCGTAGAACCGGCAGGCCGAGGCGCACTTGGCCACCTCGGCGCGGGCCGAGACGAAGGTCTTGCCCATCTCGACGGTCATCAGCTGGGCCAGCTCGTCGCATTCCTGGAGCAGCAGGTCGGCCGCGGCGTTCATCCACCGGCCGCGTTCGGCGAAGGTGGTGGAGTGCAGCGTACGGAACGCGTCGGCGGCCCGTCCGATCGCCGCGTCGACCTGCTCGGGTGACATCGGGTCGTAGGTCTTGAGCAGTTGTCCGTTGGCCGGGTTGATGGTGGCGATCGACATGTCGTACCCCTTGTTACTCGAAGAGCGAGTGGCTCGTGCCCGGCGGTTCCTCCCGGCGTCGCTGAGCCCGCCGCCGCATGATGATCACGAGGTCGACGACGGCCACGGCGGCGAGCACGAAGAGGATCACCGCGGGCACCCAGTGACCGGTGAGCACCACCAGCACCCCCAGCCCCACGGAGACCACCAGCCCGAACGAGGCCAGCACCAGCCGCAGGTTGAGCGCGCTGTACGGGTGCCCGACCGTCCCCCTTGCCCCGGTGGGCTGCGATTTTCCCGCCATCTGGTCGAACTACCCGGCCGGGTCGCCGGTTAACCTGTTCGGGTGTTCCGGGCGACCCGGTTCCGGTTGTCGCCCCCGGCCGAGCCGGGTAGAACGAGATCATGACAACTGAGCCCACGGTCCCCGCGAGCCACGCGGATCTGCTCGAACGCCCGCTCTTCACCCACCTGGCCACGGTCCGCCCCGACGGCGGCCCGCAGAGCAGCCTGATGTGGTTCGTCTGGGACGGCGAGCGGATCCGGATGACCCACACCAAGGCGCGGCAGAAGTTCCGGAACCTGGCACACGATCCCCGGGTCGCGCTCTCCATCGCCGACCCGGAGGACGGTTACCGGTCCCTGGAGGTGCGCGGCGTGGTGGAGTCGATCGACCCGGACGACGATCAGGCGTCGTTCTACCAGTCCCTCCAGCGGCGGTACGGCGCGCAGGGCGAGATCAGCGACATACCGAACCGGGTCGTGGTCACGATCCGGCCGACCCGGTTCGTGGCGGTCACCGGCGGCGCTGTGCAACCGCAGAGCTGACAGCGCCGTGCAACCACAGAGCTGACAGCGCCGTGCAACCACAGAGCTGACAGCGCAGGGTGTTCCGACCATCGGGGTGTCAGCGTAGAGTTACCGCGCCTGTGCTTTCCGCTGAAGGACCGGGGGAAAGAGTGTCTCGTCGCTGGACCACCACGGCCGCCGTCACCCTGCTCGCCCTGGCCGCACTGGCCTGTGAGGGCGGTAGCGGCGGCGGGATCGGACAGCCCAGTGGCGCACCAACGCCGCCACCCTCCGCCCGGCCCGACCTACCGGCGTCGATGGCCGCGCTCGGCGACTCCATCACCACCGGCTTCGGCACCTGCCTGGTGCTCAGCAACTGCCAACGCAACTCCTGGTCCAGCGGCGACGGGCTGCGGGTGGACAGCCACTACCGGCGGCTGCTGGAGGCCAACCCGGCGATCCGCGGCAACGGGCACAACCAGGCGGCAGCCGGAGCACGGGCACGACAACTGCCGGAGCAGGCGACGGCCGCGGTGAACGCCAAGGCGGACTATGTCACCGTGCTGATCGGCGCCAACGACGCCTGCCGGGGCCGGATCGAGGACATGACCGAGGTGACCGACTTCCGGTCCGAGGTCGACCGGGCCCTGGCCGTACTCAAGCAGGGGCGACCGAAGGCGCGGGTACTGATGGTGAGCATCCCCGACCTCTACCGCCTCTGGGAGATCGGCCACCCGGAAACCCAGGTGGTCCGGGTCTGGAACCGCGGCATCTGCCCGGCGCTGCTGGCGAACCCGACCTCGACCGCCGACGCCGACGTCAGCCGCCGGTCGCTGTTCCGGGCCCGGATCGACGCGTACAACAAGCAGCTCGTCGCCGCCTGCAAGGCGTACGGCTCACGCTGCCGCAGTGACGGTGGTGCGGTGCACCGGGTGCGGTTCAGCCTGGACATGCTGAACCGGTTGGACTACTTCCACCCGGACGTGGACGGTCAGAACAAGCTCGCCGAGGTCACCTGGGGCGCGTCCGGCTTCAGTGGCTGAACCCGCCCCGGGTGCCCCGCTCGTTCAGGACCCGCGCTGGGCCGGTGCGCTGATCGCACGCTGGCCGTATAGCTCGACCGTCCGCTTGGCCAGGTCGGTGGTGGCCGACGAGTTGGCCCAGGTGCCGAGGATGATCGCCGCGCCCGGTATCACCTTGGCGAAGACCCGCTTCGCCGCCCGGATCCCGGCCATCTTGGCCAGCCGTACGCTCAGCCGCAGCACCGCCTGGCGCAGCGGGGTGTTGCCACCCCCGAACAGCACCCCGGCGCGTTCCCGGCCGGCCGCCACGCCCAGCGCCAGCCGCGCGGTCTCGGCGGCCTTGTGCACCTTCTGCAACACCAGCAGGTCGGTGGCCCGGTCCGGATGCTGCGGGTCCAGGCCGTACGCGGCGGCGATGTGCAGCACCATCCGGGCCTGGGTCCAGGCCAGCACCCCGATGTCGAGGACCGCTCCGGGCAGCCCGGCGGCTCCGGAGACCGCGCCGGAGAGGCGGGCGCGGGCAACGAACCGTTTTGTCGCGAGCTGGGCCAGCCCGTCGCGGTCGAGCCCGGGTTGGGCGGCACGGGTGGACTCGGCCCAGGCTTTCGCTTCCGGGCCGAGCCGGCGTACCGCCTCCAGGGCGAGGTGTTCCGGCGCGTACTGCGGGTCGTCGCGCATCCGCTCCCACAACCCCGCCGGTGGGGCGGCGGTCGGTTCCCCGGCGTCGGCCGGGTCGACGTCGGGAAGGCCCGGGGACGGGTCGATGCGGGTGGCCGGGGCGACGGTGGGGTCAGAGTCGGTCACGGGACACTCCGAAGGGATCGCTGCGCGGACATGGGACGGGAAGGGGTACGGGTCGCGGCCTGCCCGGCGCGGTCAGCGGCGACGGCCGTTGAATCGGGCCATGAGCTGGCGCAACCGTTGCTGGTTGCTCGGCTTGGCCATCTCGCGCCGGCCCCGGTCGACCAACTGCCGACCCCGGGGAGACTGGAGGAAGATTTTGACTCGTTGTACCAGTGATGACATCTCGTACCCCTCTCGTTGTCCCTCAGTTGTACCCACCCTGGTCGAGCGCCACACCGGGTCGGCCCGACAACCAGTCCAAAGTGGGCGCCACGAGCGCGGCACAGGCATCGATCGGAGGGGCCACCGTACGGGCGGTCCGGCTGCGGTAGCGTCGTCGGGCGTTGGACGGTCCGGGACGTACGGAGGACAACTTGGCCGGGACAGGCGACGAGCGTCCGGTACCACTACGGATCGGTGGGTGGCTCCCGCCCAGTGGGCGGCGCCCGGTACGTCCGGAGGACGCCGCGGCGACGGCACTGCTCCCGGTGGTGACCGTGACGGGTCCCGAACCCTCGGATCCGCCCCCGACGACCGGGGACGCCGGCCGGAGACGGGCCGCCCGACGCGGTACGGCCCGTGGCGGGCGTTGGCGGGTCACCGCGTTCGTCGCCGTCGCCACCGTGGCGGCGGCGGTCGGCGTACCCGTGCTGCTCTCTGGTAGTGCGGACGAGTCGGGGCCGGACCGGCAGGTGGAGCCACCCCCGCTCGCCCTGACCCGGGGGACCGACCCGGAGAGCACCCCGGCCACCACCCCGGTCCCCGGCTCGACCAGCGTCGGCAGCCGTACGCCCGCGGCGAGCCGGAGCGCGACCCGTACGGCGATCGCCACACCGAGCGGTGCCCCGGCGGTCCCACCGGCGCCCGGTGGCACCGGTGTGCCCGCGCCGCCGCCACCGGCACCACCGGCGCCGAACCAACCCGCACAGGTGGCGCCGCCGCCACCGCCACCACCGGCGGTGTTCACCGTGTCGGTGGAGGCGGAGGGGTCGGCGGCGGAACGGCGGGGCCGGACCGGCACCCGTTCACGCAGCGGGGCGTCCGGCGGCGCGGTGGTCACCGGCATCGGCGACGGGTCCGGCAACACGGTCCGGTTCACCCGGCTCACGGTGCCCGCCGCCGGCCGCTACACCCTCACCCTGTACTACTTCAGCACCCAGCGACGGTCGGGCACGCTCACCGTGAACGGCCAGCAGCGCGACGTGTCGTTCGCGGACACCGGCTCCGACAGCGCACCGGTCGGCGAGGTGTCGATCACGCTGTCCCTGCTGGCCGGTGACAACTCGGTCGAGCTCGGCAACCGGCGTAGCCGTACGGCCGACCTGGACCGGATCGTGGTCACCGGTTCGGCGGGATGATCGCGTCGACCACCTCGGTCGCCGCGCCCTCGTGCTGGGCGTAGTAGCCCGGGAACGCCGACACCTGTACGGCCTGCGCCGCGTCGGTCAGCGCCATCTGCTGCCAGCCGGGGATCCGCCGTAGCGCGTTGAAGAACTGCGCCGTCGCGTACGCCGGGTCCATCAGCTTGTCGACCGGTCCCCAACCGCTGCTGGTCCGCTGCTGGAACAGGCCGACCGAGTCGTGGTCCCAGCCGGTGCCCTGGTGCGAGTGGTTCAGCGACTCGGGCAGGGCGTTGTTGGCCAGGTTGAGCAGGTTGCTCTCCTGCATCGCGGTCGCCACCCCGATGACCAGGGCGCGACGCGGCATACCCATGTCGTGCCCGGTACGCACGATGGCCTTGGCGTTGTCCATCTGCACCCCGGTCAGGCCGGCGACCGGGCCCGGATCGACCGGCGGGGCGGGCGCGGGGGCGGCCGGGGGCGGCGACGGTTGCGCCGCGGGCACGTCCGGATCGGCCGTCGCCGTCGGGGCGGCCTCCGTACGCTTCTCCGACCGGGACGCGGCCTGGTCCGCCTGCGCCCGCTGGACCAGTGCGGACCGCGCGGCGCTCGGCTCGCTCTCGGCGGGTGTGTTCCCGGTCACGATCCGGCCCTGGGTGAAGGCGAGCAGACCGAGGGCGCAGAGCAGACCGACGGCCACCGTACGGGGAACCGGGCGGATCTGCCGGGGTGAGCCCCATCGCCGGGCCAGGGCCCGCAGGTCGGATGCCCGCAGTCGCGAAGCTTTGGTGATCACGTTGAGTGACTCTTGACGGAGTCCCGTGATCGCGGTGGCGAGTCCCTGCGTTGCGGTCACGGTCGTGCTCCGCAGTGCGGTGGTGAGCCGGTCGAGCCGCCCACGGGTGTCGGTGTCTTGGCCGGACGAGCCGGTGGCCGCCTTGTCGGAGGCCGCATCGTCCGAACGGTCAGTGGTGCCTACGGCGTCTTCCTTGGGTTCAAGTCTGTCGTCGTCACGCATCCGACGAGGCTAGGCACGGAAAAACGCAATTACGGAGGGTGACCGCGTGGCGCTCGCCACACTTGCCGGTCGGCTAACCGGGCACCCGGTGACGGGTCAGGAGCCGAGCCGCCATCTCCGGCGAGGCGGTCATACCTCCGATAGCGCGACCACCGGATCATCCCGGCATTTACCTTCGAACCGGCGCGTACGCCCAGCCCCACCGCCACCCCTCCACTGTTCGGTGGAGATTGACCGAAACGACAGGCGATCCCGGTATCAGCCGTTTGGCCAACCGTGCTGGCAGGAGGCGCTGTCCGCGGTGTAGACCGGGGGTCGTACGGCCGGATTTTCCAGCCGGGCGGCGACAACCCGACGCCACGCCCCCTGCCCAGACGCTCGCTCGCGAGTCATGCTCAAGGGGGGTGACGGAGTCGCCGAACGGAATGGACCAAGATGGCGGAAGCGTTGCGTACACCGAGGTGTCGCCTGTCGTAGGCGCATCCCGTTGAGGAGGTCCTTACCGGTGCTCGATCCGCACGAGCTCTACCAGCTCACCGACGACCTGCCCGAGCTGGGTCAGCCGGTGTTGATCCAGGCGCTGACCGGCTTCACCGACGCCGGCAACGCGACCCGGCTCGCCCGGGAACAGCTCCTGTCGACGCTGGAAGGTCGGCCGATCGCCACCTTCGACATCGACCAGCTGCTCGACTACCGCTCCCGGCGACCCACGATGATCTTCGTCGAGGACCACTGGGAGTCGTACGAGGATCCGAAACTCGAACTGCACCTGCTGCACGACGACGCGGGGACGCCGCTGCTCCTGCTCACCGGCCCGGAACCGGACATGCAGTGGGAACGGTTCACCGCCGCGGTGATCGCGGTCGCCAACCAGCTCGGCGTACGCCTGACCGTGGGGCTGAACTCGATTCCGATGGCTGTCCCGCACACCCGGCCCACCGGAGTCACCGCGCACGCCACCCGGCCCGAGCTGATCAGCGGGCACGAGCCGTGGTTGCAGCGGGTGCAGGTGCCGGGCAGCGCCGGGCACCTGCTGGAATTCCGCCTCGGTCAGCAGGGCCGCGACGCCATCGGCTTCGCGGTGCACGTGCCGCACTACGTGGCGCAGACCGAATACCCGGCCGCGGCCGAGCTGCTGCTCAGCTCCATCTCCCGGTCGACCGGGCTGCTCCTGCCCACCGAGGGTCTGCGTACCGCCGCCGAGCTGGTCCGGACCGACATCGACCGGCAGGTGGCCCAGACCGACGAGGCCGGCGCACTGGTCCACGCCCTCGAAGAGCAGTACGACGCCTTCACCCGCGGGCGCGGCGGCGCCAACCTGCTCTCCGCCCAGACCGGACCCCTGCCGACCGCCGACGAACTCGGTGCGGAGCTGGAACGGTTCCTCGCCGAACAGCAGGGCCCCCGTCCGGGCGACACCCCCGGCACCTGACGACGTCGACGTCGATCGACCCCCGGGCCGATCGACGGTCGAGCAGACCGTCTCGCTCCGGCCGGTGGCGAACCTCGCCGCCGGCCGGAGCCGCTCGGTGCCCGCGACGACGGCGCGGCAAGGTCTGCGACCGGGCCCCGCGTACGGCAGGCTGTGCACATGCGCCTGGCTACCTGGAACGTCAACTCGGTCAAGGCCCGGCTCCCCCGGTTGCTGAGCTGGCTGGCCGACACCGAACCGGACGTCGTCTGCCTCCAGGAGACGAAGTGCCCGGACGGTGCCTTCCCGGTCGCCGAGGTCGGCGAGCTCGGCTACTCCACCGCGAGCCACAGTGACGGCCGCTGGAACGGGGTGGCGATCCTCTCCCGCGTCGGACTCGACGACGTGGCGGTGGGCTTTGCCGGTGAACCCGGCTTCCCCGAACCGGAGGCCCGCGCCCTCGCGGCCACCTGCGGCGGCGTACGGGTCTGGTCGATCTACGTACCGAACGGGCGCACCCCGGACTCGCCGCACTACACGTACAAGCTGGCCTGGCTGGCCGCGCTGCGCGAGGCACTGGCCGCCGAACTGCGACCGGGCCGGCCGCTGACCGTGTGCGGGGACTACAACGTCGCCCCGACCGATGCCGACGTGTGGGACCCGGCGCTCTTCGTCGGCTCGACCCACGTCACCCCGGCCGAGCGGCAGGCCCTCGCCGAGCTGCGCGAACTCGGGCTGCGCGACGTGGTGCCGACGCCGATGAAGGGGCCGCACCCGTACACGTACTGGGACTACCGGGCCGGGATGTTCCACCAGAACAAGGGCATGCGGATCGACCTGGTGTACGCGACCGACTCCTTCGCCGACGCGGTCTCCTCGGCGTACGTGGACCGGGAGGCGCGCAAGGGCACCGGGCCCTCCGACCACGCCCCGATCGTGGTCGACACCGAACCCTCGGTGGCCGAACATGGGCCGACGGTCGCCGGGCTGTGACACGCGACCGGTCGAGCAGCTTGGCGGGCGACGGCCGGCGGCTCAGCCCCTAGGCTGGTGCCATGGCAGTCGTGAAGATCAACGCTATCGAGGTACCGGCCGGCGCGGGCGAGGAACTGGAGCGGCGCTTCGCCGCCCGCAAGGGCGCGGTGGACAAGCAGCCCGGCTTCCTCGGCTTCGAGTTGCTCCGCCCGGTCGGCGGGGAGACCCGCTACTTCGTCTACACGAAGTGGGAGAGCGAAGAGGCGTACCAGGCCTGGGCCGCGGGTCCGTCCCAGGCGGCGCACGGCCAGGGCGGCACTCCCGCCGGAGAACGCCCCAAGCCGGTCGCCACCGGCGCCAACCTGCTGGAGTTCGAGGTCGTGCAGCTCGCCGGGCCGCCGGCCGCGTAGCTGCCCGGCGAGGAGAGTCGTGCCGCCGGCTCGTACATGGTCCCTGCCGTAGTGAATCGAGGACGACGTACGAGAGTGGACGTCAGGGCGCCGGCAGCGGCTGCCCATCCTGCCAGGTGCCGGCCGACGGCGTCGGAGGCGTCGGAGGCGGACAACTTGCCGGCAGCGTCACCTGTCCCGGCAGGTGGCTGAACGTCGTCATCGTGAACCACTCGTCCAACTGTGGGTCGAAGAGGTTCTGGAAGCCGAACTGCAACACCTGCCACCACTGGCTCGGATCCCCCTGGTCGACGTACACGTCACCGAGCGCGATCGGGAACCGGAAGAACTCCCCCGGCTTCGTCGAGCCCCCGACGACACCGACCCGCCAATGATCGACGTGCCGGTCCTTGCTTCCCTGGAGGACCTCCGGTCCCACGAAACGGGCGGTCCTCAGGGTCGCGTTCAGAATGTCGCGGTTGAAGATCCCCGGGATCTTGCTGCACGGGCGCGGCGGCTCCAGTGGGATGTTCGGCCACTTGTACGTGAGCGTGTAGAGCGTGTTCTGGTAGATCAGGTTGGTGAACCAGATCGGATGCTCCGGGCCACCGGCGACCATCTGACTGTCGCCGCCCCTCCCCTGCCAGGTGAAAGGAACGTCGATCCCGAGGTCGGGCACGAGGTACCGGCCGACTCCCCGGAAATCCGCCGGCAGTTGAGGGGGCGGTGGCTGCTCCGGGTGGCTGGTCGCGGTGGGCGGGCTCGCGTTGTCGTCGTCCAGAGCCGCACGCGACACCCCGCTACCACCCGTCGGCTCGACCGGCGAGCGGGCCGGCGGGGTGATGCTCGCACCCAGCGCCAGCACCAGGACGGATCCGGTGGCGCCTGTCAAGGCGGCCAGCTTCCACATGTCTGCCCCGTTTCTCCGCGGACGATCCCGCCCCCGATCCTCCTCACCCGGCAGGCGAATCCGGTTCGCATCACCGACCGGATCCACCGGTCGAGTGAACGACGGTCACGAGGTCAGGCGTCGCAGGATCAAACGCCGCGGAATCAGGCGCCGCAGGAATCAGGCGTCGCGGGTGTCAGGCGTCGCGGGAGTCGACCAGGGAGGCGAAGGCGACGATGTTGTCCGCGTAGCCGATCCCACCACCGACCCACTCGCCGCCGCACGTGATCAGGCGCAACACCGGCCGCTCGTACGAGCCGTAGAGCCGTTCCTCGGGGAGCTTGGCCTTGTCGAAGTGCTCCACCGAGTTGACCTCGAAGATGGCAACCGACCGGTCCTCCCGGGTCACCTTGATCTTCGCGCCGGGGCGGAGCTTGACCAGGTCGTGGAAGACCGACGGGCCCTGTTTGGTGTCCGCGTGACCGACGATGATGGCCGGGCCGAACTGTCCCGGTGTGGGGCCGCGCTCGTACCAGCCGGTCTCGTTGTGCTTCTCCAACGCCGGTACGGCGATCGAACCGTCGTCGGCCAGGCCGACCCGGTGCACCGGTGCGCGTACGTCGATCGAGTCGATCTCCAGCTTGACCGGTGGGCTCGGTTCCAGCACCGGGAAGTCCAGCGGCGGCGGCCGGTCCGAACGGCTCATCAGCGTGGCCCAGAGGCCGCCGCCGGACTGCCCGAGCCCGGCCCCGGTGGCGAACACCCCGAGCAGCACCAGCACCACCGCGAGCGGCCCGATCCAGCGGCGGCCCCCGGGGCGCTCCGAGCGACCGGGGCGGGGACGGGGTGCCGGCTGGTACCTGCGCGCCGAACCACCCCAGAAGTTCGTCCGGTTCGGGGTGGGGGGCTCCTGCTCCTGCGGCGCCCGGGGCGGACCGACCGTGGCACGGGGCCGACCCAGCTTCGAACGGGTGTGATCCGTCGTCAGCAACGACCACTGCACCGACGACCGGGACGGGTTGCCCGGTCGGGGCGAGTTGGCCGGCGGACCGGCTGAGGACGGGCGGGGCATCGGCGTACCGGTCAGGGAGCGTGCCGGCCGCGGGCCGGTCCGGACGGCACCGTTGCGGCACGGCGGCGCAGCGCGACCAGGCCGAGTACGGCACCGAGCAGGGTGACCGTGATCCCGCCGACGAGCAGCAGGTCACCGGCGTCCGGACCGGCGGAGCCGCCGAAGCCGGTCGCCGGACCACGCTGGGGCCGGCCGGCCGCCACCACGTTCAGCATGGTCGAGCCGTTGCGGCCGTCCGGACAGTTGAGTTTGACCCGGAACGTGCCCGCGTCGGTGCCCTCGGGCACCAGCGCCGCCGCGGTCAGCAGGCCGTCCTGCGGCTGGGCGGTGACGGTGCCGAAGGCCGCCGACTCGACCGTGGCCGGCATGGTGTTCTCGCTGCAACTGGCCCGGATGCCGACCAGGTAGCCGGCCTCGACGGTGCTCGGGCTGAGCTGGACGTAGATGTCGCCAGCCCACGCCGGGGACGGGACGAGCAGGACGCCGGACAGGGCAAGGATGGCGGCGAGCAGCGCGCCAGCGCGTCGATGTGGAGTCGCCATGACACCTCCCGGCACCGTCGGGCAGCACCTGGCGGGCGACACCTGGCCTGCCGTACGGAAGAAATTCTCTCATTCGGTGACCACGAGCACACGCGTTCGATCTCGCTGATCGCGTAGGCTCACGTTCCTGTGACCTCCACCGACCACCCCGGGACCGACACCGTGCCCGCACGGCATGTCCCCGGGATCCGCACCTTCCATCCCCGCCGAGGTCGCCTCAGCGGGCGGCACCTCGACGCACTGGACCGGCTCTGGCCCGACTACGGCCTGATGGTCCCGGACCCACCCGAGGTGCAGGTGGATCTGTCCACCCTCTTCGGTCGCCAGGCCCCGGTGGTGCTGGAGATCGGCTCCGGAATGGGCGACGCCACCGTGGCGATGGCCGCCGCCGACTCTGGCCGAGACTATCTCGCGGTCGAGGTGCACACGCCGGGAATTGCCAACCTGATGGCGGTCACCGAACGCCGCGCGCTGACCAACGTACGGGTCGCCCGGGGCGACGCGATCGAGCTGCTGCACTGCCTGCCCGAGGAGAGCCTGGACGCGGTCCACGTGTTCTTCCCCGACCCGTGGCCCAAGGCACGGCACCACAAGCGCCGGCTGATCCAGCCCGCACACGTCGCGCTGCTGTGCTCCCGGCTCGTCCCCGGCGCGACCCTGCACTGCGCCACCGACTGGCCCGAGTACGCCCAGCAGATGCGCCAGACGCTCACCGACGACCCCGCCCTGGTCAACGCGTACGCCGGTTACGCGCCCCGGCCGGAGCACCGGCCGGTGACCAAGTTCGAACGGCGTGCCCTGGCCGCCGGCCGCCCCATCTTCGACCTGATCTTCCACCGCCGCTGAGCCCATCACCGAGCCCGTCACCGACCCCCCGCTGAGCCCGCCGCCGATCCCGTCACTGAGCCCACCGCTGAGCATCCAGAGGGTGGACAGGAGGCGGATTGGCGTTGGCGGGGTGATCCAGGCACGATTGACCGGCCATGACGCTCACCGATCAGCTGCCGGGCAGCGCCGACCCAGACCTGCTCTTCGACGCCTTCGCCAACTGGGCCAAGGATCAGGGGCTCACCCTCTACCCCCACCAGGAAGAGGCGCTGATCGAGATCGTCTCGGGCGCCAACGTCATCCTGAGCACCCCGACCGGCTCCGGTAAGAGCCTGGTGGCGACCGGTGCCCACTTCGCCGCGCTCGCCGACGACCGGGTCAGCTTCTACACCGCGCCGATCAAGGCGTTGGTGTCGGAGAAGTTCTTCGCGCTCTGCGACATCTTCGGCGCGGAGAACGTCGGCATGCTCACCGGCGACGCCAGCGTGAACGAGGACGCCCCGATCATCTGCTGCACCGCGGAGATCCTGGCCAACATCGCCCTGCGCGACGGCGACCAGGCCGACGTCGGCTTGGTGATCATGGACGAGTTCCACTTCTACGCCGAGCCGGACCGGGGCTGGGCCTGGCAGGTGCCGCTGATCGAGCTGCCCCAGGCGCAGTTCGTGCTGATGTCGGCCACGCTGGGCGATGTCAGCCGGTTCACCGACGACCTGAGCCGGCGTACCGGGCGGAGCACCGCCGTGGTCAAGAACGCCGAACGGCCGGTGCCGCTGCTGTTCTCGTACGTCACCACGCCGATGCACGAGACGCTCGAAGAACTGCTCACCACCCACCAGGCGCCGGTCTACGTCGTGCACTTCACCCAGGCGGCGGCCCTGGAACGGGCCCAGGCGCTGATGAGCATCAACATCTCCACCCGGGCCGAGAAGGACGCCATCGCCGAGGCGATCGGCAACTTCCGGTTCACCGCCGGCTTCGGCCGTACGCTGTCGCGGCTGGTCCGGCACGGCATCGGCGTGCACCACGCGGGCATGCTGCCGAAGTACCGCCGGCTGGTGGAGACCCTGGCCCAGGCCGGACTCCTCAAGGTCATCTGCGGTACGGACACCCTCGGCGTCGGCATCAACGTGCCGATCCGGACCGTGCTGTTCACCGCCCTGTCGAAGTACGACGGCGTACGCACCCGGCTGCTCAAGGCGCGCGAGTTCCACCAGATCGCCGGGCGGGCCGGACGGGCCGGCTTCGACACCATGGGCCGGGTGGTGGTGCAGGCACCCGAGCACGTGATCGAGAACGAGAAGGCGCTCGCCAAGGCGGGCGACGATCCGAAGAAGCGGCGCAAGGTGGTCCGCAAGAAGCCGCCGGAGGGCTCGATCGGCTGGGGCCAGCCGACGTACGAGCGGCTGATCGAGGCCGAGCCGGAGACGCTCACCTCCAGCTTCCACGTCAGCCACTCGATGCTGCTCAACGTGATCAGCCGGCCGGGTGACGCGTTCGCCGCGATGCGGCACCTGCTCACCGACAACCACGAGGACAAGGCCGCCCAGCGCAAGCACATCCACCGGGCGATCGCGATCTACCGGGCGCTGCTCGCCGGTGGTGTGGTCGAGCAGCTCGACGAGCCGGACGCGGCCGGACGCCGGGTACGGCTCACCGTCGACCTGCAGTTCGACTTCGCGCTCAACCAGCCGCTGTCGCCGTTCGCGCTGGCCGCGATCGAGCTGCTGGACACGGAGTCGCCGACGTACCCGCTGGACGCGTTGTCGGTGATCGAGGCGACCCTGGACGATCCGCGCCAGATCCTCTCCGCGCAGCAGTTCAAGGCGCGTGGCGAGGCGGTCCAGCAGATGAAGGCCGACGGGATCGAATACGAAGCCCGGATGGAGCTGCTCAACGAGGTCACCCACCCGAAGCCGCTCGCCGAGCTGCTGGACGCCGCGTACGAGATGTACCGGCAGGGGCACCCGTGGGTCGCCGACCACGAGCTGGCCCCGAAGTCCGTGGTCCGCGACATGTACGAGCGCGCGATGACCTTCGTCGAGTACGTCGCCTTCTACGGGCTGTCCCGCTCCGAGGGGCTGGTGCTGCGCTACCTGGCCGACGCGTACAAGGCGGTCAAGCAGACCGTGCCCGAGGACGCCAAGACCGAGGAGTTGATCGACCTCATCGAGTGGCTGGGTGAGCTGGTCCGCCAGGTCGACTCCAGCCTGATCGACGAGTGGGAGCGGCTGCGCAACCCGACCGAGGAGGGCGTGGAGGCGGTGGTCGACCTGCGCCCGCCAGCCGTCACCGGTAACCTGCGCGCGTTCCGGGTGCTGGTACGCAACGCGATGTTCCGCCGGGTCGAGCTGGCCGCGCTGCGCCGCTACGACGAGCTGGGCGAATTGGACAACGAGGCGGGTTGGACCGGCGACGACTGGGCCGACGCGCTGGAGCCTTACTTCGAGGCGTACGACGAGATCGGCACCGGTCCGGCCGCGCGCGGTCCGGCGTTGCTCCTGCTCGACCAGCAGCGGGACAAGTGGACGGTCCGGCAGATCTTCGACGACCCGAACGGCGACCACGACTGGGGTATCAGCGCGGAGGTCGACCTGGCCGCGTCCGACGAGGCCGGTGCGGCGGTGGTCCGGGTGACCGAGGTGGGCCAGCTCTAGCCGCCCGCGCGGACCCGCGCCGGACCGCCCTCACTGTGCGGAATCTCGGCCGCACCAGACAGCAATATTCGCTGTCCGGTACGGCCGTTTTCGGCTGGGCGGAGCGGTGCCGATCGATTAGAATGGGTGTACTAATCCGGCTCCTGACCTGGGAGGACTGCCGTGACTGCGCCCGCCTCCAGTGCACCGCCCGCAACCACCGCGCCCGCCGCCGCCACCCAGCCCGCCGCTCCCGTTCTGCCCTACGCGACCCTGCTCGCCTTCTCCCGCTACGTCGACCGCACCGGCCCGGCGAAGGCGAACTTCGTCGGCGGGCTGCGCAAGCAGCGGGCCAGCCGCTCCGGCTTCAACCCTCACGGTCAGTTCGTCAAGGCGCTCAAGTCCGACCTGGCGTTCCACACCGGCGGCACCCACGTCAACCAGGTACCCGACCTGGTCAAGCCGCGCTGGCGACCGCTCTACCAGGCGCTGGTCCCGGGCACGTTGGCGTACCTCAACTCGCTCGGTGACCCGCGGTCGGTCGAGCTGGCCCAGACCCACGACGCGCTCGGCCTGCTCGGCGGGCTACCGGTCAAGATCAATCCGCATCTCGGGCTGCGGTTCGCGGACGGCCACGCCGAGGCGGTGAGGTTGCACTTCGACGAGGCACCGCCGAGCGACGAACTGGTGCTGGCCAGCCTGCACCTGATGGCCCGACACATGGACCAGGTGCTTCCGCACGCCGAGCCGGTGCTGGTCGACGTGCGCCGGGGCGTCACCCACCGCCGCAGCCCGTCCGTCCGCGCCGAGCAGGTCGAAAGCTGGCTGGCCGGCGAGGCAGCCGCCTTCAGCGCCATCTGGTCCACCGCCGCCTGACCCTCCCCCCACTCTCCCCACCCCTCCCCCCAAGATCATCACTCCCGTAGAGAAAGAGTGCGGATCTTGGGGGGTGGGCGCGGTGGGGGTCAGGCGGGGAGGAGGTACTTCTCCAGGTCATCGAGGATCTTGCCGGCGGCGGTGACGCCGATGCCGGTCATCCAGGTCTCGTCGGAGACGGTGTACGCCTTACCCGCCTTCACCGCGGAGAGGTTGCGCCACAGGTTGCCGCCGGTCACCTCGGTCTGCCGCACGACGGCCTTCTCGCCGAACGCGCAGACGAAGATGACGTCGCCGTCGACCTCGCTGATCCGCTCCGGGCTGACCGAGTCGAACCGCTTGTCCTCCTTGTTCGCCAGCAGCTGCCGCTCGGTACGGCCGAGGCCGACGTCACCGAGGACGATGCCGGAGAAAGAGTCGGGTCCGTACACCCGGATCTCGGTGGCGCGGAACCGGACGATGGAGATCTTCTTCGCGGCCGGGTCGCCGATCTTGGTGCCGACCTCCTTGGCCCGCTTCTCGTAGCCGGCCATCAGGTCCTTGGCTTCCTGCTCCTTGCCGAGCGCCTGACCGTCGAGGAGGAAGTTCGCCTTCCAGGTGATGCCGACCTTGTCGGTGAAGACGGTCGGGGCGATCGCGCTGAGCTCGTCGTAGAACTTCTCCTGGCGGAACTTGCTGCCCATGATCAGGTCGGGCTTGAGCGCGGTGATCGCCTCGAGGTCGGGCTCGGTGGTCAGGCCGACGAGCTTGATCGAGGCGACCTTGTCACCGAGGTAGGTGGGCAGCCCGTCAGACTCGCTGGCGATGGCGGTGCCGACCGGCACGATGCCGAGCGACAGCGCACTGTCGATCTTGTCGCTGTCGAGGACCACGACCCGTTGCGGGTGGACCGGGACCTCGGTGGTGCCCATCGCGTGCACGACCGGGTGCGTCTGCGCCTCGGTTCCGCCGGCCACCGGGTCGCTCTTGGCGCATCCGGTCAGGCCGACACCGAGGGCGACGACCGCGGCGAGGGTGGCGGCGGGACGGCGCATGGGTGTTCCTTTCGGTTCAACTTCGACGGGTACGGCGGGTCGCCGCATCCTTCTCGTGATCGGGTACGGCGTTCGGCCGTACCCGATCGGGTGGGTCAGGCGGACACGGCGGTTGCCGTACCGGCCGGAGACGGGGTGGTGAGTGCGGGTACGACCAGCGGCGCACCGCTCACCGGGCAGGGCACGACCACACATTCGAGCCCGAAGACGTCACGGACCAGGTCGGCGGTGAGGATCTCCCGGGGCGGTCCGGCGGCGACGACCTCACCGGCGCGCATGGCGACCAGGTGGTCGGCGTACCTGGCCGCCTGGTTGAGGTCGTGCAGGACGGCGACGACGGTCCGGCCGCGCTCGGCCCGCAGGCGGTGCAGCAGGTCCAGGATCTCCACCTGGTGCGCCAGGTCGAGGAAGGTGGTCGGCTCGTCGAGCAGGAGCGCGTCGGTCTGCTGGGCCAGGGTCATCGCGATCCAGACCCGCTGCCGCTGACCGCCGGAGAGGGTGTCCACCGCGCGGTCGGCCAGCGTGTCGACGGCGGCGAGCGCCATCGCCTCGCGTACGGCCTCGGCGTCCTGCGGTGACCACTGCCGCCACCAGCTCTGGTGCGGTTGCCGGCCCCGTCCGACCAGGTCGGCGACGGTCACCCCCTCGGGAACCAGCGGGCTCTGTGGCAGTACGCCGAGCCGCCGGGCCACCTCGCGGGTGGGCAGTTCCCGGATGGCGGTGCCGTCGAGCAGGACGGTACCGGCGCGCGGGGTGAGCAGCCGGGCCATGGTGCGCAGCAGGGTGGACTTGCCGCAGGCGTTCGGGCCGACGATGACGGTGAACGCGCCGGCCGGCAGGTCGAGGTCGAGCCGGTCGAGCACGGTCCGCTCGTCGTAGCCGGCGACGAGTTCACGGGTGGACAGCATCACGAATTCCTCCGGCGTCCGCGCACGAGCAGGAACAGCAGGTACGGCCCGCCGATGGCCGCGGTGAGTACGCCGGCGGGCAGTTGCGCCGGCGCGAACAGGCGCCGCCCGGCGAGGTCGGCGAGCACCACCAGCAGGGCCCCGACCAGCGCCGCGCAGACCAGTGGGGGCCGTTCGGTGCGGGCGAGCCGCCGGGCCACCTGGGGTGCGACGAGTGCGACGAAGTCGACCGCGCCGACCTGGGCGGTCACCATCGCGGCGACAAGTACGCCGACGCCGGCCAGGCCGATCCGCCGGGCGGCAGGGCGCAGCCCGAGTCCTCGTGCGGTGTCGTCGTCGAGTGCGCTGGTGTGCAACGCCCAGCCGGCCCAGAACAGCACCGGCAGCAGCACCACGAGGGTGACCGCGATCCAGGTCGCCTCGGTCCAGCCCTTGCCGGCGAGGGTGCCGACCAGCCAGATCTGGGCCCGCTGTCCGTCGATCGGGTCGGCGGAGATCATGACGACCTCGGTGACGGCGCGCAGCGCCATCGCGACCGCGACCCCGGCGAGGACGAACCGCTGGGCGGCCAGCCCGTGCCGGGCGCCGAGGGCGAACACCGCCGCGGCCGCGATCAGGCCACCGGCGAGCGCGCTCGGTGCGAGGATCGCGGCCGAGGCGCCGGTGGTCAGCGCGATGGTGGCGACCAGGCCGGCGCCCTGGGTGATGCCGATGATGTCGGGGCTGGCGAGCGGGTTGCGGGCGACGCTCTGGATCAGGGTGCCGGCGATGCCGAAGGCCGCGCCGACGGCCACCGCGAGCACCACCCGGGGCAGCCTGAGCCGGTTCACGACCACGTCGTACGGGGTCCCGGTGCCGTTCGGGTCGCCGAGGTTGCCCAACGAGTGCAGTACGTCGACCGGGGCGACGTACGGGGTGCCGAGCGACAGGCTCAGCACCATGGCCCCGGCGAGCAGGAGTACGAGCACCACCGCGACCAGGATCGAGCGGCGCCGGACGAGCACGTTGACCCGCCCGAGGCGCAGCAGTGAGCGGCCGGGCAACAGTTGGGTGGAGGCGCTCACGCGGTCACCACCCGGGCCCGGCGGACCAGCAGGGCGAGCAGCGGGGCGCCGATCAGGGCGGTGACGATGCCGGCGGGCACCTCACCGGGCGGTGCGATCAGGCGTCCGACGATGTCGGCGCCGAGCAGCAGGGCCGGGCCGAGCAGCACCGAGACGGCCAGGGTCCAGCGCTGGTCGGCGCCGACCAGCGCGCGGGCCAGGTGGGGCACGGCGAGGCCGACGAAGGCGATCGGGCCGGCCGCGGCGACTCCGGCACCGGTGAGCAGCACCGCCGCGGCTCCGCCGCCGATCCGGATCAGTCCGACCCGGTTGCCGAGGCCACGGGCGACGTCGTCGCCGAGGGCGAGCGCGTCCAGTCCTCGGGTGACCATCGCGGCGAGCAGCAGTCCGGCGATGACGAACGGGGCGACCTGGGCGGCGACGTCGACGTCACGACCGCCCAGCCCGCCGACGACCCAGAACCGGTACTCCTCGAAGGTACGGGCGTCGACGGTGAGCAGGCCGATGGTGACCGCGCCGAGGCTGGCGTCCAGGGCGGCGCCGACCAGGGCGAGCGTGACCGGGTTCGCGCCGTCGCGGGTACGGCTGGCGACGCCGAAGACGAGCAGTCCGGCGAGGAGCGCCCCGACGATGCCGAACCAGACGTACCCGTTGAGGGTGCCGACGCCGAACACGGCGATGGCGGTGACCACGCCGAGCGACGCCCCGGCGCTGATGCCGAGGATGCGCGGCTCGGCGAGCGGGTTGCGGGTGAGGGCCTGGAGCAGTACCCCGGCGACGGCGAGGGCCGCGCCGACGGCCAGCCCGAGCACCGTACGGGGGATGCGCAGGTCGTGCACGATGCTGCTGGCCTCTCCCCCGTCCGGGGCGACCAGCGCGTGCCAGACCTCCGCGGGCGCGAGTGGTTTGCTGCCGAGCGCCAGGCTCGCCAGCACCAGCAGGCCGAGCAGGATCAGCGCTCCGAGGACGACCGTGATCCGGCTGCGCCCGGACCGGCGGGTCGGCGTCACCGCCACCCTTGGTCGCTCCGCAACGTCATGCACCCGCTCTCACCTCCCCGCTTAGGATCGGCTTACCTTAGGATCTTGTCGGTCCCCGGCCTAACAAGAGATGACCGATCTCACCGTCAGCCGCCCCGCGCGCCCTAGCCTGAAGGCATGCACTTCGAGCACCACACGGTGGTCCTGGTACGTCGCCCGACGGCTCCGCCGGAGCTGCCCGAGGCGGCGCTGCTCCGGCTCTGGGACGCCCACCGGGCCCATCAGGACGGGCTGGTGGAGCAGGGGCACGTGATCGCCGCCGGACCGCTGGTCGGGCCGGACGGCACGGACGCCGGTGAGCTCTGTGTGTTCGTCGGCGAGCCGGAGCTGGCCGGGCGGCTCTACGACAACGACCCGGCCGTACGCGCCGGCCGGCTCTCGGTCGAGGTGCTGATCTGGGGTACGCCGCCGGGCAACGTCCGGTTCCGCAACGTGCCGCTGCCGGCGACGCTGCTCGAACCCGGCCCGTCACCGAGCTGACCCGACACCGGCCGACCCGACTCCGACACCGACCGGCATCCGGCAGGCTGGCGGCATGGGGGTCGACATCATCTTCGAGACGCACGCGATGACCAGTGACGACGAGGCCGGACGAGCGACCGGCTGGCAGCCCGGTCAACTGTCCGCGTACGGGCGGCGGTGTGCCAGGGAACTCGGCGAGCGCCGCCGGGGCGACGGGCTGGGCGCGATCTTCTGTTCCGACCTGGATCGGGCGGTGGCCACCGTCGAGCTGGCGTTCCGCGGCTTCCGGATCCCGGTGCACCGGGACACCCGGCTGCGCGAGTGTGATTTCGGCGACCTCGACGGCGCACCGCTGACCGAGGTGCTGTCCCGGCAGGCCGTGCACCTCGACCAGCCGTTTCCCAACGGGCAGAGCTTCCGGCAGGTGGTCGACCAGGCGTACGGCTTCCTGCGCGACCTGGCCAGTGCCTGGGACGGCCACCGGGTGCTGGTGGTGGCCCATCCGAGCACCCGGTGGGCACTGGAACACCTGATCAACGGCCGGCCGTTGACCGACCCGGTCGCGCGACCGGAACACCACCCGGAAGGTTGGGCGTACGCGCTGCCGTCGGGCTGGGCCGGGCAGCGGTCAGACGACGGGGGATAACCAGGGGCACTCGTCGGCGACGCTGCCTATCCTTGGCAGCGACATGCAGACACCATCCGCCCGCGCGCTGCCCGATCCGATCCGCGAGGTGCAGGCCAGCCTGCCCGAACTGATCTTCCGTGACCAACGCCGGCTCCAGCGCCGGATAGACGGCGTACGCCGGATCCGCGACCCGCTCAAACGGGAGCTGGCCGGTGAGGAACTCGTCGCGGAACTGGCCGGGGCGCAGGAGCGGCTGGCCCGGCGGCGGGCCGCCGTACCGGTGATCACGTACCCGGCCGGGCTGCCGGTGAGCGAGAAGCGCGAGGACATCGCGGCGGCGATCCGGGACCACCAGGTGGTGATCGTCGCGGGCGAGACCGGCTCCGGCAAGACCACCCAGATACCGAAGATCTGCCTGGAGCTGGGACGCGGCGTACGGGGCCTGATCGGGCACACCCAGCCGCGCCGACTGGCGGCCCGTACGGTGGCCGACCGGATCGCCGAGGAACTCGGCACCGAGTTGGGTGGCACGGTCGGTTACAAGGTGCGTTTCACCGACCAGGTGAGCGACCGGAGCCTGATCAAACTGATGACCGACGGCATCCTGCTCGCCGAGTTGCAGCAGGACCGGATGCTGCACCAGTACGACACGCTGATCATCGACGAGGCACACGAGCGCAGCCTCAACATCGACTTCATCCTCGGTTACCTGCGGCAACTTCTCCCCCGCCGGCCCGACCTGAAGGTGATCATCACCTCCGCCACCATCGACCCGCACCGCTTCGCCCGGCACTTCGGCGGCCTGACGGGCGCAGCCGACACCAGAAGCGGGGACAGGGACGGCAGCGGGAGCGGGGACGGCAGCGGGGACGGGGACGGTAGCGGCGGGCCGCCGGTGGTGGAGGTGTCCGGTCGGACGTACCCGGTCGAGGTCCGTTACCGGCCGCTGGTCGAGGTCACCGAGGAGACCGAGGACGGCGACAACGTACGCGACCAGGTCCAGGCGATCGGCGACGCGGTCGAGGAACTGGCCGCCGAGGGGCCGGGCGACATCCTGGTCTTCCTCAGCGGTGAGCGGGAGATCCGGGACACCGCCGACGCGCTGAGCCGACTGGTCCAGGGCAAGCCCCGGCTGCGCGGGACCGAGATCCTGCCGCTGTACGCCCGGCTGTCCACCGCCGAGCAGCACCGGGTCTTCCAGTCGCATTCGAACCGCCGGGTGGTGCTCGCCACCAACGTCGCCGAAACCTCGCTGACCGTCCCCGGCATCAAGTACGTGATCGACCCCGGTACGGCGAGGATCTCCCGCTACAGCCACCGGCTCAAGGTGCAGCGGCTGCCGATCGAGGCGGTGTCGCAGGCGTCGGCCAACCAGCGCAAGGGCCGCTGCGGGCGTACGTCCGACGGCATCTGTATCCGGCTCTACGACGAGTCGGACTTCCTCAGCCGGCCCGAGTTCACCGAGCCGGAGATCCTGCGGACCAACCTCGCCTCGGTCATCCTGCAGATGACCGCGATCGGGCTCGGTGACATCGCCGCGTTCCCGTTCATCGACCCGCCGGACCGGCGCAACATCACCGACGGGGTGAACCTGCTGCACGAGTTGGGCGCGCTCGACCCCGCCCAGACGGACCTGAACCGCCGGCTCACCCCGCTCGGCCGCAAGCTGGCCCAGCTCCCGGTCGACCCGCGGTTGGCCAGGATGGTGCTGGAGGGCGAGACCAACGGCTGCGCCGAGGACGTCATGGTGATCGCCGCCGCGCTCTCCATCCAGGACCCGAGGGAGCGGCCGGTCGAGAAGCAGGCGCAGGCCGACCAGTCGCACGCCCGCTTCGCCGACCCGGAGTCGGACTTCATCACCCTGCTCAACCTCTGGCGTTACCTGCGCGAACAGCAGCGGGAGCTGTCCTCCAGCGCATTCCGCCGGATGTGCCGGGCCGAATACCTCAACTACCTGCGGGTACGCGAGTGGCAGGACATCTTCAGCCAGCTCCGGCAGGTCACCCGTACGCTCGACGGCGGCAACCCGCGCGGCCAGCGACCGGGCCGCGACCGTCGGGGGCGCGGCGCCGCCGAGCCGGCCGCGACGGCCCAAGGTCAGGTCGAGCCGGCGCCGGACGGGGACGGCACCGAGGTCACCGTCGACCCCCGACGGATCCACCAGTCGCTGCTCGCCGGCCTCCTGTCCCACGTCGGAGTCAAGGACATCCAGGGTTCGGCGAAGGGCGCGGCGGCCGGTTCGGGTGGCGGCGGGCGCGGCAGCGAGTATCTCGGCGCCCGGGGCGCGAAGTTCGCCATCTTCCCCGGCTCCGCGCTGGCCCGCCGTCCCCCGCTCTGGGTGATGGCCGCGGAACTCGTGGAGACCTCCCGGCTCTGGGGTCGGGTCGCGGCGAAGGTGGAACCGGAGTGGGTCGAGTCGCTGGCCCAGCACCTGGTGAAACGCACCTACAGCGAGCCGCACTGGGAGAAGAAGCAGGCCTCGGTGGTGGCCCAGGAGAAGGTCACCCTGTACGGCATCCCGCTGGTCACCAACCGCAAGGTGAACTTCGGCCGGATCGACCCGGAGCTGTCCCGCGAACTGTTCATCCGGCACGCCCTGGTGGAGGGCGACTGGCAGACCCCGCACCGGTTCTTCCACGCCAACCGGGAGTTGCTCGACGAGGTCGAGGAGTTGGAGAACCGGGTCCGGCGGCGGGACATCCTGGTCGACGACGAGACGCTGTTCGACTTCTACCAGCAGCGCATCCCGGCCGAGGTGGTCTCCGGCCGGCACTTCGACAGCTGGTGGAAGCGGACCCGGCGGGAGCAGCCCGAACTGCTCACCTTCGACCGGAGCATGCTGATCAACAGCGGTCGCGGCGGGATCGAGGAGGCGGACTACCCGGACGAGTGGCACTCCGGCGGGCTGGCGCTGCCGCTGACGTACCGCTTCGAGCCGGGCACGAACGCCGACGGGGTCACCGTCGACATCCCGCTGCCGATGCTCAACCAGGTGCCGGTGGAGAGCTTCGACTGGCAGGTGCCGGGGCTGCGGGAGGAGGTGGTGATCGCGCTGATCCGGTCGCTGCCGAAGGCCGTACGCCGCAACTTCGTCCCGGTGCCCGACTATGCGCGGGCCGTGCTCGCCTCGATCAAACCCGGAGCGGAGCCGTTGGTCGACGCGCTCACCCGGGAGCTGCGCCGGATGACCGGGGTGACCGTGCCGCGCGAGTCGTGGGACCTGGAAAAGCTGCCGGCGCACCTGCGTCTCAACTTCCGGGTGCTCGACGACGAGAACAAGGCGGTCGCACAGGGCCGGGACCTGACCGCGCTGCAACGCCAGCTCAAGACCGAGGTACGCCAGACCGTCGCCGCCGCCGCACCGGAACTCGAACGGCACGGCCTGCGGGAGTGGAGCATCGGCACCCTGCCCCGCACGATCGAGCAGGTCCGAGCCGGTTACCGGGTGACCGCCCATCCGGCGCTGGTGGACGAGGGTGAAACCGTCGGCGTACGGGTCTTCGACTCGGCGGCCGAGGCGCAGCAGGCGATGTGGGCGGGTACCCGTCGGCTGTTGCGGCTCACCGTCGCCTCACCGGTGAAGTTCCTCCAGGGTCGGCTGAGCAACGAGGCGAAGCTGGCGCTGAGCCGCAACCCGCACCGCAACGTACTGGACCTGCTCGACGACGCGGCCGGGGCGGCGATCGACAAGCTGATCGCGGACGCGGGTGGGCCGGCCTGGGACGCGGAGGGCTTCGCCGCGCTGCGCGACCGGGTCCGCGCCGACCTGGTCGACACCGTGGTCGAGGTGGTCGGCCGGGTGCAGCGGGCGCTGAGCGCGGCGTACGCGGTGGAGCAGCGGCTGGGTCGGACCACGAGCCTGACCCTGGTGGCGGCACTGGCCGACATCCGGGCGCAGCTCTCGGCACTGGTGCACCGGGGCTTCGTCACCGAGACCGGGTACGCCCGGCTGGCCGACCTGCCCCGCTACCTGACCGCGATCGAGCGGCGGCTGGACCGGCTGCCGCAGGATCCCGTACGCGACCGCAACCAGCTCGCCCGGATCACCCAGGTGCAGCAGGAGTACGACCAGATGCTGGCCAACCTGCCGCCGGGGCGCCGAAACGACGACGCCGTACGGCAGATCCGCTGGCTGATCGAGGAGTTGCGGGTGAACGTGTTCGCCCAGGCGCTCGGCACCCCGTACCCGGTTTCGGAGCAGCGGATCTACCGGGCGATGGACCTGGCCGAGGGCCGCTGACGGCGGATCGGGATCCGGTCGCGATCGGACGGAGACGGCGGCGCCGCACGCTGGTTCGCAGGGGGTGGCGGCATGGCTCTGGTCCGGGCGGTACTCGACCCGTTGCTGTTCGGACTGGTGGGGTTGATGTTCGCGCTGCCGTTCGCGGTGATGGCGGTCGAGAACGAGGACCGCGACGTACGCATCAGCGAGGCATGGTCCGGCGTCGGTCTCACCACCGGCGCGCAGGGCGTGTACCGGGTGGTGTACACCGAGTACGACAACACCGTGCACGACCTGCGGGGTCAGGACATTCTCCGCGCCCAGGTGCACATGAGCGACCCGGACGAGGGTTGGGTCCTGGCGTGGCTCAGGCCATGGTGAAGGTCTGGCAGTCGGCGGCGTCGAGTCCGGGTGCGACCGTGATCGCCGAGGCGTGACATTCGAGGCCCTGGTTGTGCCGGCACTCGGTCCGCTTGCACGCGCCGACCTGCGCGCTCGCCTCGTCGGTGCCGCCCTTGTCCGTGCTGTCGATGAACGTGTCGCACTGGGAGTTGCCGAGGCCGATAGTGATGGCGAAGGCGTGGCATCCGTCGTGGTTGTAGCCGCAGTCGCTGACCGAACAGTCCTGTACGCGCGGCATTTCCAACATCTGGGTCATGGTTTTTCCTCTCCCTATTTCCCCACACGTTAGATCGGGCCACTGCGCGCGGCAGCCGGTTCGGCGAATCAAACTCTCCACATATTCCGGGCTCCCCTATTGATAAGGCTTGCCTTTCCTTATGCCAATCGCGGTTTCCGGCGGCGGGGCGGTGCTCTCCCGCCGGATGAGTTCGGCCGGCACCTGTTCGGCGTGGTTCGGCTCCATCGGCTGCAGGGCGAGGGTCATGGCGCGGGCGCCCATGTCGGCGAGGGGGAGGCGGACGGTGGTGAGGGTGGGGGTGACGTCGCGGGCGATGGGCATGT